>JAIBBQ010000147.1 GCA_019694595.1 Myxococcaceae bacterium
GCCCTGGCGCCGCGGCTCGCTGCTCGTGGCGCTGCTGGCGCTGGTGACGGGCCTGGGCTTCGCCGAAGGCCAGCTGCAGCTCACCACCCGGCTCGCGTCTCCCGAGCTCGCCGACGCGCTCGGCTTCCGCGCGCCGCCGCACCCCGAGGTGCACCTGCCGCCCCCGCCGCCGCCGCCCCAGGCGCAGGTCGACCTCTGCGACGCCGAGCGCTGCAGCCTCGCGCCGCTGCCGCCGCCCGAGCCGACCTTCAGCGTGCAGCCCGCGGCGCCGGTCGACGTGAAGCCGGTGCTGGTGGCCGCGCGCCCGCGCCCCGCGCTGCGCAAGAAGCTCGCCGGCAACGAAGTGCCGCTGCCGCCGTGGCTCACCGCCAAGCCGTCGCGCAAGAGCCGCAAGTAACGCCAGGCATCGACACCCGTGGGTGAGTTGGGCGACGCTTTCGCGCCCCCGTCACCCCATGGCCCGATTTCCGACCACAGCCCGGGTGCGCGCATGAGCGCCCCCTTCGCCGAGCAGGTGGCCCGGGCCATCGTGCAGGGCTTCGACCGCCACTACTCCAACTTCTGGAGCCTCTCGGCGCTGGCCAAGGAGCACTTCGAGGCCGCCGACTGGAAGGCGATGCGGGAGTCGGTGCAGGAGCGCATCTTCAGCTACGACCGCCGGGTCAACGAGGCGGTGACGGTCATCACCCGCGACTTCCCCGAAGCGAAGAGCGAGGCGCACTGGCCGGCCATCAAGTCGGCGTACGTGGGGCTCCTGCTCGACCACCAGCAGCCGGAATGCGCGGAGACGTTCTTCAACTCCGTCGTCTGCCGCATGCTGTCGCGGCAGTACTACACGAACCAGTACCTCTTCTGGCGGGCGGCGGTCTCCACCGAGCACATCGAGAGCGAGCGGCCGTGCTACCGCGTCTACTACCCCGCGCAGCTCGGGCAGCAGGGCACGGTGCACGCCATCATCGCGGACCAGCAGCTGCGCTCGGAGTGGGAAGACTTGCACCGCGACCTCTCGGAGGTGCAGCGGCGCCTCAAGGACCTGGTGCCGCGCAAGGGCGAGCTGCGGCCCAACTTCCAGGTGCACGTGCTCTCGTCGCTCTTCTTCCGCGGCAAGGCGGCCTACCTCATCGGCCGGGTGCGCAACGGGCCGGAAGAGACGGCCTTCGCGGTGGCGGTGCTCAAGAACGAGAAGAACCAGCTCTACATCGACGCCTTCCTCACCGGTCACGACGAGCTGGCGCACCTCTTCTCGCTGGCGCGCGCGTACTTCATGGTCGAGATGGAGGTGCCGTCGGCCTACGTCGCCTTCCTCAAGAGCATCTTCCCGCTCAAGCCCGCCGCCGAGCTGTACACCGCGCTCGGGCTGCAGAAGCAGGGCAAGACGCTCTTCTACCGGGACTTCCAGAACCACCTGCGCCACTCGTCGGACCTGCTGGTCACCGCCGAAGGCGTGCCGGGCATGGTGATGGTGGTCTTCACGCTGCCGTCGTTCCCGTACGTCTTCAAGGTCATCCGCGACAAGTTCGAGCCGCCCAAGGACAGCGACCGCGACCAGGTGATGGCGCAGTACCTGCGGGTGAAGCTGCACGACCGCGTGGGCCGCATGGCGGACACGCTGGAGTATTCCCACGTGGCCTTTCCGCTGGCGCGCGTGTCGCCCGAGCTGGTGGCGGAGCTCGAGAAGAAGGCCCCGTCGATGCTGGCGCGCGAAGGCGACGCGCTGGTGATTCGCCACCTCTACATCGAGCGCCGCATGACGCCGCTCGACCTCTGGCTCAAGGGCGCCAGCGAAGAGAAGCTGCGCCACGGGGTGCGCGAGTACGGCAACGCGATTCGCGAGCTCGCGGGCGCCAACCTCTTCCCGGGCGACATGCTGCTCAAGAACTTCGGCATGACGCGCAGCGGGCGGGTGGTCTTCTACGACTACGACGAGATCGCCCTGGTCACCGACTGCCAGTTCCGCCGCATGCCCACGCCCAGCGACGACGACTCGGGCAACGAGCCGTCGTTCTTCGTCGACCGCCACGACATCTTCCCCGAGGAGCTGCCGCGCTTCCTCTTCGCCTCCGACCGGGCGCGGGCGCTCTTCCTCGAGGAGCACGGCGACCTCGCCACGCCGGAGTTCTGGCGCACCAAGCAGGCCCAGCTGCGCGAAGGCGTGGAAGACGACGTCTTCCCGTACCCTGCGGAACGCCGCTTCCGCCTGCGGCGCGCGCCCGTCAGCGAGTGAGCAGGGACCGAGGGTTCTTCACCCAGCGCAGCTTGCCCTTCCGGGGGCTGACGAAGGCCGTGCGACCGGGCGTCGGCCAGAGCGCGGTGTAGGTGAGCCCCCAGAGGTGGTCTTCGATGAAGGTGGGGTCCGCCTCGCTGGTGACCCACCGCTTCGCCGGGTAGCGCGAGAGGTCGACCAGCGCGAAGCCGCGAATGGTGAGGTCGGTGTGGTCCTTGGTGAAGTAGTGCCAGTAGTACGGGTAGTACGAGAGCACGAGGTCGCGCAGGGTGCGGAAGCGCGCCGGCCGGCCCCGCAGGGTGGCGTCGCGCGACTGCGCCACCGCGCCCCACTTCCCCCGCTGCCGGAAGACGCAGAGGTTGTGGTCGATGTCGCGGGCCTCCATGCACAGCAGGAGCGGCCGGTGCCCGTGCTGGGCGAGCATGGCGGCGGCGGTCACCGCGCCTTCGAGGCAGTGCGCGTTCTTCTCCCGCACCACCCGCCGGAAGGACTTGAGCGTCGACTTGCCGTCGCGCTCCCAGTTGTAGCGGAGCGAGTCGAGGAAGCCCTGGACCTTGGCGGGCGTGGCGCAGCGGCGCAGCAGCGCGCGTTCTTCGGGCGTGAAGTCGAGCATGCCCCACGTGTAGCGCACCCGGAGGTGCGCCGGCAGCCGTGCGAAGGCGCTGCTAGCCGAGCGCCTTCATCTCGGTCACCACGCGGGTGAGCGTGCTCTTGGCGTCGCCGAACAGCACCGAGGTGTTGTCCGCGAAGAACAGCTGGTTCTCGATGCCCGAGAAGCCGGCGCCCTTGCCGCGCTTGAGCACCAGCACCTTCTTCGCCTGGTCGGCGTTCAAGATGGGCATGCCGAAGATGGGGCTCGCCTTGTCGCTGCGCGCCGCGGGGTTCACCACGTCGTTGGCGCCCACCACCAGCGCCACGTCGGCCTCGGCGAAGGCGGCGTTGATTTCCTCGAGGTCCTGGATCTTCTCGTAGGCCACGTTGGCCTCGGCGAGCAGCACGTTCATGTGGCCCGGCATGCGGCCGGCCACCGGGTGAATCGCGTACCGCACCTCGCCGCCGCGGCGCTCCACCTGCTCGGCGAGCTCGCGCACCACCTGCTGCGCCTGCGCCACCGCGAGGCCGTAGCCCGGCACCACGATGACGTTGCGCGCGTACGCCAGCAGCGCCGCCGCGTCGTCGGGCTCGATGCCCTTCATCACCCCGCCTGCCCCGGCCGCCGCCGACGCCGCCGGCGCCGACCCGAAGGCCCCGAAGAGCACGTTGGAGAACGAGCGGTTCATCGCCTTGCTCATCAGGAGCGAGAGCAGGAAGCCCGAGGCGCCGTCGAGCGCGCCGCAGATGATGAGCACGTTGTTGCCGATGGCGAAGCCGGTGGCCGACGCCGCGAGGCCCGCGTAGCTGTTGAGCAAGGAGACGACCACCGGCATGTCGGCGCCGCCGATGGGAATCACCATCATCACGCCCACCAGCAGCGCGATGCCCACCATGGCGTAGAAGGCCCATTCCTGGGTGGGGTCGTAGATGAGGTAGCCGAAGGCCCCCACCGCGCCTGCGAAGAGCGCCAGGTTCAGCAGGTTCTGCCCGGGCCAGGTGATGGGGCGACCGGGAATGAGTTCCTGCAGCTTGCCGAAGGCCATGAAGCTGCCGGTGATGGTGAGGGCGCCGAAGAGCACCTCGAAGCCGAGCGCGGCCATCACCGGGCGCTCCAGGTGCAGCCCCGCCTGGTGCCGGTACTCGGCGATGCCCACCAGCGTGGCGGCGAGCGCGCCGAACATGTGGGAGATGGCGATGCGCTGGGGCATCGCGGTCATCGGCACCCGGGTGCCGAGCGGCCAACCGATGACGGTGCCCACCACCAGGCCGAGCGCGAGGAAGCGGTAGTCGATGATGTCGTGGTGCAGCAGCGTGCCGCCCACCGCGAACACCATGCCCAGCGCCGCGTACTGCATGCCGCGCCGCGCGGTGTCGGGCTTGGTGAGGCTCTTGAGGCCGAGGATGAAGAGGATCGACGCCGCCAGGTAGACGAGCTGGATGATCTGGTCTCTCACGGGGTGTGCCCCCCCTTCGGACCCGTCTTGAACATCTTGAGCATGCGGTCGGTGATGACGAAGCCGCCCACCGCGTTGATGGTGGCGCACACCACCGCCACCGTGCCCAGCACCGTGCTCAGCGTGCCGCGGTCGCTGCCCGCGACCACCAGCGAGCCGACGAGCGAGATGGCCGACATCGCGTTGGTCGCCGACATCAGCGGCGTGTGCAAGAGCGGCGGCACCCGGGTGATGACCAGGTAGCCGGTGAAGCCGGCGAGGATGAACACGTACAGCTCGAGCAGGGTCAGATCCACCGTCAGGCTCCCTTCAGCGCGCCGTTGAGCGACACCAGCATCGGGCCCACCACGTCGTCCTTCTCGTCGACCTGCAGCGCGCCGCCTTCCGCGCTCATGAAGCCGAGCAGCGTCACCAGGTTGCGCGAGAACATGCTGCTCGCGTGCTGCGCGTGGGTCGACGCGAGCTGCAGCGGGCCGATGATCTTCCCTTGCCCCGCCGCCACCGTCTCTCCCGCGCGGGTGAGCTCGGTGTTGCCGCCGGTCTCCGCCGCGAGGTCCACCACCACCGCGCCGGGCTTGAGCCGCTCCATCGCCGCCTTGGTGAAGAGGATGGGCGCCTTCTTCCCCGGAATGGCCGCGGTGGTGACGAAGAGGTCGAACTGCGGCACCACCTCGCCCAGCGTCGACTGGATGAGCGCGGTGAGCGCCTCGCCCGCTTCCTTCGCGTACCCGCCCTGGCCTTCGGCGGCCGCGGTGGGCTGCGGCAGCTCGATGAACTTGGCCCCGAGGCTCGCCACCTGCTCGCGGGCCGCGGCGCGCACGTCGAAGCCCGTCACCTGGGCGCCCAGCCGGCGCGCGGTGGCGATGGCCTGCAGCCCCGCCACGCCCGCGCCGCACACCAGCACCTTGGCCGGCGTCAGCGTGCCGGCGGCGGTGGTGAGCATGGGCATCAGGCGCGGCAGCGCGCTCGCGCCCAGGAGCACCGCGGCGTAGCCCGCCACGGTGGCCTGCGACGACAGCACGTCGGCCGCCTGCGCGCGGGTGGTGCGCGGCACCTTCTCCAGCGCCACCGCGGTGAGCCCCTGCGCGGTGAGCGCCTGCTTCAGCGCGTCGCTCGGGCGCAGCAGCGCGATGACGGTGGCGCCCTTGGGCAGCGCGCTCAGCGTCGCGGGCGCCGGGGCGTTGATGCCCAGCAGCACCTGCGCTTCCTTGAGCGCCTCCGCGGCGGTCTGCACCACGGTGGCCCCGGCCGCGGTGTACTCGGCGTCGGGGTGGAAGGCCTTGGCCCCCGCCGAGGCCTGCACCACCACCTGGTGGAGCCCCTTGGCGGTCAGCTTCTTCACGGACTCGGGGACCAGCGCCACCCGGCGCTCGCCCTCGGCCTGCTCGCACAGCACGGCGATCTTCATCGCACCCAAGCCTCCGGCGGACGGTGCTTTCCCGCCCGCTCCACGTTCGAAGGGGACCCCCTCGCGGCGCGGCGCTTACCCCATGGGGGCCGGGCCGCAACCTCAATTCTCGCCTCTGGAGTGAGAGGCGCGGGCCCTGCCGCATGCTGCATGTTCCTGCAGTGCGCTCGCGCCCACCGGAGCGCACGCGCGCCGCTAGAGTGCACGGCCATGCGTGCGGTGCGAGTTCACGAGCTGGTGGGGCCCAGGGGCCTGCGGGTCGACGAGCTGCCGGTGCCGGTGCCCGGCCCGGGCGAGGTGCGGGTGACGGTGAAGGCCGCGGGGGTCAACTTCCCCGAGGTGCTGCTGTCGTACGGCCGCTACCAGTTCAAGCCGCCGCCCCCCTTCATCCCCGGAGGCGAGGCGTCGGGCGTGGTGAGCGCGGTGGGCGACGGCGTCACCTCGCTCGCGGTGGGCGACCGCGTCGCGGGCACGCTGATCCACGGCACCTTCGCGGAAGAGGTGCTCTTCCCCGAGCTCGCGCTGGTGAAGCTGCCCGACGCGGTGGGCTTCGAGGCCGGCGCGGTGACGCTCCTCACCTACGCCACCACCATTCACGCGCTGGTCGACCGCGCGGCCCTGAAGGCGGGCGAGACGCTGCTGGTGCTGGGCGCGGCCGGCGGCGTGGGCACCGCCGCGGTGCAGCTGGGCAAGCTCCTCGGCGCCAGGGTCATCGCCGCCGCGTCCACGCCCGAGAAGCTCGCCTTCTGCCGCGCGATGGGCGCCGACGAGGTGGTGGACTACGGCCGCGACGACCTGAAGGACCAGGTCAAGGCGCTCACCCACGGCGACGGCGCCAACGTGGTCTACGACCCGGTGGGCGGGAAGTATTCCGAGGCCGCGCTGCGCGCCATCGCCTGGGAAGGCCGTCACCTCGTGGTGGGCTTCGCCACCGGCGAGATTCCGCGGCTGCCGCTCAACCTCACCCTGCTCAAGGGCTGCCAGGTGGTGGGCGTCTTCTGGGGCTCGTTCGCCATGCGGGAGCCGAAGAAGAACCGCGCCAACGGCGAGCAGCTCCTGCGCTGGGTGGCCGACGGCAAGCTGAGGCCCCACCTCGACGCCACGCTGCCGTTCGCCCGCGCCGGCGAGGCGCTCGAGCGGCTCGAGCGCCGCGAGGTGAAAGGCAAGCTCGCGCTGGTGCCCTAGCCGCGGAGCGCCTGGCGGGCGATCATCACCGCGGTGGTCATCACCGTGATCTGCGGGTTCACCCCCAGCGCGGTGGGGAAGACCGAGGCGTCGGCGAGGTAGAGGTTCTTCACCGAGTGGCTCTCGCCGGTCGGCTTCACCACGCCCTTCGTCCTGTCCGCCGACATGCGGCACGACGACATGGGGTGCGAGGCGTAGACGCTCATCTGGTCGAGCGTGAGACCCTTGGCCACGAAGGCGTCGTAGTCGGCGAGCGAGCGGAAGGTGCTCGCGCCGTGGAAGCCGGGGTGCACTTCCAGCGCGCCGGCCGCGAAGTAGATGCGGGTGATTTCCCGCATGCCCTTGAGGATGACGGCCTGGTCCTTCGGCTCCAGGCGGTACGTGACGGCGCTGCGCGTCTCGCTCTTGCCCGGCTTCACCTCGCCGGTGCTCACGTCGGCGATCATGCAGCCGCAGGCCGCGAGGTGCCGCAGCTGCGACATCGGCTTGGAGTACGCGTCGTACTGAATGGCGAAGATGTCGGGCGTCGCGCTGAAGGTCTCCAGCACCGCGCGCTCGCCGTCGAGCGGCACGTAGTAGCCCTGCGTCGGGCCCTGCCACGCGTCGACCACCTGCTCGAAGCGCGCCGCCACGCCCTGCGCGGTGTGCACGTGGAGGTTCTTCCCCACCTGCCCGCTCTCGAGCGACAGGCCCTGGTTGAGCAGCAGCATCGGGCTGCCGATGGCCCCCGCGCAGAGGAACACCAGCCGGCTCTTGAAGGTGAGCTTGCGCAGCCGCACCTCGGACAGCGGATCCACCGCGTGGGCTTCCAGCCCCACCGCGGTGCCGTTCTCCACCAGGATGCGCGTCGCCCGGGTCGACGTGAAGAGCGCCGCGCCCTTCTCCAGCGCGTACGGCACCAGGTTGCGGTCGACGCTCCCCTTGCCCCCGACGGGACAGCCCAGCTGGCACAGCCCGCAGCCCACGCAGCCCGGCGCGTTGCGGCTGATGAAGTCGCCCTGCAGGCCCAGCGCGTCGACGCCCTGCTTGAAGACCAGGTTGTGGGCGCGCGCCTGGAACGGCTGCGTCTTGGCGACGCCGATGGCCTGCTCGACCTCGGCGAACACCGGCGCCAGCGCGGCGGCGTCGGCCCAGTCCACTCCGAAGTCGCGCTGCCAGTCGGCCAGCACCGGCGCGGGCGTGCGGAAGCAGATGGCGGAATTGAGCAGCGTGCTGCCACCCACGGCCTTGCCCCGCGGCAGCGGCAGGTAGAGGTTGCCCGTCGCCAGGCTGGTGCCGCGCTCGGCGTAGATGTGGCGCAGCGCCCACGACTGCTTGGTCGACAGCTGGTGGGGCTCGTACTTCCTGCCCTCTTCCACGATGGCGACCGACAGGCCGGCCTGGCTCAGCTGCCAGGCGACCGCCGCGCCGCCCGCGCCCGAGCCGATGACCACCGCGTCGCAGGTGAAGGACTCCTCGCGGGCGAAGTCGGGGCCGAAGAAGGTCTGACCGCGGGGAAAGTCCACGAGCGAAGGGAGTATTGCCGCTGCGTCGCACGCGCGCTCGCAAAGATGCGCGGGCGAAGGGCGCTCGGGCAGCGCTAGAGCTGGCCTGGAGGAGCGGCCGCGGGCTCCACCGGCGGCGCGGGCACCGGCAGCGGAATCGGCGACGGCAGCGGGTCCAGGCTGAAGTGCAGCTCCTCGACGGCGAGGTTGCGCCAGGCACCGGTGAGCACGTCGACGATGGCGCCCAGGCCCAGGGTGAGGATGTTGAGGAGCGTCACCCAGTTGAACTTGGTCTTGATGGTGAGCAGCCGCGCCCCGTGGCCTTCCTTGAAGGCCACCAGCGCCCACGGGCGGCCCTTGCCCAGCGTCACCGTGCGCGGCGCCGCGCCCATCGTCTCCAGGCCGAGGTAGTCCGAGAGGCGGTCGCGCACCGGCCCGGGGATGAGCTCGATGGTCTCTCCGAAGGCCTGCGCCTTGTCGGCCGGCAGGCGCTGCCCGAGCTGGAGCGAGGTCACCAGCACCGTCACCAGCGCGTCGGGGGTGAGCGCGAGCAGCCGCGCGCGCGTCGGGGGCGGCAGGTTCGACCCCAGCAGGGTCACCAGGGTGTCCTTGATGCCGAAGACTTCCTCGCTGGTCAGCGCCACGCTCGCCGGCAGGCCGCCCACCACCACCACGGTGGCGCCCGGAGGCTGGGCGTCGACCAGCACGTCCTGGCGGATGCCGGTGAGGATGGACGCGCAGCCGCTGGCGGCGAACGCGAGGGTGACGAGCAGCAGTCTCATGTCGGCTCCACGATGCCCTTGGGTCCCGGGTGCCCCGAGAGGTCGCAGCCCGCGGTGAAGCCGGCCCACGCGCGCACCCGGTCGTCTTCGAAGTAGCCCATCTTCACCGGGAAGCTGAGCGCGTCGTAGGCCGCGCTGCGGGTGCGCAGGCTCGAGGTCCGCCACGCTTCCAGCACCGCCTGGCGCTCCTCCAGCGGGAGCCGGTGAAAGCGCGAGCCATGGGTCGCCACCGCCGCGGCGTCGAAGCCGTGGATGAGCAGGCGGAAGAGCGACTGTGTGTCCTCGTACAGGCCGCCCACGTAGGCGTCGACGAAGCGCGAGAGCCCCACGTCCTTCGCGGTGAAGGGCACCGAGGGCGGGCCGGGAAAGAAGGCCTCGCACAGAGCGTCGACCACCGGCAGTTCCTCGGCGTCGAAGACCTGGTAGCCCTTCGCCGCAGGGCCGAAGCGGCCGAGCGCGCGGTACAGCCAGCCGCCTCCCACGAGCAGCGCACCGCCCGCCCCCAGCAGCGCGAGCAAGCGGCGCCGCGTCGGAGCGGCGGACAGCAGCGGAGGTGGCGACATCGGCACGGGCATGGTGCGGACCCGAGGTTCTACCAGCTACCGGCGCGGCGTCTTGCGCCTCGGCCTCGGCGCGACGTCGCCCCGGAGCAGCGCCGCCTCGCGCTCGAAGAGCTCGGCGAGCGCGTCGAGCACCACGCGCACCCGCGGCACCGCCTTGAGGTCGGGGTGCACCACGCTGAAGGCTTCGCTCGAGGCCACGATGCCCGGCCGCGCGCGCACCACGTGGCCTTCGGCCACGAAGCACGGCAGCACGCCGAGGCCGGCGCCACCCTCGACGGCGCTCAGCGCCCCGGCCGGTGAGCTCGCGCGCACGGCCACCCGCCCGGTGCCGAGGTGGGCCGCGAGCCAGCGGGGCCCCGGGGCCGCCGCCACGGAATCGGTGTAGCCGACCACGTCGTGCCCATCGAGCCGCTCGGCGCCCGCCGCCAGGGGCCGTCGCTCGAGATAGCGCTCCGCGCCGTAGACCGCCCAGCCGACGTCGCCGAGCTTGCGGACCACGAGCGAGTCCTGCTGGGGGCGGAAGAAGCGCACCGCGATGTCGGCCTCGCGCCGGGCGATGTCTTCGGGCGCGTTGCTGGAGCTGACCTCCACCGTGAGCGCCGGCCAGCGGGCCGACAGGCCGGCCAGTCCACTCAGCACCAGCGCGGCGCTGGTGTCGGTCGCGGTGACGCGGACCACCCCGGCCGGGTCCGCGTCGCGGCCGCCGAGCTGTCCCAGCGCCTCGACCAGCGCGCCCGACATCGACTCCGCCGCCGCGGCGAGGGCGCGCCCTTCCGGGGTGAGGCTCAACCCGTCGGGGGTGCGCACCGTCACCTTGACCGAGGCCGCGACCTCGAGCGCCGCGAGGCGCCGGCCCACCGTCGACGGGTCGAGCTGGAGCGCCCGCCCGGTGCTCCCGAGCGAGCCGTGGCGCGCGAGCGCCGCCAGCACCTTGAGGTCGTTCCAGTCGAGATCCGCCATGCGCCCCTTTTCACCACCCGCGCCGGCGTGCCGCTGCTCCACCGGAAAGCGCCGGCATCGAAATGCACCGCTGCGCTGCGCACAATCGGTTTTCCCCCGTCGCCTGCCGCGGGAGAACCACCGTGTGGCTCACTTCGCGGAGGGCACCTTCCACGGGTGCGCCTTGCGCCAGGCGCAGTGCACCAGGTGGGCGATGTTCTGGGAGGCCTGCTGGCCGGCGGCGTCGACCTCGTCGAGCAGCGCGCGCGGCAGGTAGAGGTTCACCGAGCGCGAGGTGGCGTGGTCCGCGCCGCGCTCGCCGGGGTCGAAGGGCGCCCGCTCGGCGGCATCCGGCAGCTGACCCCACGACTTGCCCTTCGCGGCGGCCTCGAGGGCGGCCTTCACCACCTTGGAAGGCGAGGCCTTCTGCGCCTCGGCCGCCTGCTCCAGCTCGCTCACCAGACCCGCGGGCGCCCACAGCTCGTAGCGCTCGAGGTCCTCGCCCACGTCGGCCGGCGGCAGCGCCTTGGCGAGCGCGTACAGCCCGTCGCGATCCTCCAGCAGCGCGCGCCCGGGGAGGCCCACCGCCTCCGCCAGGTTGGCGAGCGGGTGGCCTTCGGCCTGCTTCACGTGCCACTGCGCGTCGGTGAGCCGGCGGCGGCTCCACTGCACCCAGTCGTGGTCTTCCCGGTACACCAGCGTCACCGCCCCGCTGCTCTGCCCGCCCTTGAAGGCGAAGGTGGCCTCGCCCGGCAGCGCGCTCTGCGGCGCGCGGGGGAAGACGTACGCCCAGGCCTGGTCGACCTCGGGGAGCAGCGAGACGCGCTGGGCGAGGCCGCTCAGCCCGCTCACGGGCACCGCCCCGTGGCGCACCAGCGCCGCGAAGCGCCCCTTGCCGGTGGCGAAGAAGGCGGCGGTCAGCGGCGCCGCCGAGCCCGCCTGGTCCACCACGCGCTTGGCGTTCGCCTTGCCGGTGCCGTCGCGGAAGCGCACCAGCACCACCGCGGTGTCGCGCACGTCGGCGGTGGCCTGCTCGAAGGGCGCCGCGGCCAGGAGCAGGGCCCAGAGCGCCGTCACCGCGCCACCTCGCGCGAGGCCGTCTGCCCGCCGCCCTGCTTCTGCAGCACCAGCTTGCGGCCGAAGGCCTGGTCGACTTCCAGGAGCCACGCGCGGAAGGCGGGGTAGTCCTTGGCGCTCACCCGCGGCTGGGTGAAGGCGAGCTCGCCGTCGGCGTGGAGCTTGCCGTCGGGGCCCGCCTTGGCGGTGAGGGTGAAGCGGCCGAAAGGCGAGGTGAGGTCGAGCGGCGCCGGCACCTCGCCCACCACCCAGCCCGCGGGCGCGGTGTAGGTGACGTGAAAGACGTTCTTCCACACGCCGGGGAAGAAGGCGTCGAGCTTGCGGTCGACGAGCGGGGCCATCGCCTGGGTGAAGGCGCGGCCGGCGCCGAAGGGGAAGAAGCGCAAGGTCGACGGCAGCGCCTCGGCCCAGCGCGGCGCGTGGAACCTGAAGCCGAGCTTCACCGGGTCTTCCAGCCGGGTGACGTCGGACACGGTGAGCTCGTCGACCGACATGCCGGGGAACGACTGGGCCCAGGCCTGCTCGAAGGTGTGCTTGCGCGCGCCGGCGGCCTGGTAGGCGCGCCGCGTCTCCGGCGCTCCCTGCCCGCGCACCTCGAGGCTGCCGCTCACCTCGGCGGCGCCGAGCTCGGTGAGCGCGACCTGCAGCTCCATGGTGGTGGGGTTGTCGTCGGCCTTCGCTTCCGGCGTGGTGCGGAAGACGCCTTCGCCGGCGCCGTTCACCACCAGCACGTTGGCCTGCCGGTCGGCCGACGGCAGGCCGGTGGCGCCGCCGAACTCCGCGGTGCCGTCGAGGTACCAGTCGAGCGCGGGCACGTAGGCGATGGCGTGGTTGAAGGCCGACAGCGACGCCGGCTCGCTGCCGAGCTGCCCCAGGTGGCGCATGCGCAGGAGCACCAGGTCGGCATCGACGCCGGCGAGCTTGAGCATCGCCACCAGCAGCGACGCCTTGTCCTTGCAGTCGCCGAAGCGGCGCGCGAGCACCCGGTCCACCCGGTACGGCTGGTACCCGTGGATGCCGAACTCCAGCGCCACGTAGCGGGTGTTGGAGACGACGAAGTTGTAGAGCGCGGCCACCACCTTCCTGGTGTCCTTGCGGTCGATGCCCTTGAGCGTGAGGTCGACCGTCTTCTGCAGCTCGTCGTTGGGCTTGAGCTGCTCCCGCACCAGCCCCCACCAGTAGCGGCTCACCTGCTGCCAGGTCTGGTACGTGGAGACGTGCAGCACCGCGCCCACCTCGGAGGCGCCGGGCATCTGCGGCTCGGGCACCACCTTGGGCACCTGCGCCGCCTCGAAGCGGAAGGCGGTGAAGCCGTCGCTCGAGGCTTCCTGGCTCGCCTTGAACCACGCCGGCTGGCCGACCTGGTTCCAGTAGAGCGGCCGGGCCTTGGGCATCTCCACCACGTAGCGGTAGTGGCGCTTGGGGAAGGTGGACTGCACCCCGTCGACGGCGCCGAAGTAGTCGGACAGCAGGTTCTCGCTCGCGGTGTCGTCGAGGCGCCACTGCACCTCGAGCACGTCGCCGGCGGCGAGCGCGGGGAAGGTGAGCACCCGCGCGCGGGTGTCGTAATACATGCCGGTCCACGGCTCGTTGACGCTCTGCTCGTTGTCGCCGTGGCTCTCCACCACGCTGCCGTCGGGGCGGGTGAGGCGCGCCTTGAGCACGCGCACTTCCTGACGGTCGGGCGAGTACGGAATCGGCAGCTGGCGGAAGGCTTCCACCCCCCGCTCGTGCTGCACCCGCACCACGAGCTGCGAGAAGCGGCTCGCGAGGCCCGAGGCCTGCACCCGGGTGGCGGTGACGTCGGCGAGGATGACGGCGTCGTCGGCCGCGTCGTCGCCGGTCTCCGCGAGCAGCTGCGCCACCGGGATCGCCCAGCGGGTGCCGGCGCTCACGTCGCCCCCGCGCAGCGCGCGCAGCATGTCCTTCACCTGGGTGGCCTGCGGCCGCAGCTTGAGGCTGCGCTGCAACGCCGCCACGCCGTCGTCTTCCTTGCCCGCGGCGAGGTACGCGCGGCCCTCGCGCTCCGAGACCTCGGCCTCGGTGGGGGCGAGCGCGCGCGCCTCGGCGAAGCGCGCCTGGCCTTGCTCCAGCTTGCCGTTGGCGCACAGCAGCTCGGCGAGCCGCAGCCTCGTCGAGAGGTCGTACGGGTCGAGCACCAGGATGCGCTCCAGCGCGTCGATGGCGCCGTCGGCGTTGCCCGCGTCGCTCAGCAGGGAGGCGAGCAGCCGGCGCGACTCCAGGTCGTCGAAGCGCAGCGCCACCGCGGCGCGGGCGCGCTCCACCGCCTCGTTGAGCCGCTGCAGCCGCCGCGAGAGCGCCACCGCCTCGCGGGCCACCAGCGGGTAGAGGTGCATCGCGGCGTAGGCGGCCTCGAGCGCCCGTTCGGCCTTCGCCTTCTCGCCCAGCGCCTCCAGCGCCCGGGCGCGGGCCACCTGCACCGACGCCGAGCGGGGGGACTCCTGCAGCAGGGCGTCGAGCATCGGCAGCGCGCGGATGGGGAAGTCGCGGTCGAGCTCCAGCCGGGCGAGCGCGAGGCGGGTGAGCCCGCTGCTGCCGGGCGTGGCGGCGCGGGTGAGGAGCGCGCGCGCCTCGTTGTGGTCGTCGCCGCTCAGGGCCGCCGCGGTGCGCAGCACTTCCTCGTCGGCGCCGGGGAGCTCGGCGGCCGTCTGCGCCTCGAGCGCGGGGAGCCGGGCGCCCAGGTCGAAGGCCTTGGTCCATTCCAGCACCACCGCCTCGTCGGCGCGCAGCCGGGCGTCCTTGGGAGACTGCTTCACCAGCGCGCGCATCGCCTCGGCGAGCGTGGGCAGCGGCCGCGGGGCGGGCGGCGGGCCCTTCTCCAGCGGCGGCACCACGTCGGGGAGCGTCACCTTGGCGTCGAGCCGCTCGCCGTCGGGGCGCTCCTGCCGCAGCCAGAAGGCGAGCGGGCCGCTCTGCTGGCAGACCTTCACCAGCACGCGATTGAGGCCCTTGCGCAGGCGGACCTCGACGCGCGCCTGGTCGGGCGAGGCGGCGTTGTAGTCGTCGCGGGCGGCGACCTTGGCGCCGTTGACGAAGAGCCGGAACGCGCCGCTCGCGCCCACGCCCAGCGCGACGCGGGTCTCGGCGGTCGCTTCGAGGAAGGTGAGGCCGTACGCCACCACCTCGCTCGACGGCCGCACCGCGAGCGAGAGGTCGACCACGCCGTCGCTCGGCTTCTCGGTGAGCCGCTGCCAGGCGACGTCGCCCGCCTTGCCCGGGTAGAGCGCGCGGAAGTCGGGGGCCGACTCGGGACCGAAGTCGGTGTCGCAGCCGCGCTTGCCTTCGTTGTCGAAGCCGCCGACCACCGCGAAGTCCTGCACGAAGCCGAGCGGGGCGAGCAGCTCCTTGGCGCGCTGGGTGCGGCCGCGCGCGCGCTCGAGGTCGGCGTAGAGGCGGCGGGCGGTGAAGCGCACCAGCGGATCCGCCGCGCGGCGGAAGAGAATGGCGGCGTACGGCTCGGCGAGCAGGTTGAGGTCCTGCACCTCGTCGCGCAGGGTGTGGAGCCGCACCAGGTGCGCGGCGCCGCGGGCCGCGCGGGCGTCGTTGAGCGCGCGCGTCGCGAGTTCCTGTGCGCGCGCGGAGGCGAGGTCCTCGGGCGGCGGCGGAGCGACGACGGCGGGTGCGGCGGAGAGCAGCGCGACGGCCAGGGGGAGCAGCATGCCCGGCAGGTTCTAGGCTCAATGCACCAGGAAGCGGAGCGCCATCGGCACCTGGACGCCGGCGTCCTGGGGG
>JAIBBQ010000148.1 GCA_019694595.1 Myxococcaceae bacterium
GAGCCGCCGCCACCGGCGCAAGCCGCGCTGCAGAGCAAAGCCACCGCCAGGAGGATCCGTCGCATGGCCGCGCGTCTAGCGCAGCTGCGACGGCACTTCAGCTCCAGAGCTTCTGGTGTTCCACGGTGGGGAGCACGGGCGCCTGGGCGGGCGCAGGCCTGGGCTGCGCGCCGCCGGGCTGGAAGGCATCGACCGTGGGCGCGCCGCCGGGGTGCGCGGCCACCTCGCCCATCAGATCGCTGACCAGCGCGATCATCCCTTCGACCTGTCTGGCGTACGGCAGGTGCTGCGGCGCCTCGATGGTGTACGCGCGCGGCGTGCCCCGGGAATAGAGGTATTCCTTGAGCGTGCCCTGGTTGCGGCTGGTGAAGATGCCGTTCTCGACCTTGGTGTACTTCTCGGTGGTCTCGCCCAGCACCGGGAAGGACGCGGCGAAGCGGCGCATGGCGGCCTGGAGCGCAGCGAGATCGCCCCCGGACTGGATGGCGAAGAACCCCGCATTGCCCTGCGAGTCCTGCGCCTGGGACGCGTGGAGGTCCACCGCCAGCGCGTACGGCCCGGCGTCGAGCACCGGCTGGACCTCGCGCACCTCGCGCGGGACCGAGCCGTCCTCGATGAACTCGCGGTTGAGGTCGGCGTCGTCGTTCTCGTTGCGGCGCGTGTGGTCGGCGTACCCTTCCGGGTTCACGCAGGGCACCACGGTGAGCTCGATCTTGCCGCGGAGCGCCGGATCCTTCGCCACCAGCTCGGCGAGCGCCACCGCAGCTGCCGGCCCCACGCCTTCGTTCCCGTGCACGCCGCCGGTGATGAGCACCTTGATGGCCTGCCCCGGCGGGGCGGTGCTCGCCACTCGCACCACCTCGATGGGCTTGCCGTCGACGTCGCCGAGCCGGCTCACCGAGACGCCGGGCAGCGCGCCGAGGCGCGCCACGGCCGCGGCGAGCTCGAGCGGCGCGCCGTCGGAGACGCGGGGGAGCCCGGCGTTGGCGGTGGCGACCTTCACGGTCCGGCCAGCATAGTCGAAGGGGCCAGTTCGCCCGACTCAGGCCAGCTGCTTGAGCATCGTGAGGGCGTCACTGACCTCGAACTTGCCGGGGGGCTCGACGTTGAGCTGCTTCACCACCCCGTCCTTCACCAGCATCGAGAAGCGCTTGCAGCGCAGCCCCATGCCGCCGGCGGTGATGTCGTCTTCGAGGCCCAGCTTCTTGGTGAGCTCCGCCGACCCGTCGCCGAGCATGCGCACCTTGCCGAGCGCCTTGAGTTCCTTGCCCCAGGCCGCCATCACGTAGCCGTCGTTCACCGCGATGCACCACACCTCGTCGACGCCCTTGGCCTTCAGGGCCGGGAGCTGCTCGACGTAGCCGGGCACGTGCTTGGCCGAGCAGGTCGGCGTGTAGGCCCCGGGGAGCCCGAAGATGACGATGGTCTTTCCCTTGGCGAGCGCAGCCGCCGAGAGCTTGGCCGGCCGCAGCGGGCAGGCTTCACCGAACTCGGTGGTCTCGTAGAGCGTGGCGTCAGGGAGCTGGCTTCCGATGGCGATGGGCATGGGGCGTTCAATAGCCAAGGTCCCGGGCCGGGCGCCACGGCAAAGCAGCCTCAGCGACCGGCGTCGGGCGTTGGCAGGCCGGCGAAGAAGTCCACCACCGCGCGCGCATCGGCCTGCGTGAGCTCGTGCGCGCCGTCGCGCACCACCACCTGCGCCGGGTGGCCCGCCTGGCGGAGCGCGTCCTCGAGCTGCGCCATGCGTGGCCCGTGAAACAGGTCGCCGGTGGCGCGCAGGAGCAGCACGGGCACCGGCAGCCCCCGCTCGAAGCGCTGGCCGTCGAGCAGCCCGCCATGGGCGATCGCCACCGCGCGGCACTCGAGCCGGGTGTCGGACAGGATGAGGCCCGCGAGGAACCCCCCGTTGGAGAACCCGGCGATGAACGGCGGCTCCAGCGGACGGCCGAGGAGGCGAGACGCCTGCGCGAGCGCGACACCGAGCCGGCTCAACGTCGTCCCGACCTGGGGGAGCTGGCGCTTCCCGTTGGGCCAGCACCAGTGGTGCTTCACCTCGTCGCTCCAGTCGCACAGCCCTTGCTCTCCGCGGAGCGCCAGGAGGACGAGCCCTCGCGCGGTCGCTTCACGCCCGAGGCGGGACAGCTCGGGCGCGGCGGTCGCCGCCCGAGGCAGCATGCCGTGGAAGTAGACCAGCACGCGCGCCGGTCCCGCGGGGAGCGCACGCGGCACCGCCATCGCGGCGTCGTCGCCGACTGCGACGAAGCCTCTGGGAAAGGGGAAGGCCGGCGCCTGGGCGAGCGCCAGCAGCGCGACCGCCGCGATCACGCGCCCTGGGGCACGATGCGCTCGAGGAACTCCACGTTGCCGGTGTCGAGGTCGTAGACGGCCGGCACCACGTGGAGCCACCCCTGCTGCACCAGGGTCTCGATGAGCGTGCTGCCGTGGCGCAGCCGATCGGCGCAGCTGCGCGCGTTGGCGTACGTCGCGTGGCGCAGCACGAGCTCGGGGTTGACGTGCGCTTCCTGCTCGAGGCGGACCAGGTCCTCGACCTGCGGCCGGATGCGGTCGGTGATGCTGCGCAGGTTGGCCGAACCGGCCGAGTCGCCGTTGCGGATGATGTCGCAGGTCGCGGAGATCGCGCCGCAGCGGGTGTGCCCCATCACCACCACCAGCCGCGTTCCGAACTGCGCGGCGGCGAACTCCACCGAGCCGACGCCCGACGGCGCGATGACGTTGCCCGCCACCCGGACCACGAAGAGCGCGCCCAGGCCCTGGTCGAACACCAGCTCCGCCGGGGACCGGGAATCGGAGCAGCCGATCACCACCGCGAAGGGGCGCTGCCCTTCCCCGAGGCCGGGCCGCCACCCCTTGAGCGACTGCTCAAGCGCTCCCCCAACGAAGCGCGTGTTGCCTTCCTTCAGGCGCTGCAGCGCCTCGGCCGGGGGAATCGAGTCCTTGCTGTAGAGCTGTGACATGGGCGCTCCAGTACCAAGCGTCGGCGGGGGGGACCACACAACTTCACCCAGGACTGCGTCGTGGCGAGGCTGGCCGTTCACGTGGGCGCCCGTAGCATGCCCGGCGCGCGAGCCCAACCGCCCGCCACGCCCCTGCCGCAAAATCGGTGGTGCGCGGGCTCAGGCACGGGCAGGTTCCACGGTGGCGTGGCCCAGAAGAACGACCAACGTCTCGACGTCGTGCTGGCGGAGGCCTCGGCCGCCCACCCCGCCGTGCGCTTCGAAGCGCCGGTGGTGGCAGCACACCTCGCGCGCATCGGCGTCACGCTCGCCGAACCGTCACCGCTCTCGCCGGATCTCGCGCTGGTGGCCCAGGCGCTCGCCCACCGCGACGATGCGCTGCGCGCGCTCGATGCCGTCTTCCGCCGCGCCGCGCGGGGCCTGGGGAGAATCGGCGGTGACGACGCGCTGGAAGACGTGCTGTCGCACGCCCGGGAGCTCCTGCTCCTGGGAGATCAGCGCCCGCCCCGGCTCACCCAGTACCGCGGCCAGAGCCCGCTGCAGCCGTGGCTCAAGACGTCGCTGGTGCGCATGCTGCTCAACCTCCGCAGGCGCAAGGAACAGCCGGCCGGGCCCGACCTCGTCGAGCAGCTCGCGGCCAGGCTGGAGCAGAGCCGCGGGCTCGACGACGGGGCGCTCCGCAAGCGCCACGGCCCCGAGTTCAAGCGCTGCTTCCGGGCGGCCTTCGAGGCGCTCGACGAGCGCCAGCGCGACGTGCTGCGGCGCTCGACCCGGGGCGAGAGCATCGACGCCATCGGCGCGCTGCACCAGGTGCACCGGGCCACCGCGGCCCGCTGGGTGAACGACGCCAAGGCGGCGCTCCGCGAAGGAACGCTGTCGCGGCTGCGCGAGGCGCTGGAGCTCAGCGGCACCGAAGCGCAGAGCCTGGCGCGGACCCTGCGGGCCGCCGACGACCTCTCGGTCAGCCGCCTGCTCGGCCTCTCAGGCGCGCGCGCGGCGCCGGCGCAGCAACAGCGCAAGGCCCGAGACGACCAGGGGTGACAGCGCCCCGCCGGCGGCGCTGCAGCCGCCGCTCGACTGCATGGGGCTGGCGTCGCTGGCCGGCGAGCCGGAGCCTTCCTGGCTGCCGCCGGGAGCGGAGCCGAACTCGAAGCCCGCGGCCGCGTGCACGATGACGCCGGCCTGGAGCACCGCCTCGGTGGTGGTGGGCTCGACGGCGATCAGCGTGCGGATGATGGTGGCGGG
The DNA here is from genome assembly GCA_019694595.1 of Myxococcaceae bacterium. Lineage (GTDB taxonomy): Bacteria > Myxococcota > Myxococcia > Myxococcales > Myxococcaceae > JAIBBQ01. Next base: position 4,221 of record JAIBBQ010000148.1, read on the forward strand.
GACCTTGGTGCCGACCACGGGCAGCGCGTCGTCGATCACGTAGACCGCCGGCCCGGTGCCCTTCACCAGCTCGGGGGCGGAGCGCAGCGGCGCGGCGGTGGGCAGCGCGTCGACTTCCGCCACCGTGACCACCTTCACCTTCGCGAGGTCGAGGTGCCAGCGGGCGGCGACCTCGGGGCTGGGCACGTGGCGCTTGAAGCCCGAGTCCACCAGGTACACGGCCGCCTGACCGTCGCCGCGGATCATCACCGGCGCCGCAGGCCACACGGCGATCTCGCCGAGCGCGTTGAGCGCCGCGTCGGACACCGTCGCCTGATCGCTGAAGGGCGAGAAGGCCCAGGCGGCGTAGCTGGTGGGGTCGGTGACGTGGCGCTTCACCCCCGACAGCGACACCTGGCAGGTGACCGACTTCGGGCTCTGCGAGAGTTCGGCGTTGGCGCCGCCCGCGGAGTCGATGCCGTACGCGTGCACCTCGTGCGCCTGGCCGTCACACACCGAGCGCGGCGTGGCGAGCGAGAAGGCGTGGTTGCACGAGCCCAGCGGGCCACAGAGATCGGCCCGGCTCTGGTTCGCGTGCACCGCCACGCCCGTGGCCGCCGGCGAACCCGCGGGGCCGTTGAAGTAGACGTGCACGTCGATGCCCGCGGTGGGGGCGTCGGGGTCCTGCGCCCACCCGCCCACGGCGGTGCCGGACGCGCCGTCGAGATACCCGTGCGGCGGCGCGTTGGGAGGCGCCGGCGGCCGCGCGAGCGCCTGCAGGTCGGCCAGCGTGCCGTTGAACACGTCGAGGTCCACCCGGGTCGAGACTCCGGACACCGAGCCCGACGAGCTGTACTGCCACATGGTGAACTTCGACCACTCGTCGGGGATCAGCGGGCAGCCCGAGACGTACGCCGCCATCACCAGCGGGTAGCTGCCGTAGCCCTGCGGGTTCCCGACCTGGCCATTCCAGAAGTAGTAGCCGGTGTAGATGATGGGCCGGCGGCCGCTGCGCTGCTCGACGCGATCGACGAAGGCGCGCACCGCGGCGGCGACGGCGCTCGGCCCCAGCCCGTCGGTGACCTCGAGGTCGAGCATGCCCGGCAGGTCGCCGTCACCGAGCGCGCCCATGGTGCTGACGAAGTGGTCCGCCTGGGCGACCGCGTTCGTTCCCGGCCGGAAGAAGTGGTACGCGCCGCGGATCATTCCGTTGGCCTTGGTGCCGGCCCAGTCGCGAGCGAAGTACGGATTCACGTAGCCGGTGCCTTCGGTCGCCTTGATGATCGCGAACTGCTTGCCGGCAGCCTTCACCTGCGCCCAGTTGGTGTTCGGCTGGTAGCCCGACACGTCGATGCCCTGCACCGTGTTGGGGCCCGCGCACGCGCGCAGCCCGCTCTGCACCTGCGCCAGGTCCGGGGTCAGCTGGTCTTCCCGCACCAGCTCGCCGGGCCCGCAGGCCGAGAACACGCCGCACGCCACTGCCACCGCCAGCAGACTGCTCCCCTGTGATGCGACGCTCATCGCGTGCTCCGTCCGTGTGGTGAACCTGAACGAAGCGTACGGCGCGCTGCCACACGGCGTTCTTGGCGGGGTGCGTCGAGCGCGGCGGAGGGCGGGAAGACGCTGTCCTCGAATCGATCAACGACCGATTTCTCGTAGGAAGCTCGATGGGTTGCGGCCCGTTTTCGAAGCTGGAGGGATCGTCACTTCGCCGAGACGCTGGCCGCCGGGGAGTGCGAGCCCAGGTGCGAGGCGAGCGCAGTTCCGGCGAGGGCACCGAGGGCAGCGGCCGCCACGAGCGCTGCAGCCGCGAGCACCAGCGGGCGGGCGGCGCGATGCGGGCGCGGGGCGCGGCGACGGATCTCCGCGAGGAGCGCGGCCATGCTCGGGTAGCGCGCGCCGGGGTCGGTCGACAGGCCGCGCTGGAGCACCGGGCGCAGCCACCGCGGCACCGTGCGCGCGACGCGCTCGAACTCCGGCGTGCCCGCGGCCTCGGGGGTGATCTCGTCCACCCGCAGGCGCCGCCGCAGCACGGCCTCGTAGAGGGTGACGCAGAAGCTGAACTGATCGGTCTGCGGGCTCACCGCCCCGCCGCGGAGCTGCTCGGGGGCCATGTACGTCGGAGTGCCTTCCGGAGAGCGCATCGCCTCGCCGGCCTCGGCACCGGTACCGGGAGGCCTCGCGAGCCCGAAGTCGATCACCCGCGCGCGCCGGCGCGCATCGACCAGCAGGTTCGCCGGCTTGAAGTCGCAGTGCACCACGCCCTGCGCGTGCGCGGCGGCGAGCCCTTCGCCCGCCTCCAGCAGCACCTCGAGGCGATCCCGCAGCGTCACCCGCTCGTCGCGCGACCAGCTGCGAAAGGTCTCGCCCTTCACCAGCTCCATCGCGAGGAACGTCACGCCCTCGTGCGTGCCGGCCTCGAAGACCGACACCACCGCGGGGTGGTGAACGCGGGCGACGGCGCGGCCCTCGTCGCGCCAGCTGCGGCCCTGGGCGCGGGTGCGCAGGAGCTTGAGCGCCACCTCCCGGTCGAGCTCCGGATCGCGGGCGACGAGCACGTCACCCATGCCTCCGGAGCCGAGGCTGCGCAGCACCCGGAAGCGCCCCACCCGCTCGGGCAGCGCGCGAGGCGTCCGTTCGCGCAACGTGGTGTCGGGGGCCTCCAGACAGGCGACCGCCAGCATGCAGTTCTCGCAGGCCTCGAGGTGGCCGGCGACCTGGGGGGCATCCGCGCGCGAAGCGATGAACGCGACCAGCGCCTCGGCCGACGGGCAGCCGGCCGCAGTTCCCAGGGTGAGCTCGGCGGAGGACACGCACTCCCGGGTTTGCAACGCGCAGGCCCCCGGAAACGTCCAGGCGGCGAGGGGTTACGGGCGCGCTGCGCCTCCGCTCGCCAGTGATGCCATCTGCCAGGCGACATCGCCCGACAGCGCATGCGACCTGCGCACCGCCGCGTGTCCAGGGTGCGAACCAGGGGAGCGAGGTCCGAACATGATGCGAGTGCTGATGGTGGCGACGGTGCTGGTGTGGTCCGGGTGCGGAGTGCAGGAGGCGACCACCGGGGCGCCCCCCGATCCGGATCGCGGCCAGACCGAGCGGAAGCTCAACTTCTGGCAGAACCCGACGTTCCGGGACTTCCACGAGGTGGTGACCAAGGAGTCGGGGTGCGTGCTGTTCAGCTTCGGCACCGAGCGCGACGGCACGCCGAAGGCCGCGGCGACCTGCATCCGCGAGGAGCGCTTCCCTGCTCCGATTCACATCTACCCGTCGCCCGGCGCCGACCCCACCCACCAGCTGCTGGATGAGGAAGGGTTCGACCGCGGCGACTGGTCGTTCACCGGCGAGCTCGAAGCGCCCGCCGGGCACTACCAACCGAAGCCGGGCACGCGCCTCGGCGCGCGCTTCATGGATCACCTGGTCCCCAAGGGCTGGTGGCATGCGGGGCTGTGCAACAACGACGGCTTCTGCGGCACGTCGGTGTTCTTCACCGGCTGCGACACCGAGCTGCAGAGCTGGGGCGGCATCAGCTGCAAGGGCCGCGCGCGCGTGACCTGGGGAGGCTGGGTCGAGTCGAGCACGCTCCGGGTCGCTGCCCAGGGGGTCGACTGGAAGCGGCTCGCGCTGCAGTGCTGGGACGACGTGGTGGGCATGGTGGCCAACCCCATCGACCCTTCGCTGGTGACCGCGAGCAACGCGTCGTGGGGCGCGGGCAGCGACTGCCCGCTCATCAACGGCAACGCGCAGCTCTACTACTACGACGCGCGCCGCTATCAGCCGCGCACGCCCATCGCGGGCTTCCCGGCGCTGCCCGCCGAGAACAACCTCCCGCCGGAAGGTGACGTCACCTACTTCCGCACCAACCCGAACGGCATCCACCTCGCGGGGCACGCGTTCGACTGGAACTTCCCGGGCACCTCGACCGAGCTCCACGTGCACCTGACCAACGTGAACACCGGGGTGACGACGTACGGAGTCGTGAGCACCAACGCGCAGGGCTACTACGACACGGTGCAGCCGATGCCGACCGACGGGCAGTACCACGTGTGCGTGTACGCGATTAACCGGCCCAACGACGGGCACCACCCGCAGCTGTTCTGCGGCGACGCGCTGCGCACCTCGAGCCCGGTCGGACAGGCCACGGTGGTGGCGTCGGGCGGGACGGGCATCCAGGTGTCGGGCTGGGCGGTCGACCAGGACACCACCGCGCCGCTCACCCTGCACGTCTACCTCGACGGCAACGTCATCGAGTGGATCAGCACCACCGAGGAGCGCTGGTACGACTGGTTCCTGGGGCCGTATTTCGAATACGGGCCGCGCCACTTCTTCAACCGCGTCTACAACGCGGGCGCGGGCACCCACACGCTGTGCGTCTGGGCGATCAACGAGGGCCCGGGCGCGCACACCCAGCTCGGCTGCGGCACCGTCACCTTGAGCGGCGCCATTCCGGAGTTCTAGGCGCCGCGCGGCGGGCGGGCGCTCAGGACAGGCCCGCCTTCACCGCGTCGAGCGCCCGGCGGTAGTCCTCGTCGCTGATGGTGCCGGCGGCGTGGGCCGCGTCGAGCGCGCTGCGCACGGCCTTGCCGCCGATGTCCTGCGCGATCCACGCGAACACGTCGGTGGAGCGACCGTCACCGCTGTTCCTCGCGACGATCCGCTTCACGTACTCCGCGAGGTACGCGGGGTCCTTCAGGTGCGCCTCGAGGTCGTCCCCGAAGGCGAGCTCGGTGTTCCCGCTCCGCCACGCGTCGTCGAAGTCGAGGTCGGCGTCGCGCACGGTCTGCTCGGCCTGCCCGAAGAACCCGGGGTCGTGCTGGCGCACGTAGGCGCCGGCGGCGGCGAAGTCGGGATCCGACAGCAGGGTCGCGAAGCGGTCGCGGCGCTGCGCCTCGGTGAGCGGGTAGACGGGGTCGTGCTCGGCCGCGCCGATCTCCCGCAGGTACTCGGCGGCCGAATCGCTCTGGTGGAGCGTGCCGGCGAAGGCGGCGGCGTCGCGCGGGCCGACCTTGGTGGTCTGCGCGAGCTCGAGGAACACCCGCGTCACCTCGGCGTCCTCGAACAGTTCGGGCGCCGCGCCGATCGTCGCCTGGAGCTGCGTGGGCGAGTACCCCGCCTCCGACAGCTCGGCGATCGACTCCTTGCTGGCCCCGGCGAGGCCCTTCGCCACCCCGGGCGCGTACCCGAGCTCGATGAGGATCTTCTCCGTTTCCTTGCGGCGATCGTCGTTCGAGAGGTCGGCGTCGATCGCCGCGCCGATGACCGACACCAGCGAGCCCACCACGTCGAGGACCGCGGCCACCGGCAGCCCGACGCCGCTCGCGGCCAGCACGCCGCCCACCGCGACCGCGGCGTCGCCCAGGAGCTGGATCACGGTGCCCGCGTTGCCGTCGGCCACCAGCTTCTCGAAGTCCTCGCTGAGCGAGATGGCGCTGGCGATCACCGTGAGCCGGGGCGCGAGCTTCTCGGCGAGCTCGCCCGCTTCCTTGAACACGCCGCTGAGGTCCTTGGTCGCCTCCGCGAGCAGCTCGAGGCCCTTGGACCCGGTGTCGGCGATGGCAATGGTGTAGTCGCTGAAGGACTCCGCGCTGAAGAGGCCCGCGGCCCCGACCACCACACCCGCGGCGAGGAAGGCCGACTTGAAGGGTCCCTCGGGCAGCGAGAGCAGGCTGGCCGGGTCCCCCGTGCGCAGCGCCGCCAGCCCGCGGCGGATCACGTCGGCGCCGTTGGTGACCAGCTTCCCCAGGCCTTCGGCCGAGTCGAGGATGTCCTCGACCTCCTCCGCGGCGGCCTCGGCGTCGCCGCCGTGCTCCTTCACCTTCTCGGCGTAGAGGTTGGGGATGGCGCGCTCCACGATGCCGGGGAGCCGGTCCTGCGCGTCGTTGCTCAGCGCCAGCGGCGACTCGGGGTTCTTCGCCAGCGCGTCGGCGACGTCGAGCGCGGCCTGGGCCCCTTCGGGCGACTGCGCCAGCGCGTCGAGCGCGTCGAAGATCTGCCGCTGCACGTCGGGGTCGCTCACCTGCTGGAGCGCCGGCCCCAGGCGGGTGATCGCCTCGCCGAGCTTCGCGGCCGCCTTGACCTCGGCGTCGTAGTCCGCCTGGTGATCGCGGTGGAACTGGTCGATGTACCGCTGGCGGTCGGCGTCGGTGACGCCTTCACCGAGGTTGGCGAGTTCCTGCGCGAGGTGCTGGTTGAGCACCTCGACCCGGTCGTGCGCCTCGGAGTACTCGGCGTTGGCGTCGACCACCACCGAGGTGACGTACGGCTGGACGAAGTCGAGCAGGTCGTTCGCCGACGCCGTCTTGCCCTGCGCCTGGAGCGACGCCGCGAGCTCTGCCCCGAACGCCGCGCCGCCCGCCGGGTCGGCGTGGAACGCGTCGAAGAGCGCCAGGGTGAACGGGTTGTTGGTGGCCGAGGTCGACGAGCTGAAGAAGGTGGAGTCGCGGTCGTCGATGCCCTTGGCGATGGCGTCGGTGACGATCGACGGGTCGCTCGCCAGCGCGGTGAGCTGCATCAAGCTGGTCACCGCGGCCGGCAGCTCCGGCACGCTGCCGCCGGAGCGCTGCGCGTCCTTCGACTGCTTGGCGAGCTGCGCGGTGAGCGTGGTGATGAGCGGCGCCGCCTGCTTGAGGAAGGCATCGCGCGCGGGCCCCGGCGCGAGCTCGCCGGCGATCTTGTCGATCAAGGTCACCGCGCCAGCAGGGTCGGTCTTGGCGAGGGCCTCGGCGTCGGAGAGCGACGCGTTCTTCGGCGTCACCGGCCCGTTCTTGGCGAGCGCCATCGCCTCGCTGAGCCGCATGCTCTTTCCGAGCGGCGCCAGCGCCTGCGGAATGGCGGCGAGTGCGGCGCCGCCCGTCGCCTGCAGCGCCCGCTTCTTCAGCGACGAGGAGGCGCCGGTCGACACTTCGTCAGCGGCCTTGGGGTCGGTCTTCTTCACCAGCGGGCGCGACGGCGGCGTCAGCGCCGGCTTGGGGGTGGTGGCGCGGACCAGCGGCTTCGGGGCACTCGGCTTGGCGTCGATCTTTCCCATGCAGGCAGTAAGGCGTGCGGCGCCCTGGGTTACCCGGGGCGAGTGCAGCGGCGGAGTGCAGTCTGCGGGCGCCCGGCCGCACCGGGGAACGGCCTCGAAGCGCAGCAATCACGGGGGGTTAAAACAAAAAAGGCCCCCGGTTTCCCGGGAGCCTCTTTCCGCTCGGACGAGAGCGTTTGACCCTGCCGGGATTCGAACCCGGGTTTATGCCGTGAGAGGGCACCGTCCTAGGCCACTAGACGACAGGGCCAGCTGCAAAAGCGGAGCGGCGTGTATCGGCCGCGTCCGACGATGTCAACCACCGTGCTGCATACGACAGAGCGGCGGAAGGGATTCGAACCCTCGACCCCGAGCTTGGGAAGCTCGTGCTCTACCAACTGAGCTACCACCGCAATCACCGGCGCGTACCGCACGCCGGTGGTGACGCTTCTACCCCCGGGGTTTCTGACAGCGCAAGGTCTTACGAGCCCCGGCGCTGCCCTCCCCGGCGGTCATCAAGGCTGCGCGCAGTAGACCCGGTGGGCCTCGCCGCAGTTCTTGGTGAGCGAACCGAAGGCGCCCTGGGTGACCCCGCCGCTCTGGATCGAGGTCGACAGACCCGACGCCCCGGTGCCCGCGTCGCTGACCGACCACAGCTGGCAGTTGCCGGCCGCGGTGCCGATCGCACTGGCGCCGGTCCAGGTGGTGAAGTCACCCTTGAGCACGTCACCGCGGGCGTTCAGCACCAGCGGCGCCAGCCACTCGCCGTTGCTGAGGAACGCGGGCCCTGCGGTGGTGAGCTTGACCCCGTCGGTGCGCGTCCAGACCACGCCGTTGTTCAAGCGCGCGGCAGGAGCCCCGGCGTCGGTGGAGATGAGGGCCACGAAGGTCCCGCCGAGCCCGGCGTCGGAAGCCTCGTTGGCGCAGATTCCGTCGAAGCCGGCGACGCCGATGTCGGGCAGCGCGACGGTGTTGCTCACGAACGCCAGGCGCCGGTTCTGGGGCACGTCGAGCGCCGGGGAGCCCGCGCGATCGACGCCCACGCAGTACAGGCGCACCGACGAGCCGCACGAGGTGGCGTTGTTGGTGATCCAGGACAGGGCGCCCTGCGTCGAGTTGCCGACGGTGACGTTGCCGGTGTTCACCGCGTAGTCGGTGCAGGTGGTCGCCGCGAGGCCACCATCGAGCAGCGTCCCGGTGGCCACCGAGTTGGGCGTGCCGGGCGTGCCACCCGACTCGGTGAGCCGAGGCTGGTACCAGATGCCGTCGGAGATGAGGTGCACCCGGTCGGCCGCCACCGGCAACAGGTCGGGCCGCATCCAGCCGCCGGCGTCAGGCAAGCGGTTCACCGCGTTGCTCAGCGTGGTCGACAGCAGCGCGCGGTAGGTCCCCGGCAGACCGGCGTCGGCGGCGTGGTTCTGGCAGACCGTGTCGGCGCCGTTGAGGCCGAGCAGCGTGCCGCCGGTGACCGTGCCGCTGGTCACGAAGATGAAGTTCACGCGGTCGAAGCCCGCGGTCACCGTGAGGCCAGCGTCTGGAACGCTGAAGCCGCAGGTGCGGCCGATGCCTGCGCAGGGCCCCGCCCAGCCGGCGAAGCCGTTGCCCGCACCCTCTTCCACCGCGGTGACGGTGAAGCTCGCGCCGGCCGTGACCGGGAAGCTGCAGGTCCCTGCGTCGCAGCGCCCGAGCCCCGAGATGACGACGTGGCCCGCCGCCCCCGCATCACTCAGATCGACCTTCACCGTGAGGGTCGGCGTTCCCGTCCCTCCGCCCGCGCCGCCGCCGGTGCCGCCACCCGCGCTGCCACCGGTGCCGCCACCCGCGCTGCCCCCGGTGCCACCACCCGCGCTGCCACCGGTGCCGCCCCCGGTTCCACCGCCCGAGCCGCCACCGGTCCCGTCATCGGTCACGCAGTAGCCGTCGAGGCAGACGCCGCCGCCCGAGCAATCGGTCGACGAGGTGCACTGCTTCGAGGGGTTGCACTGACAGGCTGCGCCGAAGAGCGCGAACGCGGCCGCGACGAGCGCGAGCCGGAGCGACGTGGTGGGCATCGAGTTCCCTTCCCGAGGAGACCAGGCAGAAGTGGACCACAACTCCAGCGACCCACCCACCGGAAGTTTCACGTCGGATTTCTACGGCGCCGCTGTGGGCCCGCGTACACTCCACTGCTTCGTTGCCCCCACATCGGGGGCAGCGCCCCTACCTGATGGATCCGTACACTTCGCCGCCTGTGCGCGGCTTCGAGCTCCTGAGGAAGGTCGCTGACGGCTCGGCTGTCGAGGCGTTCCTCGCCCGGCCCGACGGCTCGTCGAGCTCCGTGGTGCTCGAGGTCAGCCGGGACGAGGTGACCCGCGACATCGAGCTGTACGGGCGCGTCCTCGACAGCGCGGTGGCGCTCCACCAGTACTCGCACCCGAACCTCCTCGCGCGGCGCGCGCCGGGCTGCGGCCCCGATGGCCGCGTCTACGTGGCGACCGAGCCCGTCGGCCTCTCGCTCGCCGAGGTGATCGGCCAGCGCCGCTTCTCCGCCGAGCAAGCGGTGCAGATCGTCGGCCCCCTCTGCGAGGCGCTGGCGTACCTGCACGAGCGCGGCGTGGTGCACGGCAACCTCGCCCCGCGCAACGTCTTCTTCACCGACTACCCGGCGTCGCTGACGCCGAAGCTCCTCGACACCGGTCTGCTGCTGTTCCGCAACACCCGCTCGCTCAAGACGCCGTCGGCCGCGATCCTGGTGCCGCCGGAATACCTGTCCCCCGAGCGCATCAAGGGCATCCGCGCCGAGCGCCCCGCCGACGTCTACGGCCTGGGCGTGCTCCTGCACCAGCTGCTCCTCGGCTCCGCGCCCTTCAGCGGCACCGACACCACGGCCACCCGGCAGCTGCACATCACCGCGCCGATTCCCGTGCTCCCCGACGGGTTCCGGGCGCTGCAGCCGGTGCTGTCCCGCTGCCTGCAGAAGGACCCGGCCCAGCGCTACGCCAGCGCCCTGGAGGTCAAGCGCGCGCTCGAGCTCGCGCTCACCGCTCCACTGCCGCGCCGCGATGCCGTGGAGACGATGGAGATCGACGTCGACGATCTCGCCGGCGCGCCCATCGTCGTCGGACAGCTCGAGCCGTCGGAAGACACCGTCGCCCTGCGCAAGCGCGGCAAGGCGCCTCAAGCGCCGGCGCTGGCCACCCTCGGCAGCTACCAGCTGCTGCGGCCCATCGGGGAAGGGGGCATGGGCCGGGTGTTCCTCGCGCGCCACGCCAAGCTCGGCCGTGAGGTCGCGATCAAGGTCCTCAAGCCCGCCTTCGCCAAGGACCCGGTGCACGTGCGCCGCTTCCTGCACGAGGCCCAGGCGGTCAACCGCGTCCGCCACCCCAACATCGTCGAGATCTTCGACCTCGTGGAGACCCCCGACGAGTCGGGCGCGGTCTACTGCGTGATGGAGCTGCTCGCGGGCAAGACCCTGAAGGGCGTGGCCGCCGAGAAGCCGCTCACCATCGCCCGGTCGATGAAGATCGTGATGCAGGCGGCTGCGGCGCTCGGCGCAGCCCACCGCGTCGGCGTCGTCCACCGCGACGTGAAGCCCGACAACATCTTCGTCGTCGAGCAGGCCGCCGGCCGCGAGCTGGTGAAGGTGATCGACTTCGGCATCGCCCGCCTGCGCGACGTCGACGACACCTCCTTCGCCACCAAGGTCGGCGAGGTGGTGGGGACCCCCGCGTACATGGCCCCGGAGCAGGCGCTGCCCGGGCCCACCGACGAGCGCGTCGACGTCTACGCCCTGGGCACCGTGCTGTACCTGCTCCTCGACGGGAAGCTCCCCTTCGAGACCTCGAGCCCCGAGCAGATGCTCATCGCCAAGGTCACCGGCAAGCCGCGGGCGCTGGGCGCGTTCACCGCGGGCGGAGAGCCGATTCCGCCCGAGCTGCGCGCGGTGGTGAACCGCTGCCTCAAGCGCGAGCCCAAGGCGCGGTACCAGTCGATGCTCGAGCTCGAGAGCGCGCTCGCCGCCGTGGGCACCCCGCGCGAGGAACGGTGGGCGCCCCGCTGGGCGATGACCGCCGGCGCCGGGGCCGTGGTGCTCGCCGCCGCGCTCTTCGGCTGGTGGTCCCAGGGGCCGGCGAGCGCTCCCGCGACGGCGCCGGCAGCTCCGGCCGCCACCGTCGAGGCCGCTCCCGTCGTCGCGGCAGAAGAAGTGGCCCGCCCGGCCGACGGGCAGGCCCAGGTGCAGATCGAGGCCATCAACGTGCTCGGCGGCTCCGAGCCGGGCCAGCGC
>JAIBBQ010000149.1 GCA_019694595.1 Myxococcaceae bacterium
CCCCAGCGCCACAGACGCCGCCGGCGGCGACCACCGAGGCGGCGACGCCGAGCGCCACCTGGCTCGCGGCGCGCCGCAGCAGCATCGGCGGCAGCAGCGCCTCGGCGAAGGCGATGGCGAGGTTGAGAATGGCGAGCGCGGTGACGAGGGCGCGCAGATCGAGCCGCGCGCGCAGGAAGGCGAAGCCCTCGGCGATGCCCGCCCACAGACCCGGTGCCTTCCCTTCGGGCGCGCCCCTGGGCAGCCGCAGGAAGGGGAGCGTGGCGAGCGCGAGCACGGTGGTCGCCACCTCGACGCTGATGACCGCGCCGGGGCCCAGGGTGGCGAGCGGCGCGGCGATGGCCGGGGCCGCGACGTGGGCGAGCGCCCGGCCGACGGTGGTGAGGCCGGTGGCGCGGGCAATCTGCGACGGCGGCACCACCTGGGCCACCGAGGCCACGAAGGCCGGCGACTGCGCGGCGCTGGTGGCGGCGCTGAAGGCCACGCCGGCGTACACCAGCCAGGGTTCGGCCACCCCGAGCGAGGCGGCGACCGCGATGGGCACCAGCGCCAGGGTGGACGCGAGGTCAGACAGCGCGAGCACCAGGCGCCGGTCGTACCGGTCGGTGAGCGCCCCGCCGAGCGGCGAGAGCAACACGTACGGCACCGTCTCGCAGAGCAGCACCGAGGCGAAGTCGGCCACCGCGCCGCTGCGCGCGAGCAGCCAGAGCCCGAGGCCGAAGCGGGTGACCTCCGAGCCCAGGAGCGAGGCGACCTGCACCGTCCACAGGAGGCCGAAGGTGCGCAGCCCCCGGGGCGCCGGCGTCGTCATCCCAGCCGCAGCAGCGCGGCGAAGACGAGCTCCAGGTCCGCCGGGTCGACCTGCGCGAGCAGCTCGTCGGGCAGCGCGAGCGCGCCGTCGGCGATGAGGTCCACCACCGCGCGAGGCAGGCGCGCGAAGGCCGCGAACTCCTCGGGGGTGATGCGGCAGGGCCCTTCGAACGGCGCCTCGAAGCGCGGGACCTGGTCCCACACGTTGACCAGCACGGTGACGCGGGGCGCCTGCGTCTGGGGGAGATTCGGGGCCACGTAGTGCGCGAGCGAGCCGCGGAAGACGACCAGCCGCCCCGGCCGCGCGCGCACCCGCTGCCAGTCGGTGGCGGTCGAGCGCAGCTCTTCCTCGGTGCGCTCGGCCATGCAGAGGTCGAGCACCGCAGGGGACGGAGGATCCTGCGGACAGAAGACGGTGTCGCCGTGGCCCTGGCCTTCGGGGCTCAGGTAGAGGACCGAGCCCCACATCGGCGACGGGCATGCGCTCTTCCAGCCGTCGTGGAGCGGCACGGTGTCCACGTGCGGCCACACCGTCTGCCGCCGCGAGTCCACCACCTTGGTCCACAGCTCGAGGCAGCCGTAGCTGGTGCCCCACCCGAGCGGGAGCGCCTCGATGAGCCGGGCGAAGTGCTGGAAGAGGAAGCGGGCGAGCGACTCGCCGAAGTACGCCGCGAGCGCCGTCTCCGGCCGGAGGTCGCCCTGGTGCCAGGCGCGCACGTCGGCCGCGCGGATCCAGAACACGCCCGACGGGATGCCCGCGAGCCGCGACACCGCGTCGTGAGCCCGGGCGATGGCCTCGGGCCGGTGCACCCCGTCGGTGACCTGCAAGGTGAGCGGGCTCACCCGCTCGGGCTGCGGACCGAGGCGAACCCCTTCGTGCGTGCCGAGGGACATCATCGGCGCAGCTCCACCGGCACCGCGTCGGTGCCCATCATCAGCGTGGCCGCCACCATCTGCTCGCCGTCGAAGTCGCAGTTGAGGCGGAAGCCCGGCGGCAGCCCGGTGATGGCGAGCCCGCCGTCGGCCAGCGGCTCCAGCGCGAAGGGCGGCATGCCGTCGAGCGTGGCGACCAGGGTGTCGCCTTCCAGGGTGACGGCGCCGGCGGTGGAGTCGTCGCCCAGGACGCCCGCGGGCACCACGAAGCGGCATGCGTAGCGCTTGAGCTGCTCGGCGCTCACGGAGAGCGCCGCAGGCGCCACCAGCGCGATGCCGTCTTCACGCCAGCGCGCCACCACGTCGGTGGGGAACCAGGAGAGCAGCGCCTCGGTGCAGGCGACGTCGATGACCAGGTGCACGCGGGTGATGGGGCTGCGGTTCTCCACCGAGTGGGGCAGCGAGAAATCGCCGTACCAGAGCTGCCCGGGCGCCCAGCGCTGCCGCACGCCGCCCAGCCGGAAGTCGACGTCGTCGTGGGTGACGATGGGCAGGTGGAGCCGCATGCCGCCGGAGCGCACCGACACGTCGAGGTCGGCGTGCTCGATGATCCTTCCGCCCGGCGGCAGCCGCAGCAGCCGCACGGTGAGCTTGGGGCACGGCAGCGCGTCGAGCACCTCACGCAGGTACGGGGTGACCTCGAGCAGCGGCGTGGGCTTGAATTCCTCGCGACTCACGCCGAAGGGCGCCGCGGTGTCTTCCCGGCCACCCGCGGACACCAGGCTGAGCCCCGTCCACTCGCCGCGGTGGTGGATGCCGGGCTGCGGAATCCACGTGCGGCGCTCCACGGCGGCGAGGTCGCGCTGCAGGCGCGAGACGTCGAAGGAATCGTCGAGCAGGTGCGCGGTCATGTCCTGCCAGACACACCGAGCCGCTCGCCTTTGCAACGCCGCGGGCAGATTTCCACAGGAATTGTCGCGCAGCCGTGACGAGGACCTGTCCTCTGGCGGCTACAGGTCGAGTCGCTCCGAGGTGTTGGCCGCGGGGCCGGCGGGCCGGGTCGGCGTGAGGTGATCCGCGCACCGTCGACCCACCCCCTCCCGGGCGCCGTTCCCTCTGGGGGGCGTAGGCCCGTGTGGGTGGAACACCCGTTGCTCATCCGGCCCCCCATGCGCGCTCCCTTCCTCGGCACCCTGGTGGCGTTCCTCGGCTGTGCTCCGGCGGATCCCCACCCGCCCTCCGCGCCGGGCCCGGGCGAGGTCGCCGCCGCCGACCAGGGCAGCTGGAGCGCCACCCCGCCGCCCACGGTCGCCGCCCCGGCCGCGCAGGCCGCCCCGCTGCGCGACGAGACCGGAACGCCGGTGCGCCCCGTGGCGCCCCCCACGCTCCAGCTGGAGTCGAGCCCCCCCGGCGCGCGCTCGGTCACCACGCTGCGCGAGCTCAAGGTGCTGGTCCGGACCGAGGGCCTCGAGCCGGTGGTGCTCGAGCTGCTCACGCCCCAGGGCATCGTCTTCTTCCGCCGCGAGGCCGAGCCTTCCGACGCCGGCCTCACCTTGCTGGTGGCGGGCACCGCCGTCGAGCAGCGCCAGCTGTGGGGCACGTGGACGGTGCACGCCCGCCAGGGCGAGCGCACCTCGACGCTGCACTTCGAGCTCGAGCGATGAGGCCGGCGCACCTCGTGGTGCTCCTTGCCGGGCCCGCCCTGGCCACCAGCGAGGTGCAGAACGTCACCGCCACCTCGGGACACCAGGCGGTGGTGCTGCGGTGGACCAACCCGGCCATTCACACCGGGGTGCTCGTGCTCCGCGGCCTCAGTGCGCCCAGCACCGCTCCCCAGACCGGCTTCAGCTACTCGGTGGGCGCAACCCTGGGAAACGCGACGGTGGTGTACGTCGACTCGGGCGGCAGCACCGTCTCGAGCTTCAGCGACACCGGGCTCACCGACGGCGTCCGCTACCACTACCGGGTGTTCAACCGCGACGTGCTCGGCGGCTACGCACCGGGGCAAGTGCCGACCTCCAGCGGAATCAGCGTGCGCGCCACGGCGCAAGGCAGCACCGACGAGCGCTGGTGCTACGCGACGGGGCTCCCGGTCCTGACGCAGCCGGTGTCCGACCCGGGCACCGGGGTGCTGATGGCCGACAACGGCGGGCGGGTGAGCTCGGTCTCGGTCTCCGCGGTGGGCGCGAGCGACGGCCTCGAGCGGTTTCGACCGCTGGCGCTCACCGGCACCGTGCAGGCCCGCCTCACCACGGTCCCCCTCGAAGGCCGCAGCGGCCGCTTCGGCCTGGTCGGCGACCAGAGCGGCTTCGTCTACGCGGTGGACCTGAGCTCGGGCGCCCTCGCGTGGACCGGCAACCTCGGCGTGGCGCTGGGAAGCGCCATCCAGGCGCCGGTCGGCGTGCAGCTCTTCGCGTACGCGGACGCATCGTTCCGCAGCGCGCACCCCTCGAAGGACCTGGTCTTCGCCGGCACCCGCAACGCGAGCCACACGCTCAACTCGGTCTCGGCGCTCT
Source organism: Myxococcaceae bacterium (assembly GCA_019694595.1). GTDB lineage: Bacteria > Myxococcota > Myxococcia > Myxococcales > Myxococcaceae > JAIBBQ01. The sequence goes on from JAIBBQ010000149.1 coordinate 4,200, forward strand.
CCAGCGTCGACGGCAGCGTGGTGTGGGCGTACGCGCCGCTCGACCTCGACCAGGTGAATGGCGGCTTCCTGGTGGACTACGCCACCGACCGGCTGTGGGTGGCCGCGCGCAGCAACTCGGGCGCGCAGGCGTCGCTGCGGGTGCTGAGCACGCTCGACGGCTCCGAGGTGGCGCGGCTCACGCTGGGCGACCTGGACACCGGCGTGGTGAAGGACTTCCAGAGCAACCAGGCCTACGTCATCGACACCGCGGGGGTGGCCACCGGCATCGACCTCGCCACCCGCACCACGGTGTGGACGGCGAACGTCGGCGTCTCCTCGAGCTACCTCTACCCGCTGGGCAACGGCTTCCTGGTGAGCCTGCAGTCGGGCGAGGTGCAGCGCTGGTCGGTGAGCGGCGCGACGGCGACGATGGGCTGGTCGACCTCGGTGCCCGGGCCCTCGGGCGTCACCGTCGACTACACGAACCAGGTGCTCTACGTGGGCGCGTCCGACGGCACGCTGCGCAAGCTGCGGCTGAGCGACGGCGTGCAGACCGGGTCCACCACCGTCTCGTCGAGCGCGGTGAGCATGCCGACCATCGACGTGGTGGGCGGGCGGCTGTCGGTGGGCACGCTGGGCGGCGAGCTCTGCTCGTTCCCGATGCCGCTGTAGGCGCGGCGAACGGGCGCGGCGCTCACCCGTTGCCCAGCGGCAGGCTGGGCAGCACGTCATCCCGCCTGGGCGGGAGCGGTGGCTCGAGCGACCTGGCGAGCCTGGGCAGCGAGGAGACCAGCCAGCTCAACGACGACTTCAGCTGATCCTGCGAATACGGGGACTCCCCCTCGAAGATGCGCAGGCGCCGGTGAATGCGCTTCGCCCACCGGTCCTCGTGGCCGCCGACGGCCTCGAGCAGCGCCCTGGGCTCGAACGGGAGCGTGGAACGCAGCTCGAGCCTGCGCCAGTTCGGCTTCCACTGGGCCTCGTGCATCAGGTTGAAGACCACGGTCTCGGCGAGCGCCCGCGCGTCGGGCGCCAGCCGGCCGAGCTCGCCCTCGAGCGCCGCCTGGAAGGCGCTCATGCGGCGCAGCCAGCCCGCACGTTTGGCCGGGTCCTCGGGCAAGGTGAGCCCGGCCCCTTCGGCGGCGTTGCGCAGGTGGAAGCCGTGCAGCACGTCGTGCTTGAAGAGGGCCGCCGGCGAGAGCGTCACGCCGTCTGCCTTCTGCTCGGCCCGCGTCGCCCCCAGCAGCGCGAAGTACGGGTAGCTGCGGATGAAGGTCCGCAGCGGCAAGATGCCGGTCTTCGACGGCAGCGGCATGAAGACGAGTGACGGGAACGAGGCGATCGCCTGCTCGTAGCCGTGGAGCTTCAGGTGACCGCTCTGGCCCGCGGAGACGGCGGCCTGGAACACGGTGGGGCGGCTGTAGACGGCGTTGAAACGCTCCCACAGCCGCAGGCCCTGCGCGTAGCTGACCGCGGGCCGAGCGGCGAGCGCCTGGGCGACCTCGGCCTGGAGCGCACGAGCCTCGGCGGTGTGACTCGGCCGCCCGGCCGCCTCGAAGGACTGCGGAGCGTGCACCAGGTCGTCGCGCAGCGCGTCCGACATCGCGCGCAGCGCCGGGTGAAACTCCGGCATCGGCACCCGCTCGGCGAGCGTCGCCGGGTCGCCGGCCGCGAGCTCTGCGCGCTCGACGATGCCGCGGAAGATGCGGCCCGCGTCGGCCTCGAGGCCGAGCATGAACTGCTCCAGCGTGGCGTTGAGCCAGACTGGCCCGAAGCGCGCTTCCTGGTCGCCGGTCACCGCCGGTGCAGGAGCCGTGCTCGCAGCCGCTGCAGGTCTCGCCGGCGGCGGCAGGGGCTGCGCTGCGATTCGGTCGCGGATCCGCATCGGAGTGTTCGCAGTCACCAAAACACTTCCGGTGCCCCGGCGGCAATCCACCGGCGACGACGCGACGACGCGGCGACGCGGCCGCTCGCCGACCTCGACGCGGTGGTATGGCCAGGGGCCTCAACCGCTCGCGAGCAGCTCCCGCACCCGCGGCATCACCCGCGTCGCATAGAGCTCGATGGCCTTCAGGCTCAGGGCGTGGGCCAGCGGGCCGTTGCTGAACTTGAGGTCGAAGCGCGCGAGCCCGAGCGTCTCGACGGTGCGGGCAATCTTGCGGGCCACCGTCTCCGGCGAGCCCACGTAGAGCGCGCCCTGCGCCACCTCGCGCTCGAACTCCTCGCGGCCGACGGGGCCCCAGCCGCGCTCGGCGCCGATGCGGTCGCGCATCGCCTTGAAGGCGGGGAACACCTGCTCCTTGGCGAGCGCGTCGGTCTCCGCGAGGTGCCCGGGCGAGTGCACGCCCACCGGCAGCGGGTCCGCCCCGAGTTCCCGCAGAGCGTCTCGGTAGAGCTGCGCGAAGGGCAGGAAGCGGTCGCTGGGGCCGCCGATGATGGCCAGCATCAGGGGCAGCCGGTACTGCGCTGCCCGCACCACCGACTCCGGCGTGCCGCCGACGGCGATCCACGTCGACAGCGCGCCGCGCTCGAGCGGCGGGTACACCCGCTGGTCGGTCAGCGAGGCGCGGGTGCTGCCCTTCCAGGTGACCGGCCCGCCGTGCCGCAGCAGCGCGAAGAGGTCCAAGCGGTCCTCGAAGAGCTCGTGGTAGTCGCGCAGGTCGAAGCCGAAGAGCGGGAACGACTCGGTGAAGGAGCCGCGGCCCACCAGCACCTCGGCGCGTCCGTTGGACAGCGCATCGACGGTGGAGAAGCGCTCGAAGACGCGCACCGGGTCGTCGGAGCTGAGCACGGTGACCGCCGAGCCCAGACGAATGCGCGTGGTGCGGGTGGCGATGCCCGCCAGCACCACCTCGGGCGCGGACACCGCGAAGTCGGCGCGGTGGTGTTCGCCCACGCCGAAGAAGTCGACCCCCAGCCGGTCGGCGAGCACCGCCTGCTCGACGACGTTGCGCAGCACCTGGGCCTGGGAGAGCGGTGCTCCGGCCGCGTCGTGGGTGACGTCGCCGAAGGTGCTGAGGCCGAGGCTGACCGGGGGCGCCATGGCGAGAGCGCTACATCGCCTCGCAGTTGTACGCGTGCGGCGTGAGCTTGGAGACGTCGACGCCGTCGACGCAGCGCACGTTCACCACGTAGGTGACGGTGCCGTCCTTGCCCTTGCCTTCGCCGTAGGCGCGCACGCCGCAGGTGGAGCAGAAGCGGTGGTGCGCGTTCTTCTTGCCGAACTGGTAGTCGGTCTGCGCGTGCTCGCCCTTGAGCAGGCGGAAGTTGTCCGCCTTGGCGAACACCAGCACCCACCCTGCCCGCTTGCAGATGGAGCAGTTGCCGGTGGCCGTCTTGGTGAGGTCGTCCCGCACCTCGAACTCCACCGCGCCGCAGTGACAGGAACCGTGCCGCCAGGTTGCTTGGGTCGTGCTCATGGCGCGCGTCATAGCGCGGCGGCGGTGGCGCCCACCGGGAAAGTCGCGGCCCGCACGGCCGCCGTCAGACGGAGATGTCGGAGACCCGGTCCTTGATGTTGCTCATCAGCTTGTCGGTGATGGCCCGGTCGATGCCCAGCATCGAGTGGCCGATCATGGTGAGCGTGCGCGCCGCGTCGATGTCGTCGCCGGTCGCCAGGCCCGCCACCTTGACCAGCGCGTTGACGAAGCACAGCAGGTTGCCCAGCGACACCCGCTCGTTGGGGTCGAACTCGGCGGACTCGTGAATGCACTTGAGCACCGCCGACGGCATTCCCCACTTCTCGGCGATGGCCTGGGTCACCGGGCGGTGGGTGCGGGAGATGACCTGGTACCAGTCCTGGGAGCCGATGAAGGTTCCGCCCCGCCCCTCGACCACCTGCTTCTCGGCCTCGAGCAGCACCGTCGCCACCACCGGCTTGCCGATGTCGTGCAACAGCCCCGAGAGGCACGCCTCGTCGCCGTCGTCGCGGCCGATCATCAGGCAGAGGTCGCGGGCCGCGAGCGCCACCGCGGCCGAATGCTGCCAGGCGCGCGCGCACATGCGGGCCACCTCGGGGTCGCGGGAATGGAAGAGCCGGTCGGTGGCCGACTCGACGATGATGGTGCGCAGCTGGCGCGCGCCCAGCCGGGTCACCGAGGCGATGAGCGTCACGCTCCGCTCGCCGGTGCTGAACGCGGCACTGTTCGCCAGCCGGAACACCCGGGCCGCCAGGAGCGGATCGCGTTCGAGAATCGGCACCGCGTCGCGGAGCGCGAAGTTCGGCTGATTGATGGCGTTGAGCGCCTGCGTCGCCGACATCGGCAGCGGCGGCAGGAAGAGCGCGTCCGACGTCAGGCGCTTGGTCACCAGGCCCTGGACGAAGGCGACCATGCGTTCGACCACCGGCGACGGCGCCGGCGGGGACTGCTCGGGAGCTGCCAGGGAGAGCGCGGCCATGGGAAAGCCTCTCTGAGTCGGTGGGACCGGGGCAGCGACGACCTACGCAGACCGCGCCTTCGACAGGTCGCTGAAGAGCGCCATCGCCTTGGTCTCCTCGAAGTTGTTGAGCACCTTCCGCAGCTCGGGCGGCCCGATGAGCTTCACGCCGACGCCGAGCGCCTTGGCCTTCATCGCCACCGCGGCCAGCACGCGCGCGATCTCACCGAGGGGCGGAATCGCGGACAGGTCGATGAAGGCGTCCGAGAAGCAGTCCGAGGCCACGCCTTCGAGCGCAGGCGGGAACAGCGCCTCGAGCCGCCCGAAGTAGCGGACGAAGCGCTCGGGCTTGTTGACGAAGCCCGACACCGTCAGCAGGTCGTCCTTGCGCACCAGGAAGTCCTGCCGGTCGAAGTGGGTGGCCGAGAAGTCTTCCACCGACTCGGGCGAGAACGGCTTGTAGAAGCAGTCGGAGAACCCCTTCGCCTTCACCTCGGCGAGCAACTTCGCCGGCGTCTCGGGCTTGAGCGGCATCGCGATGATGGCGGCGCCGGGGCACAGGAGCTTGAGCTGACTGACGAACTGGGCGTTCGCGACCTCGGCGAACTCGTAGTCCACCAGGATGACCTTGAACGGATGCTCGCGGCAGGCGGCGAGCGCGGCCTGCGCGCTGGCCACGCCGAGCATCGACACCTGCGGGTTGAGCAGCGTGCGCAGGCGCTTGGCCACGTTCTCGACGTCGTCGATGAGCAGCACGTCGACTGGCTGGCCGCTGCCCGGCACCGCGCTGCCCGACGACACGGCAGCCGCCGCCGGTGCATCGGTCAGCTTGAGCGACTTCTTCACCTTGTCGACGAGCTCTTCTGCCTTGAAGGGCTTGAGGATGTAGTCGTCGATTCCCTGGCGCATCGCATCGCCGATGACGGAGCTCTTGCTCTCGGAGGTGAGCATGATGACCGGAGTCTTGCTTCCCGATTTCCGCAGCTGCGCGAGCATGGTGGGCCCGTCCATCACCGGCATGGTGACGTCGAGCAGGATGAGGTCGACCGAGGTTCCCTGCAGCTTGGTGAGCGCCTGGGCACCGTCTTCCGCTTCCTCGACCTCGCAGTGCATCGCGGCGAGCTGCTTGGTGATGATGGAACGAACGGCGCGGCTGTCATCGACGGTCATCACTCGGGGCATGTGGGAGTCCTCAGCTGGTGGTGGTGGTGACGGGAAACGTGGGTTCAGGCGGCGACGCCTTCGGAGACCCAGAGCAACAGGCCGAGCTTCTCAGCCTTCAGGACGACCGACTGGGTGGTGGGGGGCGGGCCGCAGGCGGGCATGTGGTCGCCGGCCATCACCTTGGGCAGACCGAGGGCCTGGTCGAGCCCGAGCGACGACTTCACCAGTCCAGCCGTCATGTTGGTGAGCTCGCGGAGGGAGTCGCTCATCATCGACTGGTCGACCGCCTCGACCGGGCAGGAGAACATCGCCGCCGAGAGCACGCCGCAGCTGGGCTGATCCGACGCCAGTCCGACGGTCAACGGTCGCGCCCCGGGAATCGGCAAGGTGACCGTGCGCCACACCTCGGCGAACCCGTCGGCCGAGGGCACCGGCCGAAACGAGATGCCCAGCATGGTCGAGGTGACGTTCGACAGCAGCTTGGCGAGGGCTTCGGGACTGGGGAGCGCGCTCATCGGAAACCTTTCGGGACCACGAGAGACGAGACCTCACATCGGCACGGCTTCGACGCTTGCTCAGAGGAAAAAGGTGGCGCCGACCTGCGGAAAGACGCTCACCGGGGTCGTGCTCGCGGGCGCCTCGATGACGCCCGCCGAGACGTCGACGGCGAACTTCTGGCTCGGGGCCCACGCCAGGCCCGCCCGCTCGCCCAGCGTGCCTTCCCCGCTGGTGAGGTAGCCGAAGACCTCGACGTACAGCTTGAGCAGCGCGGGGAGGTTCACCGTCAGTCCGGCCCCGACGTGCCCGATGGGCTGCCCGGTGCCGAAGGAAGCAGCGACCCCCACGTTGGCGTCGAGTGAGCCGAAGCCGAAGCCCTGGGTGAAGAGCACTTCCGAGCCCGCCAGCGAACGCGCGCGGACCGCGAAGTCGATCACCGGCCCGGCGAGGAACGACAGGTGCGTCTCGCCGTGCTTGAGGAACCTGGCGCGCACCCACGGAGCGAGCACGCCGGCGTTGACCCCGGCCCGGTAGTCGAGCCCCGTCGCTCCGCCCACGCCGAATTCGACGTCGTCACTCAGGCCCACGAGCGCCGAGACGCCCATCGAGAGGCCTCCGACGCCGGGAACGAGCCGCGCATCGATGGTGACCGCCCCGGCGGCGGACCCCACGGCGCCGTTGGTGTCCGCCATGCCGTAGGTGCCCACCAGATTCGAAGCGAAGGCCGATGTACTCACGAGGGCGGCAATGAAGGCGTTCCTCATCCACGCGACTCCTGCAGGGGGTGACGCGATCGGGGAATTGCAATGCGGGGGCCTTCTGCCTGCGGTGCGTTTTCAGCGGGTTCGAGGCCGGCGCGCCGGTCACCCTTGACCGCCGCGCATCGACGCGACCCCCCTGGGAATCGGCCAGATCCGCGTCGATGACCGTGCAGGAGCACCCGCGCCGTTCGGGGCACTCACCTTGCACCACGAGACGACCGTGACCCGAATCCTCATCGTCGACGACTCCCCAACGCTCCGGCGGATGCTCAAGCGGCACCTCACCTCCGTCGGTCACGAGGTCATCGAGGCGGCCGACGGCGACGCCGCCCTGCAGGCGCTGTCGAGCGGCTCGGTGCGCATGGTGATCAGCGACGTCAACATGGCGCCCGTCGACGGCTTCTCCCTGGTGACGCGGATCCGCCAGGGCCACCCGCGCGAGAGCCTCCCCATCCTCTTCTTCACCACCGAGGCCAGCGACGAGATGAAGCTGCGCGGCCGGGCTGCCGGAGCCAATGGCTGGCTCACCAAGCCGCTGGTGCCGGCGCAGCTCGACCTGGCGCTCCGCCACCTGCTGGGGGCTCCGTGACCATCGAGGCCGACGACATCGCGGTCTTCCTCGAGGAAGCCTCCGAGCTGCTCACCGACTTCGAGCAGTGCATGTTGCTGCTGGAGACGCTCCCCGACGACGCCGACGTGCTCAACCGGGCGTTCCGCTGCGCGCACACCATCAAGGGCGGCGCCGGCATGGTCGGGCTCGACGTGCTCCAGGGCTTCACCCACACCCTGGAGAACCTGCTCGACCAGCTCCGCGAGACGAAGCGGGTCTGCACCCGCCCGGTCATCGACGCGCTGCTCGCGTCGTCCGACGTCATCCGCGCCCACCTGGACATCGTCCGGCAGGGGAAGAACGAGAAGGTGCCCGGGCAAGACGAGGCGCTGGCGCTGATCGCCGCCGCGCTCGCCGACGGCGCCGCGGCCTCCCCAGTGGCGGCGCCCCCCGCGCCCGCACCGAGCGCCGCCCCAGCCGGAGTCGAGCCCCCGGCACCGCCGCCCGTGCCGGTGGTCAAGGCCGCCGACCCTCGCCCGAGCGCCCCCGAGCCCCGGCCGAGCGCGCCCGACGCTTCGGGGCGCCGCCAGGAGGAAGGCAGCGCCACCATCCGGGTGCCGGTGCTCAAGGTCGACCGGCTGATCAACCTGGTGGGCGAGCTGGTCATCGCGCAGTCGATGGTGAGCCTGGAGGTCGGCCAGTTCACCGCGCAGCGCCTCGCGCTCCTCCAGGACGCGGTCGGCCAGCTCGACCGGCACTGCCGCGACCTGCAGGAGCAGGTGCTCGGCATTCGCATGATTCCCGTGAAGGCGATGTTCGACCGCTTTCACCGCGTGGTGCGCGACCTCTCGACGCAGACCGGGAAGCAGGTGGTGCTCCAGCTGGAAGGCGAGGACACCGAGCTCGACAAGACGGTCATCGAGAAGGTGACCGACCCACTGACGCACCTGGTGCGCAACGCCATCGACCACGGCCTCGAGCAGCCCGACGAGCGCACCGCGGCCGGCAAGCCCGCGGGCGGCGCGCTGACGCTGCGGGCCTACCAGCGCGGCAGCAGCATCTTCATCGAGGTCGAGGACGACGGCCGCGGTCTCGACCGCGCCAAGATCGTCGCCAAGGCGATCGCCCAGGGGCTGATCAGCCCTTCCGACACGCTCAGCGACGACGACGTTCACCAGCTCATCTTCCGCCCCGGCTTCTCCACCGCCGAGCGGGTGACCGAGCTCTCCGGCCGCGGCGTGGGCATGGACGTGGTCCGCCGCAACGTCGAGGAACTCAAGGGGAAGATCACCATCGAGTCGCAACCGGGCAAGGGCAGCCGCTTCCGCATCCAGCTCCCGCTCACCCTGGCGATGCTGGAAGGCCTCTCGCTCCGCGTCGGAAGCGAGGTGTTCCTGATGCCGCTGCTGTCGGTCGCGGGCTCGTTCCGGCCCACGGCCGGGCAGATCTCCACCATCGGAGAGCGCAGCGAGGTGGTGATGGTGCGCGAGCGCTACGTGCCCCTCGTCCGGCTGCACGACCTCCTCGGCCAGGCCGCAGGTGACGCCGACCCGTGCAAGGGCATCGTGGTGGTGGTCGACGACGGCGACCGCACGGTGGCGGTGCTGGCCGACGAGCTCATCGGGCAGCAGCAGGTGGTGGTGAAGAGCCTGGAAGCCAACTTCGGCCGCGTGGCGGGCATCTCCGGCGCCACGGTGCTGGGCGACGGCCGCGTGGCCTTCATCATCGACGTCGCGGCGCTCTTCGAGCTCGGGCAGTCCGGGAAGGTCATGCCCAGGTCCGGCACCGTCGAGCCCGCCGCGGTGCAGCCGCCCGAGTCCACCTCGTTCACCACGCCGGCAGGGAGCCCCTCGTGACCCAGTACCTTGCGTTCAAGCTCGGCGCCGAGCTGTACGGCATCGACCTCCTCGAGATCCAGGAGATCCGCGGCTACTCGCCCGCCACCCCGCTCCCCAACTCGCCGCCGCACTTCCGCGGGGTGATGAACCTGCGGGGCGTCATCGTGCCGGTCGTCGACCTCCGCTCTCGCTTCGGCCTCAGCGCCGCCGAGCCGGGCAAGACCAACGTCATCGTGGTGGTCACCGCGGGCGGGAAGACCACCGGCCTCCTCGTCGACGCCGTCGCCGACGTGATGGACGTGGCGAGCGACCAGGTGAGCCCGCCCCCGGCCGTCGCCGGCGCGCTCCCGACCGAGCTCATCCGCGGCGTGGTGCGCACGCCGGAATCGCTCGTCGTGCTGCTCGACCTCGCGCGCACCATCGCTTCCACCGCTCGACCCCTCGCTGCCTGAGAACACAGGAACTCACCATGTCCACGCCCCGTCAGGACTCGCGCACCGAGGAAGGCCGGCTCCGCGCCCGGCTGATCGGCAAGTTGATCGCCACCTACGTGCTGATGTCGCTCGCCGCGATCGCCGGCGCCGTCGTCGCCAACGTGGCGCTCCAGCGCATCGCGGCCACCATGCACCGCTCGCTCGAGCTGGACGTCCGCCCCATCGGCAACCTGAAGACCATCTCCGACATGTACGCGGTCAACATCGTGGACACCGTGCACAAGACCCGGGCGGGCACGGTGACCTTCGACGAAGCGATTCGCCACGTCACCGAGGCGAGCGAGGTGAGCGCCCGCGCCTGGACCTCGATCCCCAAGGAAGGGTTCAGTTCCCCGGCCGAGCTCCAGCTCCTCGCCGAGCTGGAGCGCGCCCGCAAGAACACCGACGAAGGCGTCGCGCGCCTGCAGGAGATCCTCCGCCGGGGCGACAAGGCCGCGCTGGTCAAGTTCGCCGAGCACGAGATGTACCCCGTGGTGGACCCCTTCACCGATGCCGTCGGCAAGCTGGTCGACCTGTCGATCCGCGACGTCACCGAGTCGAGCACCGCGACCGAAGGCCAGGTGTCGGCCACGCGCGGCACCATGGCGATCATCAGCGGCATGACGGCGATGATGGCGCTCGTCTTCGTGGCGTTCATCGTGCGCCGCCTCGCTCGGCTGAAGTCGGTGGCCGTCGACGTGCGCAACCAGACGGCGACGCTGTCCATGGCCTCGAGCGAGATCTCCTCGGGCACCGCCGACCTCTCCTCGCGCACCGAGCAGCAGGCGGCAGCGCTCGAAGAGACCGCCAGCACGATGGAAGAGATGACCGCCACGGTGAAGCAGAACGCGGACAACGCCCGGCAGGCGAACCAGCTCGCGGTGAGCTCGCGCACCACGGCCGAGCGCGGTGGCCAGGTGGTCACCCGCGCGGTGGAGGCGATGGAGAACATCAACAACGCGTCGGTGAAGATCAGCGACATCATCGACGTCATCGACGAGATCGCCTTCCAGACCAACCTGCTGGCGCTCAACGCGGCGGTCGAGGCGGCGCGCGCGGGTGAGCAAGGCCGCGGCTTCGCGGTGGTCGCCTCCGAGGTCCGCAGCCTCGCCCGTCGCACCGCGACCGCGGCGCAGGAGATCAAGGCGCTCATCAAGGACTCGGTGGGCAAGGTCACCGAAGGCTCCAAGCTGGTGCGCGAGTCGGGCAAGAACCTCGAAGAGATCATCGGCGCCGCCAAGAAGGTCGCCGACATCATCTCGGAGATCTCCGCGTCGTCGCAGGAACAGACCAACGGCATCGACCAGGTGAACGCTGCGGTGGCGCAGATGGACAAGTTCACCCAGCAGAACGCGGCGATGGCCGAGCAGCTCGCCAGTTCCTCGGCCGCCATGGCGCAGCAGACCGCCGACATGGAAGCGTCGGTCGCCTACTTCAGCGTCGGCGGGGAAGGCACCGAGCTCGTCGAGCCGGCCGCCGCCGCTCCGGCCGCCGCCACCGCGGCCGCCGCCGCCCCGGTCA
>JAIBBQ010000150.1 GCA_019694595.1 Myxococcaceae bacterium
CCAGGGCGAGCTCGCCGCGGGTCCCGGGCTTCACCTCCACCGCATGCTGCACCGTCGTGTATCCCTGGCGGCGCGCCTCGACCTGGTGAGTGCCCGGGACCACCTGCAGCGGCACCGTCACCACCACCACCGCCCCGTCGAGGCGGACCTCGGCGTCGGCGGGGGTGACGTGAATCACCAGCTCGACCTTGAGCGGCGTGAGCGTCACCGCGCGCGAGACCGTCTCGCCCTTGGGCACGTCCACCTTGAGCTTCTGCACCTCGTAGCCCGCGAGCTCCACCTCGAGCGCGTGCGCTCCGGGCTTCACCGGGAGTGCCCCACCGTTGGCCACCACGCCCTTGCCGTCGAGCAGCACCCGCGCGTCCTTCGGCTCCACGCTGAGCGCGAGCGCCGTGGGGACCGGAGTCAGCTTCACCGCCGCGCGCGTGGGCAGGGGCCGCGGGAGCACGGTGACGTCCTGCGTGGCGGTGGCGAACCCGACGAGCGAGAGCTCGAGCGTGTGCGGGCCCGACGCGGTGCGGCCGGACCACGGCGTCACGCCGACCGCCTCTCCGTCGAGGCGCAGCTGCGCGCCCGGTGGGCTCGACTGCACCGCGAGCTGGAAGCGCGGCGCGCTCAAGGGGAAGTTGAAGTCGCGCTTGCCCTTGCGGCTCACGGTGAGCGTCGTCTGCACGCCCTGGTGGCCCTGCAGCGCGAGCGACAGCGCGTGCTTGCCGGGGCTCAGGTCCACGTCGACCGGCGTGAGGCCCACCGGCTTGCCGTCCACCGTCGCGGTGGCGCCGATGGGCGTCGAGGACAGCGACACGGTGATGGGCGCTTCCTTGAGCGCGAGGCTCACCAGGCAATCGCGCTGCGCCACGCAGCTCGCCGTCTTCCCGGTGCGCTCGTATCCGTCGAGCGTCAGCTCCACCGAGTGCTCGCCCGGCTCCACCTTGCCGGTGAAGGGCGTCTTCCCCACCGTGCTGCCGTCGACCGACACCTGGGCGCCCGCCGGGGTGCTCACCACCTTGAGGGTGACGTCGCCGTCGGCGCCGGCAACCACCGCGAGGAGTACGAGCGGGAGCCCCATCATCGGGTGGGAATCGCCCAGCCGAGGCTGAGCCCTCCGGAGAAGAGCATGCCGCCCACCGAGCCCGGCACCAGGAACTGCCGCGGGTTCACGTTGAAGGCGGCGCTGAAGGCCACGGTCAGCTCGTCGGCGATGGTGATGCCCAGCTGGGCGCGGGCGGTCGCCCAGAAGACGCTCCACACGCCGAGCGAGAGCGCGAGGTGCCCGCGCACGGTGCTGCCCGCGCTCGCGGTGACGTGCGCGCCCAGCGAGAAGTCGCCCAGGGGAAACGGCTGCGCGGTGAGGACACCCGACGGGCTGCGGGTGAGCCAGTCCTTCACCGCCACGCGCAGGTAGAAGACGCGCGCCAGGTACTCGAAGGACGCGCCGAACCCCATCACGTACGGCGTGGTGTCGAGCGGCAGCCCCACGCCGGCGGGTGTCACCAGGTCCCCGAAGGCCGACACCACCGCGAGCGGCGGGCGATCGCCGAAGACGGCCACCAGCTCGCGCGGCTGCTTGCGCACCAGCGCCAGCGCCCGCGTCTGCACCTCGGCCGGCGTCTTGAGCTCGAGGCGGCTCGCGCACTCGGGCACCGCGAGGCCCGCGGGCGTGGTGCCCAGCGCGCGGCCGTCGATGGCGATGCTCGCGGTCACCGGCTCTCCGAAGCGGTCCTCCGCGCGCAGCCGCAGCTCCACGCCGTCGAAGAGCGCCGCGAGCTCGCGGCACCAGCGCTCGCGCAGCAGCTGCGGCTCCACCCGGGCGAGCAGCGCCGCGCGCTCCTCCGCCGGCCGGTGCTCGAGGGCGTCGGCCATCGCGGTGCGGCGGGCCGGCTCGCTCGCGTGCTCGTCGAAGGCCACCGCGAGGCGGGCGGCGTCTCCTTCCGGGACGCGGACGGGAGCGGCGGCCGGGCTCGGCGCGGGCAGCGGCACCGGCGGCGGCGGACCGTTGCCCTCGAGCAGCTCCAGGGTGACCGAGAAGGCGAGCGGCTTGCCGGCGAGGAGCTCCACCTGCCGCCGCGCCTCGGCGTAGCCGGGGTAGGTGAGGACGAGCGCGTGGGCCCCCGGGCGCAGGGCGAAGGGCCCCGGCGCCTTGCCGAGCGGCTGGGCGTCGGCCGTCACCTCCGCGCCCGGCGGGAAGGTGTCGATGCGCAGCGCGACGGTGAGTGGCTTGAGGACCAGCTCCTTCTGCAGGAGCGCTCCCGCGAGCACCTCGACCGTCTCGCTGAGGCGCTCGAAGCCGTCGGCCTCGGCCGCCAGGGTGTGGGGGCCCGGGGTGGTGAGGAGCAGCGCCGGCGAGCGCCCCATCGGCTTGCCGTCGAGGAAGAGCTCCACCGTCGCCGAGGCCGGCTGGTGCGACAGCGAGAGGCCCGTCTGCGCAGCGGGAGGGCCGCCGCGGGGCTTGGCAGGAGTGGCCGGGCTGGCCGCCACCGCGCAGAGGAGACCCGCGGCGACCGCGAAGGAAGGGAGCAAGGCGCGCCGGAGTGTGGCGGCGCGTAGGGGCTTTGGCCAGGCGCAAAACGCGCGGCGGCGCTCAGCTCAGGGCCACCAGCGACCGGCGGGGCTCGTCGAAGCCGTCTTCCTTGCCGAAGGCCCGCAGCAGCGCCGCGATGGGGTTGCTGCCCTGGTGGACGCGGTCGTGCGACTGCTTGAGCTCGAGCGAGCCCGTCACCGGGTCCACGGAGAAGGTCTGCGTCTCGGCGCCCGCCTGCTTGGTGACTTCCTTCCTGGGGGCCACCATCCGCAGGCGCAGCTCTTCCAGGCGCGAGCGCTCCATCAGGCGCGCCAGGTGGAGCAGCGGGGACTCGTTGTCCGTGGAATTGAACCTCATGCCCGATTGTCGGCCTCGGGGCGCTCCAGCGACGACCGCCGTGGTGTCAGCTCCGCGGCGGCTCTGTGGCCAGCGAGCCACGCGGGGGCTAGCGTCCGCGCCCGTTCGATGACGCTGTTTCTCTGCAAGAGCTGTGGCGCCGAGGCGCTGGCGTGGACCGGCACCTGCCCGAAGTGCGGCGGCACCGAGGCCGTCACCGTCGACGAGCGCCCGCCGGATCCACTCGTGGGGCGCACCATCGGCGGCCGCTACACCGTGCTGCGCAAGCTGGGCGCGGGCGGCATGGGCAGCGTCTACGAGGCGGAGCAGAAGGGCATCGGCAACCGGGTGGCGCTCAAGTTCCTCCACCCGCAGCTCTCGCGCGACGCGGGCCTCGCGCGGCGCTTCATGCACGAGGCGCGCACGTACATCCGCGTGGCGCACCCCGCGGCGGTGCAACTTCACGACTTCGGGCAGGACGTCGACGGCACGCTCTACATCTCGATGGAGCTGGTCGACGGCGTCGACCTCCATTCGCTGCTGGTGAAGGAAGGGCCGCAGTCACTCGCCGCCACGGTGGACGTGGGGCTCCAGGTGGCCGACGTGCTGGCCCACGCGCACGCGCTCGGCGTGGTGCACCGCGACCTGAAGCCCGAGAACGTGATGGTCCGCAAGAGCCTCAAAGGGTTCTTCGTCAAGGTGCTCGACTTCGGCATCGCCAAGCTCGCGCCCGAAGGCGGCACCGCGATGACCGCCGACGGCGCCATCGCCGGCACGCCCCGGTACATGTCGCCCGAGCAGGTGCGCGCCGAGCAGGTCGACGGCCGCGCCGACATCTACGCGCTGGGGCTGGTGCTGCACGAGCTGCTCACCGGGCAGCCGGTGGTGCCAGAGCAGACGGTGCCGATGATGATGCAGCACCAGCTGCAGACGCCGTTGCCGCTGCTCGAGCCGGTGCTGCCGCTCCTGCGCGGCTCGGGCATCGACCAGGTGCTGCAGAAGGCGGCGGCGAAGAACCGCGACGAGCGCTTCCCGACGATGGAGGCCTTCGCCCGCGCGCTGGGCGCGGTGGTGGAGCAGCCGGTGGCGCCGCTGGGGCCGATTCCCACCGAGCCGGTGCTGCCGCCGGCCGAGCAGATGCTGCCGAGGCCGATTCTCCTCAGCGCGCCCATGGTGGTCGCAGGGCCGCCCGACGGGCCGACCTTCGCCCCCACGCCGAAGCCCCCCAACCAGACGCTGGCGCCGCCGGTGCCCACGCCCGCCCCCGACGGCGGGCCCACCGCGCCGATGCCGAAGGTGGCGGCGGATCCACCCGCGGCGGTGGTGCTCCCGCCTTCCCGCTCGGGTGCTCCGCTCGCGGTGGCGCTGGTGGTCATCGCGCTCGCCGCGGGCTTCGGCGTGCTCGCGGTGCGCAAGGCGCTGGGAACGCCCCCGATGGTGGAAGGCCCGCCGTGCCCCGGCGAGGCGCAGCTCGACCCGGCGGTGCAAGGGCTCATCGGCCTGCCGCTGCTGGAGAAGCTCGCGGCGCTGGAGTCGCTCGCGCCCAGCGCGCGCCGCGCGGCGGTCGACCAGATCCGCACCGAGGCCGAAGCGAAGACCGGGGAAGAGCGGCGCTGTCACGAGCGGCTGGGGCTCCTCGCGCTGGTGGCCTCCGACGCCGCCGCGCAGCGCACCGACCCGGCGCTCTACGGCGTGAAGCACCCGGAAGGGTCGCTGGCCCAGGAGTTCATGCGGGCCCCGCTCAAGGAGCCGTGGACCGAGGCCCAGCGCCGCAGCGTGCTGGAGTCGGTGAAGGCGCAGGCCGCGCGCGCGAGCACCGACCCCGAGGACCAGGCCTACTGGCGGCGCCGCTTCCTGGGGCTGATGCTGGTGTGCACCGCGAGCGACGAGACGCTGGTGGACATCGGCGGCACGCGGCCGAACGACTGCCCGGCGCTGGCGCCGCCGTGAGGGCCGCGCTGGCGCTGGCGCTGCTCGCCTGCGCGTGCGCGCCGAAGCGGTGGCTCGCGCTCGACGAGAAGGACCTCGCGCCCGGCGTGTGGCCCGAGGCGAGCGCGGAGCGGCTGCTGGACGAGACCACGGTGCGCTTCCGGCTGGAGCAGGGGCGCGTGGTGCTCGAGCACACCGAGCACCTGGCGACGCGGCTGCTCGACGGTGGCGTCGACCCGGGCCGTCCCACGGTCGCCCATGCGGGCGACGACCTGCTGCTCGAGGACGAGCTGCGGATCCGCCCTCCGCCGCCGGAGTCCACGCCGGGGGACGTGGTGCCCGCGGGCGGCGTCTGTGAGCGGCGCGTCGGCTGGCGCACTGGCGACGATCTGCGGCTGGTGGCGCGCGTTCCCTTGAGGGTGTCGGTGCCCACGCGCGAGCGGCGGCTGGTGGTGGAGGCGCCGACCGGCTGGGAGGTCGACGTCACCTTGCCGGACCGCTACCAGGTCACGCCCAACGTCGACCGCCGCGGTGGAAAGAACCTCTCGGTGTACGCCTGGTTCCAGCTGCCGCCCGAGGAGCCCGAGCCGCTGCAGTCCGAGCGCGACGCCGACGTCGTGGTGCAGCTGCTGTCGTGGACCGACGCGAGCGGCCCGCGCCGTGCCCCCGCCGACTTCGCCGCGCTGTCGAGGGCGCTGGCCGGCCGGCTGGGCGAGGGTGGCGAGCGCGGCGCGGCACGGCCTCCTTCGTTGCCCGAGCTGCGCACCCTGCTGGACGAGGCGAGGGCGCACCCCGCTCAGGTCCCCCTTCACGCCCGGGGCCTCGCGCCAGAGCCCGAGCTCGGGGTCGCGCTCTCGTTGACGGCGGCACTCCGCGCGCGCGGGGTGGACGTGCGGCTCGGGTTCGCGCTCCCGTCCGCGGCAGCGGGCCACACCCTCGCCGGCGTGTCGCTCGACGGGCTGAGCGCGGTGCTGCTCTCGCTCCGCGACGGCGACGAGACCGTGCTGGTCGACCCGAGGTCGCCGTGGCCCGGCCGAGTGCCGGAAGAGCTCGCCGGGGCTCCCGTCGTCTGGGCGGACACCGCCGGCGCCTCTCTCGGCCGGATCCCGATGGCCGCCCCCGACGCGGCGGTGCGGAGCCTGCGCGTGGAGCTGAGGCGAGAAGGCGAGCAGCTGTCCGGGGCGTTCGAGCGGGAATGGTACGGCGAGGTGGTGGGGGCGGGCGTGGCGTTGCCGCCGTGCACCGCGTTCCTGTCCGCGCCGTGCACCCAGGACGCGGCGCCGGTGGATCCGGAGCGGGTCGTCTCCCGCGGCCGGCTCACGCTCGCGGGAGCGCCGCTGACGCTGGGGCGGATCCGCGTGAGCGTGCCGCTCCTGCCCGCCGACCGTCGCCGCGAACACGGCTTCTGGCTCGGGCCTGCGCGCACCGAGCGCTTCGTGCTCCGGCTCGAGGGCGCCCGGCTCGACGTCGAGGCCGGCGACGTCGACACGCCGTACCTGCGCTCCTCGGTGCGGGCGCTGGCCGACGGCGCCATCGAGCGGGTGGACCTCTGGAAGCTGTCCGCCGTCGCGCCATGCGACGCCGCGGCGGTGCGCGCGGCCCTCGAGGCGGCGCACGCGCTCGACGAGCGCCCCATCACCGTGCGCTGACTGCGGCGCGAAGCCCGGCTCCTGGACCTGCGCTCAGCGCCAGTTCGACATGCTGCCGAGGTCATGCACCTTGCTGAAGCCCCTGGCCTTGAGGAGCTCCGCGGCCCGCGCGCTGCGGTGCCCGCTGCGGCAATAGACGATGACGTCCTGGTCGGGCTTGGCGGGGACCTCGGCCTCGCGTGCTTCCAGCGCCTGCACCGGCAGGTTCACCGCGCCGCCCAGGTGGCGCTCGCGGAACTCGTCCGGCGTGCGCACGTCGAGGAGCACGGCGCGCTGGGTGTCGACCAGCGCATGGGCCTGTTCCCCGGTGATGCTGGGCGAGGCGCAGGCAGCGAAGGACAGCGAGCACAGCAGCACCGCCACGCGTGTCGTCATGCGGTGTGAGAGCCCCGAAGGCCCGCGGAGGATTCAGAGCCCCGAGACGGGCGTGAGCAGATACCTGCGCCCGTTGGGGCCGGCCTCGGGCAGCCGGCCGCCGGCGATGTTCACCTGGAGGCTCGGGTACAGGAGCCGCGGTGGCCCGAGACTCCGGTCTCTCGCGGTGCGCCGGTCGATGAAGTCCTGGCGGTGGGTCGCGGCGCTCAGCTGCACGTTGCCCTTCTTCTCGGCGGCGATGGTGGTGTCGGGACGCCACGGGCGCCCGCTCGGGTAGTCGTGGCCGGGGAACACGCGGGTCGCGTCCGGCAGCCGGTACAGCCGCTCGGTCACCGAGGTGAAGAGCTGATCCGCCGAACCACCTGGGAAGTCGCAGCGGCCGACCCCGACGTCTTCGTGGAAGAGCGTGTCGCCGGTGAAGACCGCGTCCCGGGCGAGGAACGACATGCACGCCGCCGTGTGCCCCGGCGTGGCGAGCGCAGTGACGCGCAGGGCGCCGGCCTGGAGCACCTCGCCGTCCGTGAGCAGATGGTCGAACTGCCGCCCGTCGACTTGCATCGAACTCAGGCCGAACACCTCGCGGAACACCTGCTGCACGGCGGTGATGTTCCCGCCCACCGCGAGCTTGGCGCCGCAGTCTCTGACGAGCCCCTGGCTGCCGCTCAGGTGGTCGGCGTGGGCGTGCGTCTCCAGCACCCAGTGCACGCGCAGCTGTTGCTGCCGCACGGTGGCCAGCACGCGGTCGAGGGACTCCGTCCACACCCGGCCACTCGCCGGGTCGAAGTCCAGCACCGGGTCGATGACCACCGCGTCGCGCGTCGCCTCGTCCCACACCACGTGCGTCAGGGTCGAGGTGCGTTCGTCGAACTGGGTGTCGATCTGCATGGGCTACCAGGCTGCCATGGGTCCGATGTCGCTGACGTCGTATCCCGCGCGTCGCAGCAACTGGGCCGCGGCCGCGCTCCGGCCACCGCTGCGGCAATAGACGACCACCGGCCGCGTCGTGGACCCCACCTCGCCCAGTCGCTGCGGCAGCTCGTGCACCGGGATGTTGAGCGCCTGCTCGACGTGGCCGCAGAGGAACTCTTCCGGGGTCCGCACGTCGAGCAGCAGCGCGCCTTGCGCGACGAGCTGGCGGTGGTTCGAAGGGGTGGCGGGCATGGGGGCGTTGCCTTTCAGGGCGTCGGGGGGAAGGCCGTGGACGTGATGGCCGTGACGTTCGAGCCAGCGACCACGGCAGAGGATTCGGCGGGAACGGGCCCGAGGTCCGGCGCGTGGAGCACCCCGCCGCGGATGCCGGCGAGGGTCACCAGCGAGACGGCGACCCAGAGGGTGACCCCGAGCGCCGCCGGCCGCCACCCCGTGCGCGCGAGGGCCTCGCGCGAGACGCCCAGCCCCACCAGGAAGAGACTCACCACCAGGAGCCGCCGGGACACGCCCGCCACCACCGCGCCGGCGCCGGCGAGCGCCGGGACCCAGGTGACCAGGGCCGCCACCGCCACGAAGAGGAAGATGAAGACGGGCACCGACACCTTGCGCGGGCCGGGCTCGCCGCGCTTCCAGGTGGCGGCCAGCACCAGCGTCAGCGGGATGATGGCCAGCGCCCGGGTCAGCTTCACCGTCGTCCCCACCGCCAGTGCCTCCCGGCCGAAGGCGAGCGAGGCTCCCACCACCGAGCTGGTGTCGTGAATCGCGAGCGCGCTCCACAGCCCGAAGTCGCGCTCCGACAGGCCGAGCTGGTGCCCGGCCCAGGGGAAGACGAGCAGCGCCAGGGCGTTGAGCAGAAACACCACCGCCAGCGCCACGCTGGACTGGTGCGGACGCGCGCCCATCGCCGGAGCCGCCGCCGCGATGGCCGAGCCGCCGCACACCGCGGTGCCGATGCCGATGAGCACGCCGGTCGTGCGCTCAGCGCCCATCAGACGGGAAAGGCCGACCGCGGCCAGCACCACGCCCGGCACCAGCACGGCCGTGGGCACCAAGCCTTGCTGGCCGACGCGGAGCACCACGGTCAGGTCCATGCCCGCGCCCAGCCCCACCACCGCCGCCTTGAGGAGGAAGCCCTGCGCCCGCTTGAGCTGCTCGGGGAAGGGCGTGCCGGCGGTGAGCGCCAGCACCACCCCCGCGACCAGCGCCACCGGGGCGCTGACCCAGGGCGTCAGCGCGGCCGCGAGGCCGAGGAAGAAGAGCACGCTGCGCAGCACGGCCCTTGGAGCCGCGGGCGGCCCCGGAGGATTCGCGCAGCGACCGCCCGCTCAGGGCGCGAAGCCTGCGTCCGGCGACCAGGTGATGGTGAAGGTCCCGGTCTGCACCTTGGCCATCACCTCGATGCGCTTGATGCGGCGCACGTCGGGCGGGTTGGTGGCGTTGCCGTAGATCCACGCCTTGTCGCCGCTCGCCAGGTTGAGCGCGATGTCGGTGGAGAAGCTGCCCGAGCCGTTCACCAGGAGCCCGTTGGTGCGCACCAGCCGCAGGAAGACGTTGGAGTTCTCGTCGCAGAGGTAGATGACCGGCCACTCCGCGCCGCTCCAGGGGTCGCCGGTGCCGGTGGCGCTCCAGCTCAGCGCCAGGTGCAGCTTGAGGTTCGGCTTGGTGAGGTCCCACGTCTTGCCCGCGGGCGCCTCGGCGAACCACAGCTGGTAGTTCGCGTTCGGCCCCGACCAGTTCGGCGGGTTCCAGGCGGTGGCGCCCGTCGAGCCGGCGAAGTCCTTCATGCAGTGCGCGGTCTGCTCGGGGAAGGGAATGGTGCCCGGCAGCCCCTGCACCGAGACGAACTGCTTCTCGGCGATGAAGCCCACCGGCCCGCCACAGTCGGGGTGCTCGTCGACCAGCCCGTCGCAGTCGTTGTCCACGCCGTCGCAGAGGTCGAGCGCCTTGGGCGTGGGCGCCACGCACGTCTTCTTGCCCATCACGCAGGCGGTGCTGCCCACCGCGCAGGCGCCCTTCTTGCCGGTGCTGCACGACAGCCCGGTGCCCACCACCGTGCCTTCGTCGATCTTCCCGTCGCAGTTGTCGTCGAGCCCGTTGCACTGCTCCGCGGCCAGCGGGTAGCGCGTCACGCTGCGGTCGTCGCAGTCGCTGGGGTCGCTCACCGTGCCGGGCGGCGCCTGGCAGGCCATCACCCCGGCGTCGGGGTTGCCGTAGCCGTCGCCGTCCTCGTCGCGGAAGAAGGCCATGCGCGTCGGCGTGCCTTCGTCCACCTCGCCGTTGCAGTTGTCGTCGAGGCCGTTGCACTGCTCCTGTGCGCCGGGGTGCACGTCGGCCTTGGAATCGTCGCAGTCGTCACCCTTCGAGGAGACCGCCGTCTCCACCGGCTTGGCGCAGAACTCCTTCTGGCCGTTGGGGTCGCCGAACCCGTCGCCGTCGAGGTCCAGGTAGAACGAGCGCGGGGCGGAGCCGTCGGCGCAGGTGCCCCCGTCGAGCACCAGCGTGCGGCACAGCGGCTCCTGCGTCGGGCTGCAGCACAGCCCGTCGTCGCAGATGAGCCCGTCGGGGCAGGAGCCCGCGCTGCAGCGGTACGGCCCCACCACCGGCCAGGCCTGCAGACAGCCCGCCGCGGTGCCGACCACCAGGCCCACCGCGAGAGCGCGCGCGACGCTCACGGGGCGAAGCCTCCGTCGGCGAGCCACTTCACGGTGAAGGTCGTCTCCGGCACCGCGATGAGCTGCACCTCGACGCGCGTCACCGCGGTGAGGTCCACGCCCGCGGGCCCGTCGGCGCGCACCCAGTCGGCGCTGCCCGCGAGCGGCACGGCGAGGCGGAAGGTGGTGCCGCCGTCGTAGTTGACCTTCGGCTCGTAGCGCACGAAGCGGCGCGCGTCGGCGTTGCAGAGGGTGACGATGGGCTGCTTCACCCCGGTGTTGAGCGAGGCCGAGGTGCCCAGGGCGCTGAAGGAGAAGGCGAGCGCCAGGGTGGCCTGCGGCTGGCTCAGGTCCCACGCGTGGCCGGCCTGCGCCTCGGCGAAGAAGAGGTGCTGCCCGGTGGAGGTGCCCAGCCAGTTGGGGGGAAACCAGGTGCCCTGCCGCGCGCCGGTGGCCCCCTTGGCGCAGGTGGCGGCGAGCGAGGTGCCCGCCGGCACCACCAGCGCGCCCAGGGTGAGCTCGCTGGTGCCCAGCAGGCTCGCCGGCCCGCCGCAGTCCGGGCGCTGGTCGACCTGCCCGTCGCAGTCGTTGTCCTGCTGGTCGCACACGTCAGGCTGGGGCTGCGCGGTGGAGATGCACGTCAGCACCGCGTCCACGCACTGCTGGGTGCCCGCGGCGCAGCGCGACGGCCGGCCCGTCTGGCAGCTCTGGCCTTCGTTCTCCACCGGCGACTCGTCGATGCGGCCGTCGCAGTTGTCGTCGTTGCCGTTGCAGCGCTCCTTGGCGCCGGGGTGCACGGTGGCGTCGAGCGGCGCGCAGTCGCCGCGGTTGTCCGACAGGCCCGGCGGGCGCGCGCAGGCCGACACGCCGCCGTCGGGGTCACCCGCGTCGTCGCCGTCCTGGTCGACGTAGTACAGGCGCTGGGGCAGCCCGTTGTCGCGCACCCCGTCGCAGTCGTTGTCCAGGCCGTCGCAGACCTCTCCGCCGCCGGGCCGCGCCGCCGCCTGGGTGTCGTCGCAGTCGTCCGCGTTGTCCACGTGCGTCGTCAGCACCGGGCGCGCGCAGGCCAGCACGCCGGCGTCGGGGTTGCCGAAGCCGTCGCCGTCGTCGTCGCGGTAGTACACGCGCGGGGTGGCGCCGGAAGCGCAGGTGCCCATCGACGTCGGCTTGGTGGGGCAGGCCGGCGTGCCGCCCACCTGGCAGCAGAGCCCGTCGTCGCACACCAGGTTGCCGCTGCAGGCGCCGTCGACGCAGCGGTACGGGCCGTTGAAGGGCCAGGCCTGCAGGCACCCGGCGAGCACCAGCGGGCCGAGCAGCGCGCCCGCGAGCGCCGCACGCCCGCGCGTCACTGGGCGCTCTCCCGCCGGCCCTGCACCACGTCGAAGGTGAACACCGCCACCCCGGCGCCCGCGACCGCGCCGCCCACCGCGAAGAGCACGTTGCCGGTGCGCGCGTACGCCTCGGCCTGGCGGTGCTTGTCGAGCGCGGCGTCGAGGGTGGGGCAGGCGCGGCTGTCGCCCTGGCAGCTCGACTGCCCGGCGCCCGTCTGCCGCGAGAGGCTGCCGGCGATGAAGCCGCCCGCCACCAGCAGCGCGCCGGTCATGAACAGGCCGTAGCTCGTGTAGCGCAGCACCGGCCGGCCTTCGGGGAGGCTCTCGCGGCTCACCGACAGCGGCGGCGCGGAGTCGATGCGCAGCCGGCTGCCTTCGGGCACCTCGAGCCGCTGCAGCACCGCCTGGCCGTCGGGGAAGACGACGTCGACCTGGTGCACGCCCGCGGTCACCGGCAGCACGTCGCCTTCGCGGCGCACCAGGCGGCCGTCGACCTTGAGCAGCGAGCCCGACGGCGCGTCGACCCGCAGGCCCGCCCAGCCGCGGCGCGCCCACGCGGGGATCAGCGGTTCCAGGGCCGCGCTGAAGCCCGCCTCGGGCGTCTCCAGCTCGACCTCGGCCTGCTTGCCGCCGGCGCGCTCGCCGTCGACCCACAGGGAGGCGTCGAAGGCCGCGCCCGCGCCCTGAGCGCGGAAGGTGAGCAGCAGCACCGCCGGCGCACCGGTGGCCCGCACCAGCTCCCGCTGACAGTCGGGCGAGGCGCAGCCGCGACGCGGCGTGTCCTTCTTGAACGACGGGCTGGGCGTCACCGTCCACGCGGTGAGCTGCTTGAGCGAAGTCTCCACCGCCCGCTGCAGGCGCTTCACCGCCGCGTCGGGCAGGCCCTGGGCGTCGAGCACCACCGGCACCACGCCCTGCGCGGCCGCGGGGGCCGCGGTGAGGGTGACGAGCAACAGCGACGCGCACGCCGCCAGCCGGGAGAGGGGAGCCACGACGACGGAGGGTGTTACCACGGCCGCGCGGCGCCCTGGCAAGCCCAGGTACCGGACGCCTGAAAACACCACGGGCGCCAAGGGAAGAGCCCCCTGGCGCCCGCGTGTGCTGCCGCCGGACTACGAGCGGCGAGCGGTCAGTAGCCGGTGCAGACGTCGGTGTTCGCCGGCTGCGCCACCTTGGTCTGGTCGTCGTCGATGCTGAGGAGGAACGCCGCCAGCTGGCCGGCCTCGGCGGCGTTGAGCGTGAAGTTCGCCGCGCCGGAGGTGAGGTGGGTGTTGAACGCGCTGTCGGTCAGCACCGCCTGGAGCGTCGCCGCCTGGCCGCGGTGGAAGTACGGCGCGCTGGTGGCGAGGCCGAGCAGCGACGGCGGGTTGAAGCCGCCCGCGCCCTGCGCGTTGGTCGCCGCGTTGCCCTTGCGCTCGAGCGCGTTGGCCTGGTCGAAGGTGCCGACCTTGCGCAGCACGCAGGTGATGCGCTCGGGGCCGACGTTGCCGCCGTCCTGCTCGGCGCCCTTCTCGACCGAGACGCGCTGGCCCTGGCCGTTGCTCTCCGGGTTGACGGCCGCGCCGTTGGGGATGCCGGTCAGCGTGCCCACCGAGGTGAGCTCGGTGCGGTAGCCGGTGCGGCCGGCGTCGGCGGCCGAGTTGCCGGTCTTCTCGGGGTTGACGTCGGGCGCGTACGGCACGCGGCTCGAGGTCCACTTGTCGCCGCCGTGGCAGGCCGCGCAGTTGCCCGCGGTGAAGAGCGCCTGGCCCGCGGTGACGTCGGCGGAGTTGAGCGCGGTCGGGCGACGGTTCGCCTTGATGACCTTGGAGTACTCGTCGACCTCGTCCCAGTCACGCAGCGACGACTGGAGCTTCACCACCGCCTTGGTGGAGCCGGCGAGGTTCGCGTGGTCCATCTGCGCGGAGAGCGGCGCCACGCCGCCGTCGGGGTTCTTGGGGATGGTGAGGTCGATGCGCACGTCGCTCGGCGCGTTGCCGGTGACGATGGCGCCCTTGCCGCCCGAGGTGCCGCGGGTGTTGTTCTCGAAGTCGTGGACCTCGTCGAAGATGCCGGTCCAGTTGAGCGCGCGCTGACCGCTCGCGGTGTTGGGCGCCGACTTGGAATACGTGCCGTCCATCGGAATGGTCTGGCGCGGGCCGGCCGCGAAGGCCCACGTCATGTTGTCCGACAGGCCGTCGGGGTGGCAGGCGCCGCAGCTCGACACGCCGCGCGCCGACCAGCGGCCGGTGCCGGTGAAGTAGAACTTCTTGCCGCGGAAGATGGCCGCCGCGGTGCCCGTGGTGGGCTTGGTGTCGCTGTCCACCGCGCTGAGCGCGCTCTGGTTGTTGAGGTCCAGCACCGAGACCGAGTGGTCGAGCCAGTTGTTGACGAAGGCGACCTGGTTCACGTGGCCGGTGACGATGCCGTTCGGCACCTTGGTCACGCCCGCGCGGATGTCGATCTGCCCGAACGCGCCGTTGGTGCCGAGGAGGATGTTGTACATCGAGCCGTTCCGGCTGATGGGCGTCACCGAGTACGCGATGCGCTGCACGGTGTCGGCCGCCTGGGACACCACGTAGGCGACGGACAGCGCGTTGGCGCCCGACTGCTTGAAGTCGATGGCCACCGGCACGCCCATCATCTGCGAGACGCCGACGAAGGAGTCCTTGTCCTGGTCGCGCATCAGGCGGTTGAGCGAGCGGGTGCCGACGATGCCGGTGTCTTCCATGTTGGTCGCCAGGTCGATGACCGAGACCACCGACTGCACGTTGGTGAAGGGGTTCACCGGGCCCTGCGGCGAGGCGCAGGTGTGCACCACGAAGGCCTTGTTGGAGCCGATGGTGATGCCGGCGAGCTGGTTGGGCGCGCAGCCCGCGGTGACGGTGTCCACGCCGCCGCCGTCCGCCGCCTGGAAGGTGCCGTACGCCGAGTCGGCGATGGGCGCGAGGTCGACGGTGGCGCCCTTGGTCTTGGCGCCGATGTTCACCTCGACGACCTTGCCGGTGCGGCCGTTGTCCTTCACTTCACCGTTGGCGTTCGGCGCGCCGTAGAAGAGCGTCACGTACGCGCGCTCGGCGTCGTCGTTGCCGGTGTTGGAGTTGGTGATGGCGACCGCGCGCGGCCCGGCGCCGACCTGCACCTTGCCGTACTCGGTCATGGTGGCGGTATCGACGATGGTCACGAAGTCGTCGCCGAAGTTGGCGACCACCGCGTACTTGCCGGTCGGGGTGAGCGCGACGCCGGTCGGCTCGGAGCCGACGGACAGCGCAGTGCCCATGCCGGGCGTGATGGTGTCGATGCCGGTGATCTTCACCAGCTGCTGCGCGTGGCGCAGCACCACGAAGGCCGTCTTGTTGTCGGGGTGAATGGCGACCGACACCGGGCGCGAGCCCGAGGCGAAGGCGATGGAGCTGCCGGCCTTGGTGATGGTGGTCGCGTTGGCGCCGCTGGTGGTGAAGATGCTGAGCGAGTCGTTGTCCTCGTTGGTGACGAGGAGGATCTTGTCGTCGGTGGTCAGGTTGATGCTGGTCGACCGGTCCGGCTTGGGCAGCTGCACGCCCGCGAAGCCGCCGCCGGTGCCGCTGCCGCCGCCGGTGCCGCTGCCA
>JAIBBQ010000385.1 GCA_019694595.1 Myxococcaceae bacterium
CGACCGCGAGCGCGGTGAGGCAGATCTCTTCCAGCTCGGCGGGAATCTCGCGGTCCGGCGCGCGCACCCGCGGCGGCACCGGCTCGAGCGCCGCCTCCGCGAGCAGCGCTTCCACCGTGCCACCCGCGCGCGCCGGCTCCAGCGTGAGCAGCTCGTAGAGCACCAGCCCGAGCGCGTACACGTCGCTGCGGGGGCTCACGCCTTCGCGCCGCAGCTGCTCGGGGGCCATGTAGCGCGGGGTGCCGGCGAGGTCGGAGGCGCTGCGCGCGTCCTTCGGGCTCGAGAGCGAGATGGGCGGCAGGCCGGGGACCTGGCGGGCCTCGCCCACCATCAGCGCCAGTCCCCAGTCGGTCACCAGCACCTCGCCGTGCTCGCCGAGGAGCACGTTGGCGGGCTTGAGGTCGCAGTGCACCACCCCGCGGGCGTGCGCGAAGGCGATGGCCTGGACGATCTGCAGGAACACGATGCCCAGCCGCACCGGCGAGTAGCGCTCGGTGAGTTCCGGGTCCTTCGCCCGCAGCGCGGCGAGCACGTCCTGGAGCGTGCGGCCGTGCACCCGCTTCATCGTGTAGAACGGCTCGCCCGACGGCAGCCGCCCCAGCTCGTGCACGGGGATGATGTTGGGGTGCTCGAGCTGCGCGGTGAGCTGCCCTTCCTGGATGAAGCGCTTGAGCTCGGCGTCGTCGCCGCGCCCCGCGCGCACCCGCTTGAGCGCCACCACCCGCTTGAGGTCCACGTCCTTGACCTCGTACACCTCGCCCATGCCGCCCTGCCCCAGCTCGCCGCGCAGCTGGTAGCGGCCGGTGGGCTTTCCGGACAGCGTCACCTCGTCGGCCTGGAGCGCGAGCGCGATGGGCGTCGCCGCCAGCGGAGGCGCGTTGACCACCGTGGTCTCGTCGTCGTCCGCGGGCCGCGGCTGGCTCTTCACCTGCTGCCGCAGGAGCGCCGCCACCGCCTGCCGGCAGCGGGTGCAGCCGTCGAGGTGGGTGCGCACCGCGCGCTCCTCGGCCTTGGCGAGCGTGCCCATCACCAGCTCGTTGAGCGCGTTCTCGCTCGGGCAGCTCATGCGTCCTGGCTCGGCTCGCGCAGCACCCGGCCGATCGACAGCTCGAGGCCCTCGTCGAACAGCCGCAGCAGGCTGTTCAGACTCTCGGGGCTCAGCTTGAGCCGTTCCCGCAGCTCGAGGTGCACCCGGCTGCGCAGCGTGTCGCGCGCGGCGGTGAGCCAGCGCGAGGCGGTGGAACGGTGCACCTGGTGCAGCGCGGCGAGCTGGTCCAGGTTCAAGCCGTCGAGCACCTGCAGCCGCAAGAGCGTGCGCTGGTCGGACTCCAGCGAGCGGAAGGCGGAACGGAACGCGTCGAGGAACGTCTGCTGGTGCTCGGCGCGCATCGCCTCGAGCTCCGGCCCGGGCCCCAGCTGCACCAGGAGCAGGTCTTCCTCGAGCTGGGCCGAGCGCTGCTCGTCGCGCAGCAGCGAGATGGACTCCCGCACCGCCGCCGCGCACACCCAGCCCGCGAGGGGCCCGCGGCCCGAGTACGCCGCCAGCTTGGGCGGCGCGCCGACCAGGAGCCGCTCGCGCAGCGTCTGCTGCACCTCGTCGCCCAGCCGCCGCTGCGGGTCGAGCCGGGCGATGGCGAGCCGCACCTGGGGCAGCACCTCGGTCTCGAAGGCCTGGAGCGCCTGGGCGTTGCCCAGCAGGCAGCCCGCGGCGAGGTAGAGGTCGGCCGCGAAGAGGCCCTGGAGCTGCGCCTCGCTCACCGCGGCCCCGTGGAGCGCGAACACCCGCTGGCGCAGCGTGTCCGCAGGGAGTCCCAGCGACGGCCAGCGCGCGCGCGCGGTCGCCTCCAGGGCCGAAAGCGTGTGGGTGAGCCCCGCCGCGGACATGCAGGGCCGACGCTAACCAAGTTCGAGCGCGGAGTGCGCGCCCGTCTTTCAGGGGGTGAGCGCCACCAGCCGGGGGTGGTTGAAGCGCAGCACCAGCTCCTTGCCCCCGAGCATCTGCTGGCAGGCGCCGTCGGACAGCTCGACGGTGTCGCTCGCCGCGGCGTAGGTGAAGGCGAGCTCGTGGGCCTGCCAGATGGCCTCGCCGACCTGCGCCACGCGCAGCGGCTGCTCGGCCTGGGCGCCCCGCGGCCGCAGGAAGCCTCGCACCGTCTTCTCGTCGAGCACCCGAGGGTGCGGCGGAGAGCGGATGCCACAGAGGAGCCGGTGGATGATGCGCTCCAGCTCGGTCACCATGCGCTGCGCGTCGTGCGCCTGGAAGTAGTACCCGTCTTCGTGGTCCGGCCGGTCGTGGTCGGGGCCGGCCGGTCCGCTCACCGCTTCCATGAAGTCCTTGCCGTCGTCGCCGATGTGCAGCGTGAAGAGGCTCGGCTTGAGGTCGGCGTCCATCCACAGGTCGCGCGCGGCGGCCTCGGCGGCGCCGACGTCGTTGGGAATGCCGTCGGTCACCAGCAGCACGAGCTTCTGACGGTTCACCGACTCGGGGTTCTTCCGCAGATCTTCGCGCATCAGCGCGTGCGCCGCCTGGAGCGCGCTCGCGGTGTTGGTGCCGCCCGAAGCCTGGTTCTTCGCCAGGAGGTCCTTGATGGCCGCCACCGCGGTGTCCGCGCTGTGGAGCGGCTGCAGCGCTTCCTGCCCCAGCACGTCGCTGCTGAAGAGCACCGCGCCGAAGCGCACCTGGTCGCCGACCTCGTCGAGCGCCTGGCGCACGCCGGCCTCCAGCGAGTCGATGCGGGTGGCCCCCCCGAAGCCTTCGGACATCGAGCCCGAGAAGTCGAGCACCAGCATCACGTCGGCGTGCTGGTCGTTCACCGCGGAGACCACGAACTGGTTCACCTGTGCCAGCGCGCGCGCGCGGGTGGCGACTTGCCCCGACGGCGTCACGTAGCGCGGCACCGCCACCGGGAGCTCGACCGCGCTCTCCACCTGCAACACCCCGGGCAGCTCGCGCACCCGCCCGACCGAGAGCTGGGCGCTGGCGG
>JAIBBQ010000386.1 GCA_019694595.1 Myxococcaceae bacterium
GGCGCGACGGTCCGCGGCAGGGCGGCCAGCGCCGCGGGGACGACGCCCGGCGGCACGGCGCCCGGGGGCGCGAGCTCCGTCTTCTTGCGCGACGGGCGGCCAGGGCGTGCGTCGTGCGCTTCGGCGCGGGGCGAGGCGGCCGCGCGCTCCGCGGCGGCGATGGCCTCGTGAAAGGCGGCCGGGTGTCCCTTGGGCTTGCCCGGGTGGGCCTCCGCCGGCTCGGAGCCCGGGTGCGCCGGTGACAGCAGGGGCGTCATCATGGGCGCTTCTTGCCTCCGTGCTCCTCGGGGGGCGGGAGCGCGGCGAGGGTGGTGACCAGGTCCGCGGCCAGCTCCGGCTTGAGCGAGCCCAGCACCGCGGCGGCGTCCTTGGGCCCCATGCGCTGGAGCACCTGCGCGGCGAGCTCGGGCTCGAGCCGCGCCACCAGCGCGCCCGCCTGCTCGGCCTTCATCGCCTTCACCGACTTGGCGAGCGCGGCGACGGAGGTGCCCGGAGACGGCGCGGGCGCCGCGGGGGCCGCTGCGGCCGCGGCAGGTGCCGGAGCGGCGGCGGGCTTGGGCTTGGGGGTGCCGGCGGCGAGCCCGGCCGTCTGTGCCGCGCCCAGCAGCTCCTCGAGGCGCGCCGTCTCCGCGCGCAGTGCTTCCCGGCTCCGGGCGATGTCCGCGGCGGCGGCGTCCAGCTTGGCGCGCTCGGCGGCGAGCGCCTTGCGCTCCTCTTCCAGCTTGGCGCGGGCGTCCTTCTTGTTGAGCGCCGCCTTGCGCAGCTCCTCGCAGAGCGCGGCGCCGGTGAGCGAGGGCAGCGGCGAGGCCGGCTCGAGCTCCTCGCTCTTCACCGGCTTCTTGGCGTCGGCGCGCGGTGCGGGGCTGCCGGCGTCGGGCACCGGCTTGGCAGCGGCGAGCGCCTCGGCCTTCAGGTTGGGGCGAATGTCGGGCACCACGGAGCCGGCGTCGCGAGCGGGTTTTTCCACCATGAGCTCCGGCTCTTCCACCTGGGGCGGAATGGGCGGGGTGGGCTCGTCGACGAGCAAGATGAGCAGTGGCAGGGCGCTAAGCACGGGAGGTCTCCGGAGGGGCGGCGACGGCCGCGGCGAGCAGCTCGAGCGTCTGGGGGAGCGTGGGGTGGGCCTCGGGCGGCTGCTGCAGGAAGGCGCGCAGCGCGGCGATGGTGCGCAGCGCGTGGTCCACCCGGGGATTCGAGCCGGCGACGTAGGCGCCCACCTCGATGAGGTCCGCCGACTCCTGGTACGCGGAGAGGATGTCGCGGGCGCGTCGCGCGAGCTCGCGGTGCTGCGGGGTGGCAATGTCGTTCATCACCCGGCTCACCGAGGCCAGCACGTCGACCGCGGGGAAGTGGCCGGCGCCGGCGAGCTTGCGCGAGAGCACCACGTGCCCGTCGAGGATGGCCTTGGCCGCGTCCACCACCGGGTCGGTGAGGTCGTCGCCCTCGGCGAGCACGGTGTAGAGGGCGGTGATGCTGCCTTCGCCCGCGTCGTTGCCGGCGCGCTCCACCAGCCGGGGCATGAGCGCGAAGACCGACGGCGGGTAGCCCTTGGCGGTGGGCGGCTCTCCGGCGGCGAGGCCGATTTCCCGCTGCGCCATGCACACGCGCGAGAGCGAATCGACCAGCAAGAGCACCTTCTTGCCCCGCGCGCGGAAGTGTTCGGCGACCGAGGTGGCGGCCATCGCGGCGCGCACGCGCACCAGCGGCGGCTCGTCGGCGGTGGCGACCACCACGATGGAACGGCGCAGGCCTTCGGGGCCCAGGTCGCGCTCGACGAACTCCCGCACCTCGCGGCCGCGCTCGCCCACCAGCGCCACCACGATGACGTCGGCCAGCGCGTGACGGGCGACCATGCCCAGGAGCACGCTCTTGCCCACGCCGGGGCCGGCGAGCACGCCGAGGCGCTGGCCTTCACCGAGCGTCAGGAGCCCGTCGAGGCTCTTGATGCCCAGGGTCATCGGGTCGGCGATGCGGCGGCGGGCCATCGCGTTGGGTGGCTTGCCGTGCAGCGCGGCCTTGCCGTCGAGCCGGGGCGCCGGGCCTCCGTCGATGGGGCGCATGCCCGCGTCCACCACGCGGCCGAGCATCGCGTCGCCCACCGCCACGTCGGCGGCGGACTCCCGGGGGACGACGGGGCAGTTCTCGCAGATGCCCTGCATCTCGCCGAAGGGCATCAGGAGCGCGCTGGCGCCGGAGAAGCCGACCACCTCGGCGGCGACGCGGTGCCCTTCGGACACGCGGATCTCGCACGCCGTGCCCAGGGGGACGCGGGGGAGCGAGGCCTCGACCATCAGGCCCGTCGCGCGGATGACGCGGCCCTGGAGCGGCAGGGGCTCGCTCTCGCGCAGCGCACGGGACAGCCGCTCGAGGTCGACCAGGCTCACGGGCGGTCCTCGGCGCCGAGCGCGGCGGCCACTCCGCGCTTGAGCTCTTCCAGGCGGGTGGCGAGCGTGCCGTCGACCACCCCGGCGTCGGACTCCACGATGCAGTCGCCGCGCGCCAGGGTTCCGTCGGGCACCACCTCGACCTGCAGCAGGGTGAGGCCGAGGCGCTGGCGGGCCTCGCTCGTCTCCACCTGCGTGGCGTCGTCGGGGTGCAGCTTGAGCACCACCCGGCGGGCGTCGCCCAGCTTGCGCACCGCGCTCTTCACCAGGGCGAAGAGCGGCTCGGGGCCGGTGGACAGCTCGAGCTCGAGAATGCGGCGCGCGACGAGGAAGCCGATCTCCAGCGCGTCGGCGCGGGCCTGCTCGGCCAGCTTGCTGGCGTGGAGCCGCAGGTGCTCGACGGCGCGGGCGAGCTGGCGCTGCGGGTCGAGCGCCGGCGGAGCGAAGTCGGGGTGCGACGGGCGGGGCACCAGCGGCAGGTCCATCGGCGCAGGCGTCGGAGGAGGAGGCGGCGGCGCGGCGAAGGCGGCGGGCCGGGGGTCGGGGTCGGGGTCGGGCGAGGCGGGGCCGGTCGCCAGCGGGGCGGGCCT
>JAIBBQ010000151.1 GCA_019694595.1 Myxococcaceae bacterium
CGCGCCGTCGGGCCCCGGGCGCACCCGCACCACGCGGGCCCCTTCGCGCTCGAGCAGCTCGAGGCTCCCCAGCACGCAGGGGTGCTCGATGGCGGTGGACACCACCCGGGTGCGCGCGCGGTCGGCGCGGCCGCGGTAGGCGCCCAGCACGGCGAGCGCAGCGGCCTCGGAGCCCGAGGCGGTGAAGATCACTTCCTTGGGCTCGACCCCGAAGGCCTGCGCCAACGCGGTGCGCGCCGCGGTGAGCCGCGCGCGGGCGCGCTGTCCCTGCTGGTGCACGCTCGACGGGTTGGTGCCGGGCTCGTCGAGCGATCGGGTGAGCAGCGCCTTCACCTCGGCCCGCACCGGCGTGCCGGCGGCGTGGTCGAGGTAGATCACGCCGGAGGCGCGAGGTTGAGCAGCGCCGTGCCGCGCTCGCCTTCGACGCCGCACGCCTTCTTGAAGCGACGCACCAGTTCCCGCTTGAGCGCCACGCGCTGGGCGCGGGTCCCCGAGAGCGGCAGGCGCGCGCCGGCCATGCTGCCGTGCCCACCCGACGAGCCGCCGAGGTCGACGCACACGTCGCGGATCAGCCGGCCCGCGCGCATGCGCTTGTCGCTCACGCGCAGGCTCGCGTACAGCTGGCTGCGGAAGCTGCCGAAGGCGAACGACCAGCGCGGGCCTTCGAGGAACGACAGGCGCTCCGCCACCTCGGCCACCATGTCGGGCGAGTACACCTCGCCGAGGTCGGTGATCACCGCGTCGGAGTACACCTTCGCCCGCTCGATCGCCGCGTGGTACAGCTGGAAGTAGCGCGCCGGCACCTCGGGGTGCTCGATGCGCGCGAGCAGCTCGCGGTCGATGTTGGGGAACAGCCAGAGGTAGCTGTCGATGTCCGGGTCGTAGGTCTGCCGGTCGAGATCGCGGGTGTCGGCCTTGATGCCGTAGAAGAGCGCGGTGGCCAGGGCGCCGTCGGGCTGCAGCCGCGCCGCGCGCAGGTATTCGACCAGCAGGGTGCTGGTGGCGCCGTAGTCGCGGCCCACGTCGGCGAACGGCGACGTCACGCCTTCTTCGCGCAGCGGGTGGTGGTCGATCACCACGTCGGCCGCGAACTGCGCGGGCAGCGAGTGGTTGCCGATGGTCTGCTGGGTGTCGACCAGCGCGAGGAAGTCGTGCTCGTCGAAGACCACCTGGCTCACCGGCACCACGGGCAGGTGCAGCTCGCGCACGAAGGCCAGGTTCTCGGCGCGGCCGATGATGCCGCCGTAGGCCACCAGGGTGGGGACCGAGGCCTTCTTCTCGAGGATCAGCTTGAGCGCCACCGCCGACGCGAGCGAGTCGGGGTCGGGGTTGTCGTGCGTGAGCACCACCGCGCTCTTCTTGCCCTTGGCGAGGCGCAGCAGCTTCTCGAGCTTCTGCTTCGCCGGCTGGCTGGCGAGGTTGAGCTCGTCTGTGGCGGTGCGGCTCACACGCTCACCGGTACGGGCGGGACGCGTCGCGGAAGTACTTGAGCCCGTTGTCGAGCGAGTTGGTCATCGCGTCCATCAGCAGGTTCGCGAAGGCGCCGACCGGCCCGCGGAACGACTCGTAGTACTTCTGGCGATCGTTGGAATGCACCACCGCGGGGTGCAGCCCGTTCCTCAGCAGGATCAGGTTCGACAGCATGCGGCCCACCCGCCCCGAGTGCTCGGTGAACGGGAAGATCTGGATGAGGCCGTGCTGCACGCGCGCCGCCTGGAGAATCGGGTGCAGCTCGCGGAACTCGGCGCTGGCGGTGAAGTCGATGAGCTTCTCGAGCGCCGCGGGGATCTTCGCCGGCTGGGAGATCTCGTGGAAGTAGGTGCGGTGCAAGGGCATGTCCTTGCGGTAGCCGGCCTTCTCCTTCTCCTTCGCCAGCTCCTTCTCGGTGCGTTCGCGCCGCTCGGCCGCCAGCCGCGCCGCCTGCGCCTCGGGGTTGTTCCCCGACAGCAGGTCGTGGATGCGCTTGGTCTGCGTCATGGTGATCGCAGCGCTGCGCTTGGGGGCGTTCTTCGCTTCCTCGCGCACGTACTCGAGGCACGCCTTGTGGTTGCGGATCTCGAGGACGATCGGCACCAGCGACGCTTCCGCCGCGATCGCGCCCGGCCGCAGCGCGGCCATCAGCTCCTGCGGGGTGTACACGACGCCCTCGAGCGCGTTGTCGTGGTAGACCCACGCCATCTCGAAACGCTCCTGGTATTCCTGCACCCACGGCTTCTTCTGGGTCAGGAACGTCTTCAGCGCTTCGTTCTTTTCTTCGATCGACTGCAGTCGTTCCTTCACAGGGCCGTGCAGGGTAGCGGTTTTGAGCGCACATGGCCAGGAAAATTGGCCAAAAACCATGAAATCATTGATGAATTCACCCAGGGGTGCGTTCCGCCTCAGGCCTTGAGTAGACGGGGACGCGGCAGGGCAACCTGATCTGGTGACAGGCCCGGTCTTCAAAACCGGTGAGACGCGCGGGCGACCGGGCGTCTGGCGAGTTCGATTCCCGTGCCCTGCCGAGCACGAGCGCGCGGCTTCAGTCGAGGCCGCGATCCTTGAGGTCGTCCTCGTCGAGCCCGAGCAGGTGGCCGACCTCGTGGAGCAGCGTGATGCCGATCTGCTCGACGAGCTCGGCGCGATCCTTCGCGAAGCGCTCGAGGTTCTTCTGGAAGAGGAAGATGCGCGCGGTCTGGTGATCGACGTCACTGGTCACCTTGCGCTCGGTGACCGGGGTGCCCTGGAAGAGCCCCAGCATGGTGGGCGACAGCCGGCCGCCGTCGAGGTCCTCGTCGCTGGGCAGGTCTTCCACCGCGATGGTCACGTTGCCCAGCTCGGCGCGGGCGTGCTCGGGCAGCTGCTCGATGGCCTGGGCCACCGCGGCGTCGAACGCCTCGGCGCTCAGGCGGGTGGGGCGGGGGAAGCCATACGGGTCGAGCGCGGTGGCCTTGTCGAAGGCGGCGGCGGCGCCTGGGTCCTTGCGGCGCTCGAGGATGAGCCCCTTGAGGTGGTGGGCCTCGGCGAGCTGGGGCGACGAGGCGAGCAGCGCGTCGAGCGCGCGGGTGGCCTCGGCGAAACGGGCGCTCTCGAAGCAGGCGATGGCGAGCTCGAGCTGCACCTCGAGGTCGTCGGGCCGGGCCGCGCGCGCGCGTTCCAGCGCGGCGAGCGCCCCGGAAGGATCGCCGAGCGCGGTGCGCGCCATGCCGGTGAGCAGCTCGAGCTCGACCATCAGGTCGGGGTCCTTCTTCACCAGCTTGCGGGCGCGCTCGAGCAGCTCGAGCGCCTCTTCGAGCGCGTCCTCGTCGTCGTCGTGCTGCCGCACCAGCAGGTTCGCCGCGCCGAGCAGGTAGCGCGGTTCCTTCGGCGCCGCGGCGATGAGCCCGGTCCACTCGAAGGCGGCTTCCTCGGCGTCGCCCAGGCCACCCAGCGCCAGCGCACGCCGCTCGCGGGCGTCGGGGTTTCCCGGATCGACACTCAGGGCTTCATCGCAGTGCTCGAGGGCGGCCTCGAAGTCGCCCTCGTCGAGCGCGTCGTCGGCCAGGTCGAGGAGCTCGTCGAGATCGTGACTCGGCATGGCAATGTGACGATGCTAGCGCGCAGCGGAGCGCCGCTCGACGATGGCCTTGCCCAAGCCGAAGCAGATCCTGGTGGTGGACGACGACCCGGCGTTGACCGAGCTGCTCGGCCGCTTCCTGAGCAAGAACGGCTTCGAGGTGGTGACCGCGCCCGACGCGCTGCAGGCGCTGCAGCTGCTCGAGTCGCTGCCCGACGTGGCGCTGGTGATCACCGACCTGATGATGCCTCACCTCGACGGCATCGGCTTCACCAAGAAGCTGCACGAGCTGCCGGGCAAGGCGGCGCTGCCGGTGATCATGGTCACCGCGTGGACCAGCGACGAGCTGGCGGACAAGGGCATGCGCCAGGGCGTGGGCATGACCATCAGCAAGCCCATCGACCTGCAGAAGCTGCTGACGCTGGTGGGCTTCGCCACCAACTGATCAGGCGGCGCTCTCGTCCTTCGGCTTGGCGGCGAACGGGCCGCGCTCGCGGCCGGGGTGCAGTTCCATGCCGAGCGCGTAGGCGCTGACGCGGTTGCGGCCGGCGCGCTTCGACGCGTAGAGCGCGGAGTCGGCGCAGTCGACGAGCTTGTCCATCTCGTTGGCGTCGTGGGGCAGGTTGGAGACCCCGATGGAGATGGTGATGCGCCCGCCGGGCTGCACCTCGCGCCAGGTGAAGGGCGCCTGCTCGACCGCGTGCCGCAGCTTCTCGGCGACCTCGAGCGCTTCCTCGCGGGTCACCTGGGGCAGCAGCACCACGAATTCCTCGCCGCCGTAGCGGGCGAGGGTGTCGACCCGGCGCACGGTGCTCTTGAGCAGCGCGCACACCTGGCGCAGCACGTCGTCGCCCGCCTGGTGGCCCGCGCTGTCGTTGAGCTTCTTGAAGTGATCGATGTCGATCATCAGGAACGACAGCTGGGTGCCGAAGCGGTTGGCGCGGTTGAGTTCCTGCTCGAGCTGCTGGAAGAGGTGGCGCCGGTTGGGCACGCCGGTGAGCGGGTCGGTGATCGACAGCGCCACCGTCTGCGCGTGGAGCCGCGCGTTCTGCAGCGCGACCGCGACCTGGTCGGCCACGGCCCCGAAGTACTCGATCTCGTCGGACTCGAACGCCGCCGGGCTCGGCCGCTCGAAGTTGAGCACCCCGAGCAATTCGTCGCCGTGCACCACCGGCACCGCGAGCAGCGAGCCGCGGCCCTTGGCGTCGCCCTTGCGGAGCTTGAAGCGCTGGTCGCTGCCGAGGTCGGCCACGTAGGCGGCCTTGCGGGTGGTGGCGGCGAGGCCGCAGATGCCTTCACCGGGCGCGAAGGTCATGCCTTCGGCGCCGGGGGGCTGCGAGCGGCGCACTTCGAGCGAGCCGTCGCCGGTGCGCAGCATCACCGAGAACTTGGGCACCTCGAGCTTGCGGGGCACCAGCTCGGTGATGCGGGCGAGCACCTCGTTGGGCTCGAGCGTGGTGGTCAGCGAGCGCGCGACGTCGAACAGCGTGGCGAGCTCGGCGACTCGGGTGTTCAGGCGCACGTTGGTCTGCTCGAGCTTGTCCTTGAGCTCGAGCTCGCGGCGGTGGTCGATCTCCTCGGCCTTGAGCGAGGTGAGGCTCGAGAGCAGGCCGTTGAAGGCCTGCGCGAGCTGGGCGATCTCGTCGGAACCGTCGAGCCGCGCGCGCACCAGGAAGTCGCCCTGCGAGGCGCGCTTCATGGCGTCGGCGAGGCGGCCGAGCGGCCGGGTGATGAACAGCCGCAGCGAGAGCCAGGTGGCGGCGAAGAGCACCACGATGAGGAGCGCGACGATGCGCAGCGCCGAGAGGAAGGCCGCGGTCACTTCCTGGCGCAGCGAGCGTTCCTCGACGGTGAGCTGGAGCACGCCGGCGCGCATGGTCGCTTCGCCGTGGTGGCAGCCGGCGCAGGCCACGCCGCCCAGCGGGCGCACGACTTCACCGGCGGTGCGGTCGGGCGCTTCCCACGGCCAGCGCGCGGCCGGCTCGAAGGTCACCGTCGACGGCACGCTGAGCAGCCGCTCGGCGTCGCTCAGCACCTTGTCTTCTTCCTCGATGCGCCGCGACCAGCGCACGGTGCCGTCGCGGTCCAAGATGCGCAGCTCGCTGATGCGCTTCTGCAGCGACAGGCCCTGCCGCACCGCCTGGGTGACCGCCTTGTGCGCCACGCGCGGCGGTTCCTTGGCGTCGGCGCCGTCGACCACCTGGAAGCTCGAGCTCACCAGCTCGGCGAGCCCCACCGCTTCCTGCTGGGTGGCGCTGCGCACGGCCTGGTCGGCGGCGCGCCACAGCGTCCACAGGCCGAGCAACACCACCGCGACCGCGGGAATCGCGATGAAGGCGATCAGCTTTCGACCCAGCTGGTTCACGTCGCGTCAGTCCACGCCTGCGCGCATTGTGCTGCGGTACGGCCGGCCCCCCGGCGCGCGGCGAGGCACTCGCATTCAGCAGGCATGACGCAGATTGTCAAACGGGTCCTGCTAGGGTGCGCGGCCGTCTTGGAGATCCTGCGGGCCAGCGCGCTGGGCGTCCCCCACGGGTTCACCACCCGCGCAGGCGGCGTCTCTCCGGCACCGTTCGACGCGCTCAACCTGGGCATCAACACCGCCGATGCGCCGGAGCACGTGGCGCGCAACACGCTGCGGCTGCTCGAGCACGAGCGCATCGCGCCGGGGGCGCTCTCGACGCTCGAGCAGGTGCACGGCACCGTGGTGCACGAGGCGAAGGCGTCGGGAGGAACCGCGCTCGCGGCGCCGCTCGGGGCGGGCGACGCGGTGTGGACCGAGCAGCCCGGTGCGGTGGTGGGGGTGAGGGTGGCCGACTGCGTGCCGGTGCTGCTGGTGGACCCGGAAGGTCGGCGGGTGGCGGCGGTGCACGCCGGCTGGCGCGGCGCGGTGCACGGCGTGCTGGAAGCGGCCATCGCGGCGCTGAAGGCCCGGGGCACGCGGCCGGCGGCGCTGCGCGCGGCGGTGGGGCCGCACCTGCTGTCGTGCTGCTTCGAGGTGGGCGACGAGGTGGCGGAGCAGTTCCAGGCGCGGTTCGAGCGCGTGGTGATCCGCACCGGAGCGGGCAAGCCCCACGTCTCGCTGCTCGGAAGCGTGCGTCAGATCCTCGAGGGGGCAGGGGTCACCCGGGTGGAAGCGCTCGAGCACTGCACCTCGTGCGACCCACGGTTCTTCTCCCACCGGCGCGACCGCGGGCAGACCGGGCGCCACCTCGCCTACGTGCGGTGTGCGTTCGAAGGCGCGTGACACCCCTGTAGCGGTAACCCTTCGATTTCTTGACGCTCCCGAAAAGCGGTCCGTACACTCCTGCTGCCATTCGCTTTCTCACCCTCATGACCGCCTGCGCGCTCATCCAGGCTTGCGCCACACCTGCGCCTCCGCGGGAGCTGGAAGACGTGCGCGCGGAGCTGCGGGCGATGCGCGCCGAGAACCAGCGGCTCGCGCAGCGGCTCGAGCGCCTCGAGCAGCTCAAGGTGGTGGGCAGTGCGGCGCCCGCGGCTGCTCCGGAGAAGAAGGCCGCGGGGCAGGGCACGGGCAGTCCGATGCCGGTGCTGGCGGTGGTGAAGCTCAAGCCCAAGGCCGAAGCGGCGCCGGTGATCGACACCAAGACCGCGGTGGTCGAGCCGTCGCCCGAGGTGGTGGCGGAGATCAAGGTGAGCGACGCCGACGCGCTCGACGCCGACGTGGGCGAGGCGCTCTTCAACCACGGCGTCAACGCGCTGAAGACGGGCAACGTCGAAGGCGGGGTGGTGGAATTGCTGCGCTTCGCCGACGAATCGCCCAAGCACGCCAAGGCCGACAACGCGCTCTACTTCGCGGGCCTGGGCCAGATGGGGCTCGACGACCTCGACGCGGCCACCCGCAGCTTCGAGTCGGTGATTGCCCGCTACCCCGCAGGCGACGCGGTGGTCGACTCGATGCTCAAGCTCGCCGAGTGCCGGGTGCGTTCGCACAAGCCGCAAGAGGCGCGGCGCGTCTACGAGAAGATCGTCTCCAGCTGGCCGGGCACCGCCGCCGCCACGCTGGCCCAGTCCAAGCTCATCACCCTTCCTGCCACACCGTGAGAGGTCTCATGCGCCAGTCGCTCAAGTCCCTTGCCTTCGCCGTCGTCTTCGCCGCCGCGCAGGTCAGCGCCCAGACCGCCGCTCCGGTGAAGGCCGCCAAGGCCGCCGCGCAGCCCGCGGGTGACGACGAGTCGCCGGGCGGCCCGCCCGAAGGCTCGGTGGAGATCGCGCCTCCCGCGGGTGGCAACGCCAACCTGGGCACCAGCTCGAGCCACACGGTCGAGAAGGGCGACACGCTGTGGGACCTGTCGAACCGCTACCTCGGCAGCCCGTGGTACTGGCCCAAGGTCTGGTCGTACAACCCGGAGATCGCCAACCCGCACTGGATCTACCCCGGCAACCAGGTGCGCTTCGTGGGCTCGGGTGAAGAGGTGCCCACCCAGGTCGAGGTCGGCGACGCGCCGGAGGCGATGGAAGCGCCGATCGACCAGGGCGACGGCGTGCAGGTGAGCGGCCCGCTGACCTACCGGCCGCGCGGCAGCACGATGCTGCGCGCCCGCCAGTTCGTCACCACCAAGGAGCTCGAGGAGACGGGGAAGATCACCGGTTCCTTCGCGCAGAGCGAGCGGCTCACGTTCCCCGACACCGCGTACGTCACCTTCAAGAAGCAGGGCGACGTGCGGGTGGGGGCGAAGTACCTGGTCTTCCGCACCGGCACCGAGATCGAGCACCCCACCACCGGCGACACCATGGGCTACCTGACCACGCTGCTCGGCGAGGTGCAGGTGACCAAGGTGCACGAGTCGCAGAAGCTGGTGACGGTGCAGGTGCTGGCCGCGTGGGACGAGATCCAGCGCGGTGACCTGGTCGGCCCGTCGAACGAGCCGACGCTCAAGCAGGTGCCGGCGCCGCGTCCCAACGGCAAGGACCTCAAGGGCCTGATCGTCACCAGCGTGCCGCTGGGGCTGACGATGATGGCGGAGCACACCGAGGTGATCGTCGACCTGGGCACCGATCAGGGCGTGCAGCCGGGCAACACCTTCACCGTGATCCGCCAGCTCGAGGGGCTCGACGAGCGCGCGATGCTCCACCCGGAGTCGGTGGACACCGCCATGCCGGTCGAGGACATCGGCACCTGCATCGCGGTCGAGGTGAAGTCCAAGGCGACCACCTGCCTGGTGACCCGCTCGCTGCGCGAGTTCGTGCGCGGCGATCGCGTGCTGATGCGCGCCGGCGGCTCGATGGCCGCCCGCTAGTCGAGCGCGGGAGCTCCGCGGTGAAGACCGCGTTCGTGGTGGCCGCGCTCGCGCTGGGCGCGGTCGCGCTCTGGGCGTCGCTGCGCGAGCAGGGGCCGCAGCCGCTGGGCGCCGAGGAGCGGGCCCGGCTCGACGCCGCGCTCGCTGCCGCCCAGGCGAGGCACGAGGCGCTCACGTCTCCGTTCCAGGTGGCGCTGGGGCAGCTGTCGAACGACGCCGGCTTCCCTGCGTCCTGCGCCGGGCAGGCGCCGCCCAGGAGCACCCGCGTGGTGGAGCGCGCCCAGCTGGGGTCGCTCGGCCCGCAGGGCGCGGCCCGGGAACTCGGAGAGGCCCGTCGCCAGGCGGAAGGCGGCTTCCTGCCCGGGCAGCTGGCCGCGCTGATCGCCCGGCTCGATGGGCTGCCGGGCCCCGGCGGCGAGGTGCTGGTGGTGGCGGCGCGGCACGAGGCGCCCACGGTGAACGGCACCCACTTCGCGCCGGGGAAGATCGAAGGCACCGCTTACCTGCTCGATGGCGCCGCGGTGGCGTGCGCGGCCGCGGTGGCGGCGCGGAGCTCACCGTCGGTCGAGGCCTCGGCCGGCAAGGAAGACGCGCTGGCGGACGATCTCGCGCTGCAGGTGGAGCGCGCGGTCGCCCGGGCGCTGGGGCCGTTCGACGCCGGCAACGCGGTGCGCTGAGCCCGGCCCTCACCCGGAGGCGTCAGGGCGAGGCGGTAGAAGGGCCGGGTGGAACGGGCGAGGGCGGCGGTGCTGGGGCTGTGGAGTGTCCAGGGGCTGGGCGAGGTGAGCTTCGCGCGCATCCAGGAAGGGGTGCCCGACCTGGGCACGTTGCTCGACGAGCCGGGGTTCGACTGGGCGCGGCCGCTCGGGCTCAGCGAGAAGGTGCTCACGCTGCTCGAGCAAGGGCCGCGCGTCGCGGTGCTCGCGGAGCGCGCGCTCGAGGCGATCGCCCGCACGAAGATGTCGGTGGCGTTCCCCGGAGACCCGGCATTCCCTGCGCGGCTGGCGAGCACCGCCGACTGCCCGCCGGTGCTCTACCTCGTCGGGCCCGGGGCCGAAGGGGGTGCGCGCCGCCGGGTGGCGATGGTGGGCACGCGCGCGATCGACCCCGACTTCCTCGGCGTCGCGAGGCGCATCGCGGCGCAGGTGGCGGCGTCGGGCGTGGGCGTCATCTCCGGCGCGGCCCAGGGCGTCGACACCGAGTGCCATCTCGGCGCGCTCGGCGCCCGCGGTGAGACGTGGGCCTTCATGGGCGCGGGCCTCGATCAGCTGGACCCCCACCAGCGGAGCCTGGGGCGGGCGATCCTCGAAGGGGGAGGGACCGTCTTCGCCGA
This sequence comes from Myxococcaceae bacterium, assembly GCA_019694595.1. Classification (GTDB taxonomy): domain Bacteria; phylum Myxococcota; class Myxococcia; order Myxococcales; family Myxococcaceae; genus JAIBBQ01. Next base: position 10,127 of record JAIBBQ010000151.1, read on the forward strand.
CTTCCCGCCGGGAACGAGGCCCGACAAGTCGACGTTCCCCCGCCGCAACCGGCTCATCTCCGGTTCGAGCGACGCGGTGGTCTTCTGCCGTGGCGATCGAAAGTCGGGGGCGATGCACACCGTGAGGTACGCCTGGGACCAGGGCCGGCCGGTGCTGGCGATTCCGGGGGAACTCGGGCGGCGCGGGTCCGACGGGCCGAACCTGGTGGTGCGCGAAGGCCGTGCGCGGCTGTGCCTCGACGCCGGCGACGTGCTCGACGCGGTGGGCCTGGCCGATTCGATCTCCGGAGCGCCCGAGCCCGCCCCTCGGGGCGGCGGGGTCGCTCAGCTCACGCGCTGGGCCCAGCAGGCCTACGAGGCGCTGCGCGGCGACTGCGTGGACTTCGACGAGCTGCACGCGCGGATGGGGCGCCCCGAGGCGGGAGCGGTGATGGCGGCCCTCGTGGAGCTGGAGCTCAAGGACCTGGTGATCCAGAAGCCCGGGCGACGCTTCGAAAGGATCTGAGCCAAAGCACTGGATTTGTTGACGCTCATGGAAGGCCCAACTAAAAGTCGCCAGGTCTTTCGTCCGCCGAAAGGGAACTCACAGCAATGTCCGCCCCCGTGATGATGCGCCAGATGCTCGACGTCGTGCTGGCCGCAGAGGCCGCGCATCAGGAGTCGATGAAGGACGTGATCGTCGCCTTCTTCAAAGAAGGCGGTCCCTTCATGTACGTGAACATCTTCTGGCTGTCGTGCGCGCTGGCCGTCGTGGTCGAGCGCGTGGTGACGCTGATGTTCCGCTACAACCTGAACGCGCCGCCCTTCATGGAGCAGGTGACCAAGCTGGTGCTCACCGGCAACGTCGACCGCGCGGTGAAGCTCTGCGGCGCGGCGCCGAACGCGCCCCTCGCCAAGGTGATCCGCTCCGGCCTGACCCGCGCCAACCGCGGCGAGCTGGAAGTCGCCAAGTCGGTGGAAGAGGCGATTCTCGAGAACACGCCGCACATCTCGGCCCGCATCCAGTGGCTGTGGTCGCTGGCGAACGTGGCGACGCTCTTCGGCCTCATCGGCACCATCGTCGGCCTCATCGGCACGTTCAAGTCGCTGGGTAACGTGCCCGCCGACCAGAAGCAGGCGCTGCTGTCGAAGGGTATCTCGGAAGCAATGAACAACACCGCGTTCGGTCTGGGCATCGCGGTGACCTGCATCATCGCCCACCTCTTCCTCACCGCGTACGCCAAGCGGATGATCGAAGTGGTGGAACTCAACGCGATGAAGCTCGAGAACCTGCTGGGCCGCCGCAACGCGGGCGAGACCAGCGCCATGGACTTCGAGAAGGCCTCGTAACAGGAACCACCGCCGACCCCTCGCTGTCAGGTCCTGCGAATGGCATTCCACTTCTCGAAGCGAAAGCTGAGGCCAAAGGAAGAAGAGGAGATGGGCGAGCTCAACATCGTCCCGTACCTCGACATCCTGATGAACCTCATCATCTTCATGCTCCTGTCGATGACGGGGCTGGCGACGTTCGGCATCTTGAACGTCAACGCGCCCAACTACGGCGCGGGGGCAGGGGCCGGGGCCGACGACCAGAAGCAGCCGCTGCTGCTGACCGTGGGCATCGCCAAGCAGGGGTACTACGTCGCGGCGACCGGCGCGGTGCTGCCGGGCATCGCCGAAGGCCAGGCCAACCTGGCGGGCGCGCCGACCATCGCCAAGCTGGCCGACGGCACGTACGACGCGAAGTCGCTCACCGACAAGATGAAGGAAGTGAAGGCCAGCTTCCCCCAGGAGTCGAAGGTGATCATCGCGGCGGAGACCGACGTGCCGTACGAGGCGCTGGTGCTGACGATGGACGCGCTGCGAGAGACGTCTGACAAGAAGCTGCTCTTCCCCGACGTGACGCTGGCCTCCTTCTGATGGTCGCCCGAACCAACACCAGCTCGTCGAACCCCAACCTCGCCGCGATGCTGGCGGACGAGGAGCGTCAGCGGATGATGTTCCGCAAGGGGATGGCGCGGAAGAAGCGCAAGGAGCGCGAGTCCGAAGGCGAGATCAAGGAACTCAACATCACCGCGATGATGGACATGATGACCATCATCCTGGTGTTCCTCATCAAGAGCTACGCGGCCTCGTCGATCACCATGACCGCGTCGGAAGACGTGCGGCCGCCCATCTCCACCACCCGGCTGACGCCGAAGGACACGGTGGCGATCACCATCACGCCCCGCCACATCCTGGTGGGCGACAAGGTGCGGGCGACGCTGGTGAACGGCCAGGTGGCCCCGGGCGACCTGAACGGCCGGCTCATCGTGCCGGTGGACCAGGCGCTCAAGAAGGAAGTCGAGAAGCTCAAGACCATCGAGTCGCGCGGCGGCAGCGCCTTCACCCACGAGCTGTCGGTGGTGGGCGACAAGCGCGTGCAGTACGACCTGTTGATGACCGTGCTGTACACCGCCGGTCAGAACGAGCTCGAGAACTACCGCTTCATCGTGCTGTCGAAGGAGTAGGCGCCGGGCGTTCGGCGCTTGACGCCGGCCCTTCGCGCACGCCATGGGGACTCCCATGAGCGCACCCATCACCGTCATCGGCGCTGGCTTGGCGGGCTCGGAGTGCGCCTACCAGCTGGCGCGGCTGGGGCACGCGGTGGTGCTGCGCGAGCAGAAGCCGCAGAAGCGCTCGCCGGCGCACGTGAGCGAGAAGCCGGCGGAGCTGGTGTGCAGCAACTCGCTGCGCTCGGACAACGTGGAAAGCGCCATCGGTCTGCTGCACGCCGAGCTGCGCGACGTGTCGAGCCTGGTGCTCTCGTGCGCCGACCTGCACCGGGTGCCGGCGGGCGACGCGCTGGCGGTGGACCGGGAGCACTTCTCCGACGAGGTGGAGCGGCGCCTCAAGGCCCAGCCGACGCTGCGCTACGAGCCGGGCGAGGTGGAGACGCTGCCGTCAGGCACGGTGGTGGTGGCGACCGGCCCGCTCACCTCGCCCGCGCTCACCGACGCGCTGAAGCCGTTCCTCGGCGAGAAGCTCTACTTCTACGACGCCATCGCGCCCATCGTCGCCGCCGACTCGGTGGACCCGGCCGTCGCCTTCCGGCAGAGCCGGTACGGCAAGGGTGGGGGCGACGACTACGTCAACCTGCCGCTCGACGAGGCGCAGTACCGGGCCTTCGTCACCGCGCTGCGCGAAGGGCAGAAGGTCAAGCCGCACGAGTTCGAGGAACCCCGCTACTTCGAAGGCTGTCTGCCCATCGAGGTGATGGCCGAGCGAGGCGACGACGTGCTGGCGTACGGGCCGATGAAGCCGGTGGGCCTCACCGACCCGCGTACCGGGCAGCGGCCGTTCGCGGTGGTGCAGCTGCGCCACGAGGACGCGGCGGGCACGGCGTACAACCTGGTCGGCTTCCAGACGCGGCTCACCTGGCCGGAGCAGAAGCGCATCTTCGGGCTCATCCCTGGGCTGCAGGCGGCGGAATGGGTGCGCATGGGGCAGATCCACCGCAACACGTTCCTCGATGCGCCCCGGCTGCTCGCGCGCGATCTTTCGCTCAAGGCCGAGCCGCGGCTCTTCTTCGCGGGGCAGATCTCCGGCGTCGAGGGGTACGTGGAGTCGACCGCCTGCGGCTACCTGGTGGCGCGTGCGCTGCACGCCCGGCTGACCGGCACGGCCTTCGTGCCGCCGCCCGCGACGACGGCGATGGGCGCGCTGTACCGGCACCTCACCGGCGAGGCGCACCCCGCGGGCCACGAGTACCAGCCGACCAACGTGGTGTACGCGCTCTTCCCCCCGCTGGAAGGGCGCATGAAGAAGGCCGACAAGCGCGCGGCGTACTCGGCGCGGGCCCGCCGCGACTTCGCGGCCTGGAATTCCCCCCTCGTTCCCCCGGCCGCTGCGGCGCCGGTGCCGCTGGAGACGCGATGAAGACGGCGATGATGGCGTGGGTGGCGGTGCTGGGCCTGGCGGCGTGCCAGAGCCCGAAGCCAGGCGCTCCGGGCGCCGCGGCACCGGCCAAGGGGCCGGTGGTGGGAGGCCTGGGGACCCGGGTGGCCGAGGCCAACGCCTCCGACCTGCGCATCACCAAGGACGGGCGCTTCGCGGCGTACCTCACCGACGTGGACAAGCCGCGGCTCAACGGCGCGCCGCAGTACCTGCGGGTGGGCGAGCTCTTCGTGGTGGGCACCGACGGCAAGGCGCCTGCGCGCCGGCTGGGGCAGGGGGCGACCAATGCGCCGGGTGGGTTCCTCTTCACCGCGGACAGCAGCCGGGTGCTCTACCTGGTGGGCTACAGCGCGGCGGACCAGGCGGGCGAGCTGCGGGTGGCGAGCCTGGCCGACGCGGCGAGCGCCAGCGAGCGGCTGGGCGGCCGGGTGACGTACTTCACCGCGGGGCCCGACTCGCAGACGGTGGCCTTCGTCGACGAAGGCAGCCTCAAGGTGGGGCCGCTGCCGGCGGGCCCGTTCCGCGAGGTGGCGACCGAGGTGACCACCGCGGTCTTCTCGCCTGCAGGGAACCACGTCTACTTCGGGCGGCGCATGGCGCTGGGCGGCGGCCTGTACCAGGTGGCGGTGGACAAGGGCTCGCCCACCCGCGTGGCGGACCAGGTGGGCGACTTCCACTTCTCGGCCGACGGCAAGGTGCTCGCCTTCGCGTCGCGCAGCAGCGCGGGCGCGCCGGGGTACGACCTCTTCGTCACCGACGTGACGGCGCTCAAGCCCAAGGTCGTGGCGCGCAAGGTGCTGACGTTCAGCTTCGGCCCGGGCGACAAGACGCTGGTCTACACGACGGGCGACAGCCCGCAGTCGCCGGGCGATCTCTTCGTGAGCAAGGTCACCGGCGGCGACCCCACGCCGCTGGGCACCAAGGTGCGCGACTTCCAGTTCTCGGCCGACGGCAGCCG
>JAIBBQ010000152.1 GCA_019694595.1 Myxococcaceae bacterium
CGGACGCCGCGCTGCCGCCACCGGACGCCGCACTGCCGCCACCGGATGCCGCACTGCCGCCACCGGACGCCGCACTGCCGCCACCGGACGCCGCACTGCCGCCACCGGACGCCGCACTGCCGCCACCGGACGACGACATCCCACCTCCCGAGGATCCACTTCCTCCGCCGGAGGCGCCTTCGGTCGAACCCGAACAGGCGACGAGAACGAGTGGTGCAACGCACGCTGCAAGGAGCCGGAAAGACACGCGAGGCATGTGGTGGGAACCCTCCGAAGGCCTTCAGACCCGCGGCGGGGAAATTCGGGCAACGCCTTCAGCGCTGGTCGAACGGCGACAGCACCAGCCCCGAGTCCAGCTCCACCGCGTCGCCCAGCTCCAGCTCCACCACCTGCCCGGGCTGCACCAGCGCTGCGCCCACCCGCTGCCGCGCACCTGCACGCACCACCGCGCCTGCTCTGCGCGCGGTGAGCACGAAGTACCGCCCGCGGCGCGCCAGGGTCCCTTCCGGCAGGTAGTACCCGGCGCCCACGGTGACCACCTCGCCGGTCCGCAGCGGATGCCCCGCCGGCGCGCGGAGGACCTTCACCGCGTACGCCGCCTTCACCGGCAGCCAGGTCTCCGGCCCCTCGGTGAGCCCGGGAGACAGCGCTCGCAGCCGCTCCACCGCCGCGGGATCCAGCGCGGCCTCGGTGTCGAAGCGGGTGCCGAGGCGCAGCACCCGGAGCGCGCGCGCCCGGTGGCGCACCAGCGCGTCCACCACCGCGACCGGGGTGAGCGCGGTCGCGCGGCAGTCGACCTCCAGCCGTCGAAGCGGCAGCGACAGCCGCGAAGTGAGCACCGCGTCCAGCGCCGCGGTCATCGAGATGGGCTCGTGCACCCGCTTGGGCGTGAAGCGCAGGCGCGCCGTGGTGACCCAGCCGGCGGTGAAGTCGAGCTCCACCGCGCCTTCGTCCATCATCGGGTAGAGCGCCCCCAGCCACCGCGACGGCTCGACCGACAGACCCTGCCGCGCGCGCGCGAGGTGCTCGCCCAGCGCGTCGCCGCGCTCCTGCAGCCAGTCGGAGTACACCGCGCTCACCGCGGCGAGGTCGTCCGCCGCCAGGAGCGCCGCTTCGAGCTTCTCGTCGCGGTGCTCCACCCTAGCGAGTACCCCCCCCGTGCCTCTGCAGCTCGAGGCGCGCCACCAGCCCGAGGTGCACCTCGTCGGGGCCGTCGGCCAGCCGAAGCGCGCGCGCCTGGGCGAAGAAGGCCGGGAGGAGCGTGTCGTGCGAGAGGCCCGCGCCGCCGTGCACCTGCATGGCGTCGTCCACCACCTGCTGGAGCACCTGAGGCGCCACCACCTTGATGGCGGAGATCTCCGTCATCGCCAGCAGCGGCCCCACCTCGTCGAGCTTCCACGCCGCGAAGAGCGTCAGCAGCCGCGCCTGGTCGATGGCGATGCGCGCGCGCGCCACCCGCTCCCGGTTGCCGCCCAGGTTGAGCAGCGGCTTGCCGAAGGCCTCGCGCGACAGGCCGCGCTTGACCGTGAGCGCCAGTGCCTCTTCGGCTGCGCCCAGGCAGCGCATGCAGTGGTGGATGCGGCCCGGCCCCAGCCGCCCCTGGGCAATCTCGAAGCCCAGGCCCGGTCCGGCGATGAGGTTGGCCAATGGCACGCGCACGTTCTCGAAGCTCACCTCGCCGTGTCCGTGCGGCGCGTCGTACTCGCCGAACACCGGCAGCATGCGGCGAATGGTGACGCCCTTGGCGTCGAGCGGCACCAGCACCATCGAGTGCTGGTGGTGGCGGTCGGCGCTCTCGCTCGGCGTGCGCGCCATCACGATGCACACCTTGGCGCGCGGGTGCCCCAGGCCGCTCGACCACCACTTGGTGCCGTTCACCACCACCTCGTCGCCGTCGACCACCGCGGTGGCCTTCAGGTTGGTGGCGTCGGACGACGCGGCGTCGGGCTCGGTCATGCAGAACACCGAGCGAATCGACCCGTCGAGCAGCGGCATCAGCCACTGCGCCTGCTGCGCGGGGCTCCCGTAGCGGAAGAGCACCTCCATGTTGCCGGTGTCCGGCGCGCTGCAGTTGAAGACTTCGGGCGCGATCAGGCTGTGGCCCATCGCCTCGGCGACCGGCGCGTACTCCAGCGTGGTCAGCCCCGCGCCCAGCTTCTCGTCGGGGAGGAACAGGTTCCACAGGCCCGCGGCGCGCGCCTTCGCCTTGAGAAGGTCGACCTGGGGGTCGACCTTCCACTGCGTCCAGTCGGCGCCCTGGGCGGCGTGGCGCGCGAGGATGCCCGGCTCCACCGGCGCCACCTGCTCGGCGATGAAGCGTTCGACCTTCTCCCGGAACCGCTGGCTGCGCTCGCTCGGCTCGAAGTTCATGCTCAGTACGAGCAGTAGTTCGGGCAGAAGTTCACGTCGACGAACTTCTCACCCGGAGCGCAGTTGCTCGCGCCGTTGGGGGTGCAGAGGTTGTTGTACGAGGTCTGGCCCGCGCGGCAGATCTGCCCGCGGCTGCACTCCGCGGTGGCGCCCGCGCACACGCAGCGGCCGGTGGTGGACGCGGGGTGGGGCGTGCAGCCGGTGGTGACGCTGATCGACTGACAGGCGCGGCCCGAGGCGCACTTGGTGCCGCAGCCGCCGCAGTTCGCGGTGTTGCTCGAGATGTCCACGCAGCTGCCGTTGCAGCAGCGGCTCGCCGCCGCGGTGCCGCACGAGGCGCCGTCGCCCTTGGCGGTGGCCACGCACTTGTTGCCCACGCAGGCGACCGTCTGACAGGTGTTGGTGTTGGGGCACACCGAGCCTCCGCTGCACACGCCGGCGGCGTTGCAGGTGGCGCCGCTGACGCAGGGGTTGCTGGTGGTGCACGCGGTGCCGGTGCCCTTCTGCGGGTAGCTGCAGCCGGCGTCGGCCGGGTTGCAGGTGCCGGTGGCGGCGAAGCACGGCCCCGGGCTCGCGGTGCAGGTCACCGCGGTGCCGCCCGCGCACTGGCCCTGCGCATTGCAGGTGGTGCCGGTGGTGCAGGCGTTGCCGTCGTCGCAGGCGGTGCCCATCGCCTTGGGCATGTAGACGCAGCCGCCGTCCTGGGTGTTGCAGGTGCCCGCGGGCGCGAAGCAGGGGCCGGGCGGCGTGTTGCACATGGCCGCGGTGCCGCCGTCGCACGCCCCGGCGCCGTCGCAGGTCTTGCCGCTGACGCAGGAGCTGCTGCTCTCGCAGAGCGCGCCCGCGGGCTTGGGCGAATAGACGCACGAGCCGCTGGCGCTGTCGCACACGCCGACGGAGTCGAAGCAGATGCCCGGGGGGGCGGAGCAGTTGCGGCGCCCGCCCCCGCCGCACGCGCCCGCGGTGCAGAGCTCGCCCGTGGTGCAGGCGTCGCCGTCGTCGCACGCCGTCTGGTCGCAGTCGCTGTCCGCGCAGTCGGTGAGCCCATCGCAGTCGTCGTCGAGCCCGTCGTGGCAGTTCTTCTCCGGCCCCGCGCAGGCCACGCAGGCTCCGCCGGCGCAGCGGGCGCCCGCGTCCTCGCCGCTGCAGTGCAGGCCGTTGCAGGTCTGGTCCTGGCAGGTGCCGCCGACGCAGAGCTGGCGGCCGGGGCAGGCGCCGCCGTCGCACGCGGTGGGCAGGCAGAGGCCGCCGAGGCAGCCGGTGCCCACGGGACACTGCACGCCGAAGCACCGCTCGGTGACGCAGAGGCCGTTCTCGCACACCGCGCCGTCGGCGCAGCGCTGCCCGTTGCACACCTTGGGGGCGCAGGCGCCGTGCACGCAGGTCTCGGCGTCGCTGCAGCTGATGCCCTGGCAGCCGAGCTTCACGCACGCGTCGTTGACGCAGATCTCCGTCGAGCCGCACGCCTGGCCTTCGCAGCTGCGCGGGTAGCAGACGCCCTTCGAGCAGACCTCGGCGCCGCTGCAGTTGACGCCCACGCACTCGGGCTCGAGGCAGCCGCCGTTCTTGCAGACCTGGCCGGCGCCGCAGGCCACCTCGCCGCAGGCGTGGGGCAGGCAGCTGCCGCGCACGCACTCGGTGCCGTCGCTGCAGGTGGGGCAGCCGGTGCAGACGCCGTTGACGCAGGTCGCGGTCAGCTGACAGGCGGAGTCGTCGACGCACTCGGTGGAGCCGGGGTCCTTGGAGGAGCAGGCGGCGAGGGCGAGCAGGGCGAGGAAGCGCAGGCGTGACGTCATGCCCGCCGCCTACCAAGCCCTGGCGCTCGAGCGGGGAGAAACGACCGCCGTCGTCACCGGAGTGTTTCCAGAAGCCAGCGGACCGCGGGCTCGAGCGTCGCCGACAGCTCGTCGAGCTTGCCGGTGCACAGGTGGTCGGCGCCCGGCACCACGAAGAGCCTGGTCTCGGCGCCGGAGATCTTCGCCCGCAGCGCTTCCAGCGAGGCCACCGCGCCGAACTCGTCGTGCTCGGAGTGCACGAAGGCGGTGCGCGTCTCGAGCTTGGAGACGAAGCCCACGTCGAAGGTGTCGACCGCCAGGCCCACCGCGAGCACGCAGGTCACCCGCGGCTCCTGGAGCGCGAGCTCGAGCGCGGTGCGGCACCCGAAGCTGAAGCCGCCCAGCACCAGCGGCACGCCCGGCTGCGCCTGCGCCACCTGCGCCAGGGCCGCGCGGGCGTCGTCGACCTCACCGGCGCCGAAGTCGTGGGTGCCGGTCGAGCGGCCCACGCCCCGGAAGTTGAAGCGCAGCACCGAGCCCCCCGCGTTCCGCAGCGCCTGGGCGGCGCGGTAGGTGACGTGGTTGTGCATGGTGCCGCCGTGCAGCGGGTGCGGGTGGCAGATCACCGCGGCGAAGCGGGGTGACGGCTCCTGCCAGAACAGCGCCTCGAGGCGCCCGTGCGGCATGGGAATGTCCACGAACGACATGGCGCCACCATACCGGTGCGCGTGCCGCCTGTGGCGCATTGCCGTGGCGTGGGGCATGAGCGGCGTTCAGGGTGCCCTTCCTCGACGACCAGGCGCTGCAGGAGCTCGGCGAGCGCGCGGTGGTGGTGCGGCCCGCGGCCTTCCCGGACGCGCTCGCCGCCGCCGCCCGCGCCGAGGCGCAGGGCCTGGGCGGCCGGGTCCGCGCGGGGACGGGGAAGGGCCGCGCGGTGTCCGACGAGGTGCGCCGCGACGAGACGCTGTGGGTCGAGCCGCACGGCGAGGGCGCCCTCGCCACCTTCGCCCGCCACGTGGAAGCGCTGCGGCTGGAGCTCAACCGCGGCGCGTACCTGGGGCTCACCGGCTTCGAGCTGCAGCTCGCGCGCTACGCGCCGGGCGGCTTCTACGCCGCGCACCGCGACACCTTCCGCGCCGACGAGGCCCGGCGCATCACCGCCATCGCCTACCTGAACCCGGGCTGGGAGCCGGCGCACGGCGGTGCGCTGCGGCTGCACCTCGACGGAGGCGCGGTGGACGTGGCCCCCCGCGCGGGCACGCTGGTGGTCTTCCGTTCCCACCTGGTCCTGCACGAGGTGTTGCCGGCGACGGTGGAGCGCTACGCGCTCACGGCCTGGCTGCGCGCCGGCGGCTGAGCAGCACGCCCACACCGACGAAGAGCGCGCCCATCGCCGAGCCGCCGCAGCCCTGGCAGGTGGCGGTGCGGGCCCCGGTGTAGCGGCACTTGCCGTCGATGCAGGTGAAGCCGCGCTCGCAGTCGCGCTGGAGCTGGCAGAAGACCGGCAGCTGCCCGTCTTCGCCTTCCTCGCTCATGTTGGGGTTGCCGTCGCCCATGGAAGCGTCGGGCAGCGACGCGTCGGTGAGCTCCGGCCCGGCATCGCTGGCCAGGGCGGGCACCGAGAGCAGCATCAGGAGGAGGACCCAACGCATCGGCGCGCACCGTAGCGCTTCGTCGGGAACGTGGCCACGTCGGGCCGCTTCTGGCAGCCTGCGGCCCATGCCGCCCACGCTGCTCGTCGTCGACGACAACAAGGAGCTGCTGGCGATTCTCACCCAGCTCTTCGAGGAGTCTGGCTACACGGTGCTCGGCTTCGGCAAGGGCCGGCCGGCGCTCGACGCCGCCAAGGCGACCCCGCCGGCGCTCGCGGTGCTCGACGTGTTGCTTCCGGATTTGATGGGCTTTCCGCTGGCGGATCAGCTGCGCACGCTGTTCCCCAACCTGCCCATCATCTTCATGACCGGCGTCTTCAAGGGCGGCACGCACGCGCACGAGGCGAAGCAGCGCCACGGCGCGGTGGGGTACTTCGAGAAGCCCTTCGACGCCAAGAAGCTGCTGGAAGCGGTGCGCCAGCAGGTGCCCGCGCTGGTCACCGCGCCGCCGGCGATGCCCGACGACTTCGAGCTCGACCTGCAGATCGACGTGGAAGACGACGCCAGCCAGGCGATGGAGCTCACCGGGAAGATCAAGGTCACCGGCGGCGGCGACATCTCCGCCGAGCTGCGCGGGGCCAACCTCACCGCGGCGCCGTCGTCGGGCCCGCTGCCGGGCCGCCGGGTCCCGGCCCAGCCGGAAGCGCCGGTGCGCCAGGGCGCCGCCGCGCGCACCGGTCAGCTCGGCGACAGCCTCCCGGGCCTCATCAACGCCTTCTGGCTCGCCCGGGAGACCGGCGAGCTGACCGTCACTCGAGGCAAGGTGAAGAAGGTCATCTACTTCGAGGGCGGTCAGCCGGTGTTCGCGCTGTCGAACCTGGTGTCCGACCGCTTCGGGCCGTTCCTGGTGCGGGTGGGGAAGATCAAGGCCGAGCAGCTCGAGGACGTGGCGGTGGTCGCGCGTCAGTCGGGCCGCCGCACGGGAGACGTGCTGGTGGAGCGCGGCCTGCTCAAGGACACCGAGCGGCTCTATTACGTGGGCCAGCAGGTGAAGAGCATCATCTACAGCCTCTTCGGCTGGGACGCGGGCGAGTACACCCTGAGCTTCGCGGAGAAGGCGCGCGCCGAGGTCATCAAGCTCGACGTGCACCCCGGCAACCTCATCATCCGCGGGGTGAAGAAGCTCTACCGCCCCGAGCGGCTGACGCGCATCGCGGCCCCGGAAGACCGGCTCTGGCCGTCGCCGCAGCCCGCCTACCAGCTCAACGAGCTCGAGCTCGAGAAGTGGGAAGCGCAGCTCCTGCCGAAGATCGACGGCAACCGCACCACCGGCGAGCTGTTCGCGCTCGCGGGCAAGGCGGAGCACCAGGTGCGCGCCTTCCTGGTGGCGATGCTCGGGCTGTCGATTCTCGAGCGCCGCGAGTAGCGAGCGCCCAGCGCGCCTCAGTACGGAATCGACGGGCCGGTCTGCACCGACCAGCTGCCGCCCGGCTTGATGGGCGTCAGGTCGCGGCCGTTGCCGCTCTGGTCGCCGAGCATCGTGGCGGTGGACTGCAGCGGGTAGAAGGCGTGCAGGTTGGCGGTGCGCACCGGCGAGAGCTGCGCGGCCTCGGCGGCGATCTCCGCGTCGGTGAGCTCGGCGTTCCACACCTTCACGCCCGCGAGGTCGCCGTCGAGCCACTCGTTCTGGCCGGTGGCGTCGTCGGTGCCCACGAGGAAGCGGGTCAGCCCGGAGACCGCGGGGTGGGTGTTGCCGCTGGCCGCGGTGAGCGGGCCGGTGCCGTCCTTCTTGAAGAGCAGGCGGGTGCGGGGGCCGGAGGCGTTGTTGGTCTCGGCGACGAACCACCAGCCGAGGTCCACCCGCGCGAAGAGGAAGCCGCCCTGGGCGCTGTCGTGGCTCTCCCACTGGTCGACGCGGTAGGTGTTCACCATCAGCTGGTAGGCGGTGCTGGGCGTGTTGTTCTCGATGGACCAGGCCACCATCTGGCGGCTCAGGTTGGTGGTGGTGGCCCGCAGGCGGATCCACGCGGTGACGGTGCGCAGGTTGGGGTCCACCGGGGCGCTGGAGAAGAGGCCGTCGCTGCCCTGCGAGGCGCCGAAGCGAATGGCGCTGAGCAGGCCCGGCGTGCCGGCGTCGGTGGCGGGCGAGCCCGCGTCCACCACGGGCGTGCCCGCATCGACCACCGGGGTGCCCGCGTCGACGACGGGGGTACCGGCATCGACCACCGGGGTGCCCGCGTCGACGACGGGCGTGCCGGCGTCGAACACCGGGGTGCCGGCATCGGCCGGAGGCGCGACCACGCCGCCCGGCCCGTACGGGACCGCGGGGCCGGGCTGCACCGACCAGCTGCCGCCCGCGGTGATGGGCGTCAGGTTGCGGCCGTTGCCGCTCAAGTCACTCAGCATCGAGGCGGTGTCCTGCAGCGGGTAGAAGGCGTGCAGGTTGGCGGCGCGCACCGGGGCAATCTGCTGCGCCTCGAGCTCGAGCTCGGCCTGGCTGAGCTCGGCGTTCCACACCTTCACGCCGGTGATGTCGCCGTCCATCCACTCGTTCTGGCCGGTGGCGTCGTCGGTGCCGACGAGGAAGCGGGTGATGCCGGTGATGGCCGGGTGCGCGTTGCCGCTGGCCACGGTGAGCGCCGAGGTGCCCGGGCGCTTGAAGTACAGGCGGGTGCTGGGGCCCGAGGAGCGGTTGGTCTCGGCGATGAACCACCAGCCGAGGTCCACCTTGGCGAAGAGGAAGCCGCCCTGGCGGTTGTCGTGGCTCTCGAACTGGTCGACCCGGTAGGTCGACAGCATCAGCTGGTAGGTGTTGCTGGGCGCCGCGTTCTCCAGCGACCAGAGGTTGAGCTGCCGGCTCAGGTTGGTGGTGGTGGCGCGCAGGTGGACCCAGGCCGCCACGGTGCGCAGGTTGGGGTCGACCGGCGCGTTGGAGACCAGGCCGTCCTTCCCCTGGGTGGCGCCGAAGCGGATCGCGGTCACCGGGCCCGAAGGCGTGCCGGCGTCGAAGGCCGGAGTGCCCGCGTCGACGACGGGCGTGCCGGCATCGACGACGGGAGTGCCAGCGTCGACGACGGGAGTGCCGGCATCGGCGACGGGAGTGCCCGCGTCGACCACGGGAGTGCCGGCGTCGACCGGCGGGCTGCCAGCGTCAACCACCGGGGTGCCGGAATCGACAACCGGCGTGCCGGCATCGGCGGGCGCGCCCGCATCCACCACCGGGGTGCCGGAATCGACAACCGGCTGGCCGGCGTCGGTGCCCGCATCCACCGCCGGGGTGCCGGAATCGACAACCGGCTGGCCGGCGTCGGTGCCCGCATCCACCGCCGGGGTGCCGGAATCGACAACCGGCTGGCCGGCGTCGGTGCCTGCATCCACCACCGGGGTACCGGAATCGACCACCGGCGTGCCGGCGTCGGGAATGTCCCAGCCCACGGTGTCCACGTAGGCGGTGCCGGTCCAGGCGCCGTTCAGGTTGAACTCCACGCCGAGCGCCTGCAGCGGGCCGGCGTTGGCGGGCAGGGTGATGGTGAGCGTGTTCCATTGCCCGAGCTTGAGCGCCGCCACCGGCTGCCAGTTGCCGGTCCACCGCCAGCTCGTCGACGCGTTCTCCTGGCCGAAGACGGTGAGCGAGCCGAGCCTCATGCCGGTGGGCAGGAAGACGTGGAACTGCACCGTCTTGCCAGGAATGAGCGCCGTGGCCGGCACCGTCACCTGCTGCGCGTTGGCGCTGCCGGTGGTGGTGATGTTCACCGCGAGGGACTGGTTGCCCAGAAAATTCTGCGCGGTGGAGACCGCGACCGAGGTGATGCGCGCGCCGTTCTTCACCCAGCCCTGGGTGCCACTCTCGAAGGAGTACTGGGCGAGGTCGGTGCCGAGCGCGCTGCGGGAAGTGGCGAGCCGCGACTCGCGCTCGTCGACGCCACAGGCGACGCTCAGGAGCGCCAGGGCTCCGGCCAGAAGCTTCTTCATGAACTGACTCCGTGAACTTCGGTGCGCGTGAGAGGCGGAGACGACGACCGGCTTTTTTCGGAAGCGGTGCTGCAGTCCGCCCCCCCTTGAAGGAGGCGCCGCGTAGTCGGTGCAGGAGTTGCGGGTCAATCCCACCCCCCGCAGATTTTTCGGGTGAGGTGGTTGCCTTGCCTACATCGCGGCGGACTAAGTCACGGCCCGTGCGCGCACTCCTCGCTCTTCTCCTCGTCACGCCTGCGCTGGCCTTCGGCTGGGGCTTCGACGGCCACCGCAAGCTCGCGTCGCTGATGCAGGACCCGCTGCCTTCGAACAGCTGCCTCAAGGCGTGGCTGGCATCGAAGCAGACCTTCAACCTGCAGGACTCGGCGTGCGACCCCGACCGCTGGCGGTACATGAGCGCGGGCGCCAACTACGACCCCGACGAGTGGCCGCGCCACTACCTGGAGATCGATTGGATCCAGCCCATCGACAGCTACCCGCGCCGCTACGAGGACGTGGTGGCCAAGGTGGGCGCCACCAACGCGCAGCGAAACGGGCGCGTGCCGTGGCGGGTGGAAGAGCTCTACGCCGCGCTGGTGGAAGCCTTCCGCGCGAAGGACGAGGCGAAGATCCTCACCCAGGTCTTCATCTTCTCCCACTACGTCACCGACAGCTTCTCGCTGCTGCACGACACCAAGAACTTCGACCCCGGCGGGCTCCACTCGCGCTGGGAGTCGGACATGCTCAACAGCACCGCGAACCTGAACGGCCTCGCCGCCGCCGCCAAGGGCTACTACGGCACCAGCGGCAAGGCCGACCCGCGCAACAACATCTTCGACGTGGTGCGCGTGGGCAACGGCGTGCTGCCGCAGCTGCTCGCGGTGGATCAGACCGCCTACCTGCCCGACGGCGGCTACGACCTCGCGGTGCTGTACTCCGGGAGCAAGGACCTCACCGCGCGGCGCTGGGGCGACGCGCTCACGCTGCTGTCGAGCATGGTGTGGAGCGCCTGGGCCGAGGCCGGCGCCCCCGAGCTCTCCGGCTTCTCGGGGAGCTGCTCGCGCGCGGTGCCGTCGGTGGATCCGGTGCTCGTCGGCTTCCCTCCGCCGGGCGGCTTCACCCACCCCGATGCCGGCAGCAGCAGCGGGACTGGTGGCGGCAGTGGCGCTTCCGGTGGCGGCGCGCCCGGCGGGGGCGCGGCGGCCAGCGGCGGCGGCGCCGATGCCAGCGGCGGTGGCACGGCGAGCTCGAGCGGCGGAGGCCAGGGCGGCGGCACCACGGACGCCCCGTCCGGCTGTGGCTGCCAGAGCGGGCCGGTGGCCGGGCTCTTCGCCGCGCTGGCACTGCTCGCGAGGCGCCGCCGGTCATGAGGTGGTGGTGGCTGTGCGGCGTGGCGCTGCTCGCCTGCGACGACAAGGAGAAGGTCCAGGCGGCCGAGCACCTCGCCAAGGCCAAGGCCCAGTACCGGGCGCTGGTCGACGCCAAGGTGCCGCCGTCGAGTCCGAAGTTCGACCCCGTGCTCCAGGAACTCAAGGCGGTGGGGGAGAACACCCCGTCGTCGAAGGACGCGCGCACGCTCGAGCACGCGGTGCTGCAGGCGCGGCAACGGCCCCCGCCGCCCCCGCTGGCCCACCCCGAGGACGACGCCATGACCGAGCAGGAGCGCGCCCTGTCGGAGACCTGCGTCCAGTACGCCAAGGCCCTGGGCACCGCCGACGGGGGGATGCGCGCGGTCCTGGAAGCAGCCCTCAAGGACTGCAAGGCCAAGGGCCGGGCGCTCGAGGAAGAGGCCCACCCGCACGGGCCCTGAAAACAGGCCCTGGAGAGAGATCGGCCCCTCTGGCCGCCCTTGAGGTATGAGGCCCGCCATGTCTGATCCGCTCACCCACGAAGGCCGGTCGCTGCCCGGGTACCTCGCTCCTGCGTCCGGGACGCGCGCCCTGGTGCTGATTCACGAGTGGTGGGGCGTGAACGCCCACATCAAGGCGGTCGCCGACCGCTTCGCGAAGGCCGGGTACACCACCTTCGCCATCGACCTCTTCGACGGCAAGGTCGCCACCACCGAGGCCGAGGCCGAGGTGCTCCGCGGCGGGCTCGACCACAAGCGGGCGATGTGGGCCATCGGCACCGCGCAGGAAGCGCTCGCCGCGCAGGGCAAGAAGGTCGGCGTGGTGGGCTTCTGCCTGGGCGGCGCGCTCGCGCTCTCGGCTTCCGCCGCGCACCCCGGCTTCCTCGCCTGCGTGCCCTTCTACGGCATCGGCCAGCTCTCGGCCGGCCAGGTGCGCAGCATCCGCGCGCGGGTGCAGGGTCACTTCGCCCAGCGCGACGACTGGTGCACCCCGGCGAAGGTCGACGCGCTCGCCGCCGACCTCACCGCCGCCAAGGGCCGCTTCCAGTTCCACCGCTACGACGCCGGGCACGCCTTCTTCAACGAGACCCGGCCGGCCTACTCCGAGAAGGACGCCGCGCTCGCCTTCGAGCGGACGCTGGGCTTCCTCGAGGAGACGCTGGCGTGACCTGGGCGGCGCTCGCGCTGCTCTGCGCCGCGACGCCGACCCTCACTCCCCGCGCGGCCTTCCTCGGCACGCCGGAGCGCAGCGCTCCGCAGCTGTCCCCCGACGCGTCGCTGCTCGCCTACCTGGCGGTGGACCGCAACCAGGTCTCCCAGCTCGTGGTGCGCCCGCTGTCGGGCACCGACGCCCAGGCCAAGGTGCTCACCCAGGAGCCGCGCCGCTCGCTGCGGCGCTTCGCCTGGGCGGAAGACTCGCGCACGCTCCTGGTGCTGCAGGACGAGGACGGCGACGAGAACTTCCACCTCGCGGCCATCGACGCGCTCGACGGCAACCGCCGCGAGCTGACGCCCTTCGCCGGGGTGCGGGTCGACCTCCTCGCCACCAACCCCAAGGTGCCGGACCAGGTGCTGGTGACGATGAACCAGCGCGACCGCAAGGCCTTCGACGTGCTCCGGCTCACCCTGTCCACCGGGGCGCTCACGCTCGACACCCGGAACCCCGGCGACGTCACCGCCTGGGTGGTGGACCCCGCCTTCCAGGTGCGCGGCGCGGTGGCGACGCTGCGCTCCGGCGCCACCGAGGTGCGGGTGCGCGAAGGCCCCAAGGCGCCCTGGCGCGCGCTCGTCTCCGCGGGGGTGGAAGAAGAACTCGGCGTGGTGGGCTTCGGCTTCGAAGGCAAGAGCGTCTTCCTCACCTCCTCGCTGCTGTCGGACACCACCCGGGTGCTGGACAAGGTCCTGAGCACCGGCGCCGAGCGCACGGTGGCGCGTCACCCGACGAGCGACGTGCGCGAGGTGGTGTTCCACCCGTCGCGCTTCGTGGTGCAGGCGGTGCGGGTGGAGGAAGACGGCAAGCCGGTGTGGCAGTACGTCGACGGGGTGCGCGGCGACTTCGAGGCCATCGGCGCGCAGGCGCCCGGGCTGCTGTCGCTGCTCAGCCGAGACCGTGCCGACCAGGTGTGGACGGTGGCCATCGCCCGCGACGACGCTCCGCCGCGCTTCTTCCTCTGGGAGCGCGCCGCGAAGCGCCTGAGCCCGCTCTTCTCCGCGTACCCCGCGCTCGACGGGGTGACGCTCGCGCCGCTGGAGCCGGTGACGGTCACCGCGCGCGACGGCCTCAAGCTCCCGGCGTTCCTGGCGCGGCCTCCGGGCGAAGGCCCCGGTCCCTTTCCCCTCGTGGTGCAGGTGCACGGAGGCCCGTGGTCGCGCGACGAGTGGGGCTTCGCGCCGCAGACGCAGTGGCTCGCCTCGCGCGGCTACGCGGTGCTGCGGGTGAACTACCGGGGCTCCACCGGCTTCGGGAAGCGGCACCTCAACGCGGGCAACAAGCAGTGGGGCAAGGCGATGCAGGACGACCTCGCCGACGGCGCGGCGTGGGCGGTGGCGCAGGGCATCGCCGACCGCGAGCGCATCGCCATTCTCGGGCAGAGCTACGGCGGGTACGCGGCGCTGGTGGGCGCCACCACCGGCGACTACCGCTGCGCGGTGGACCTGGTGGGCCCGGCGAACCTCTTCACCTTGCTCGCCTCGGTGCCCCCGTACTGGGACGCGATGAAGAAGATGTTCCTCAAGCGCATCGGGGACCCGGTGGCGGACCAGGCGCTCCTGCGGGCCGCGAGCCCGGCCTTCGCCGCGGACCGCATCGTGAAACCGCTGCTCATCGGCCAGGGGCTCAACGACCCGCGGGTGAAGCGCGCGGAGTCGGACCAGATGGTGAAGGCGCTCGGCGCCGCCGGCCGCGGCGTCACCTACGTGATGTACCCCGACGAGGGCCACGGCCTGGTGCGGGCGGAGAACCGGCTCGACTTCGCCGCGCGCACCGAGGCCTTCCTCTCCGAGTGCCTGGGTGGCCGCGCGGAGCCGCTGCCCGCGAGCGGCGTCATCGAGGGCAGCTCGGCGCAGGTGACGGTGGTGCGCGCGCAGGGGCCGCGATGAGCAGCGGCCGCACGCTGGTGGTGGGCGACGTGCACGGGTGCCGGCAGGAGCTCGAGGACCTGCTCGAGGCGGCCTCGTTCCGCGCCGGCCACGACGCGCTGGTCCTGGTGGGCGACCTGGTGGCGAAGGGCCCGGACTCCGCCGGGGTGCTCGGCCTGGTGCGAAGGCTCCAAGCGAAGGCGGTGCTCGGCAACCACGACGCGCACGTGCTCAAGCACCGCGCGGGGCAGCCGCTCAAGGCGCACCACGCGCAGGTCGCCGCGAGCCTGAGCGAGGACGACTGGCGCACGCTGGAAGCGCTGCCCCTGTGGCTCGACTTCCCCGAGGTGAACACCCTGGTGGTGCACGCGGGCCTGCTGCCGGGCGTCGCGCTCAAGCTGCAGGAGAAGGACGACCTGCTCAACCTGCGCAGCATCGACGAGACGGGGAAGGGCTCGAAGCGCGTCGACGGCGGCGCACCCTGGGCGTCCAAGTGGGCCGGTCCGCGCTTCGTGATGTTCGGCCACGACGCGCTGCGCGGGCTGCAGCGGCACCCCTACGCGCTGGGGCTCGATACCGGCTGCTGCTACGGCAAGGCGCTCACCGGCGCGTGGCTCGACTCGCGCGAGCTGGTGTCGGTGCCCGCGCGCCGCGAGTGGTGCCCCATCGACGGCTGAGCTACGAGGCGCCCGACACCGCCTGCAGGGCCGACGGGCGAAGGAGCGATGCCATGGGTTGGACGCGGATCTCGCTGGGCGCTGCGGCGCTGGCGGTGGTGGCGCTCGCGGTGGGCGGCGGCGCGGCGTGCGGCTCGGCGCCGGTGGGCACCGGCTCCGGCGGCGGTGCGGCCTCCAGCGGTGGCGGCGCGGCCTCCAGCGGCG
>JAIBBQ010000387.1 GCA_019694595.1 Myxococcaceae bacterium
CCCGCCCCCGCCAGGCGCCCTGCCCCGGCCCCGGCCCGGGCCGCCCCGGCCGCCGCCGCGCGAAGGCGGGTGTCGGTGCCCGCGGCGCCGTCGGCCAGCGAAGGCAAGCGAAAGCCGGCGCTCTTCCTCGAGCTCTACTGGGGCGAGACGCGCAAGGCCTCGCGCTCTTACGCCCACATCCCCGACAAGAAGCCGGTGGTGGGCGCGCCCGACGACCAGGCAGGCATGCCGCTGTGGGGCTTCAAGGTGCCCGAAGGCGGCTTCGTCTTCGCCCGCCAGAAGGGTGAAGCCTTCCGCATCGCGGTGCCGCCCGGCGCGGCGGTGGAGCGGCGCGCCGACGACGGCAACTTCTACCCGCTGCCGCACGAGCAGCTCGAGCCGGCCGGCCAGGGCAAGGCCATCACCCTGTCCACCGGCATGGCGGTGCGCTTCTCCGGCGAAGACGACATGTCGCTGGTGGCGTACGTGCAGCCGCCGCTCAAGACCGAGTTCGTCAACCCGCTCGCGGGCATGCCGTGGCTGCTCCTCTTCCTCCTGGTGGTGATGGGGGCGGCCGGGGCCGCCGTCATCATGTTCGCGCCGTCGCTCGACGGCCCCGACTTCCAGGGCAAGTCGGTGGCGCCGGTCGCGGTGCGGCTCATCGCGCCGTCGCCCAAGAAGAAGGAAGAGGCGCAGAAGCGGCTCGAGGAGCTCAAGCCCAAGAAGAAGGAAGAGCCCAAGCCGGTGGTCGAGAAGACGCCGCCGCCGAAGGCGCTGCCGCCGCCGGTCGCCGCGGTGACGCCGCCCGAGACGCAGAAGGCGCTCAAGTCGCTCGAGAAGCTGACCGCCGCCGGCCCGGCGATGAAGGACCTGCTCGCCGCGGTGGACAAGCTGGGCAACGGCCCCGGGAAGAAGGACGCCAAGAACGACTTCAAGCTGTCCGGGCTGCTCGGCAAGGCGCCCATCGCCAACGCGGGCCTGGGCACCTTCGGGCTGGGCGGCGGCGGGGCGGGCGGCGCGGGCACCAAGGGCCTCGAGGTGCTGCGCGGCAAGGGCGGCGCGGGCATCGGCGCGCTGGGCGCGGGCAACGTCGGCAAGGGCGCGGTGCAAGGCACGGTGGCGCGCGCGTCGACCCGCGCCATCGGCGTGCAGGGCACCATCGACCGCGAGGCGGTGGCCAAGGTCATCAACTCCCACCTCGCCGAGGTGTCGGCCTGCTACGAGCGCGCGCTGCTCAAGGAAGCCGGCCTGCAAGGGAAGATCGTCCTCGAGTGGAACATCTCCACCGTGGGTCAGGTGACCACCGCCCGCACCAAGAGCTCGTCGATGAAGAGCGCCGCGGTGGAGTCGTGCATCCTCGCGTCGCTGAAGACGTGGAAGTTCCCGCCCGCCAAGGGCGCCGGCGTGGTCATCAGCTACCCGTTCCTCTTCAACTCCGTCGGGTACTGACGCAGGTGCGCGCGCTCGCCTGGGCGACCGCGCTCGCGGTGCTCGGCCCGCTCGGCGCCGCCGCCTGGGCCAACGTGGCGCCCCCGTACGGAGAGAACACCCGCTTCGGGACCATCGGCCCCGGCCGGGCGACGCCCGCCCGTCCGCCCGCGCCGCCGCCGCCCGTGGTGCCGCCCATCGACGCGGGCTTCGTCGATGCGCTGCGGCTCGATGGCGGCGCGCCGCGGCGCTGAAGCGCCCTTCAGCTCCGAGCCGAAGGAGTGCTAGGCGGCGGACATGCGCTCCTTCTTCCTCCTCGTGAGTCTCCTCGCCGCCCAGGTCCTCGCCGCGGGCAAGGCCGCCGATGCCGGCGCCGCGGCCCCGAAAGGCGAAGGCACCATCGACAAGGAGCTGGTGCGCAAGGTCGTCACCCAGCACGCCCACGAGGTGCGCGCCTGCTACCAGAAGGAGCTGGAAGCGAACCCCAAGTTCCACGGCAAGCTGGTGGTGAGCTTCGTGATCGGCCTCAAGGGCGAGGTCCAGTGGCCGAAGGTCGCTTCCAGCGACCTGCCGCCGAGCCCGCTCGACGACTGCGTCATCAAGACGGTGGCGAAGTGGTCGTTCCCCCCACCGACCGGCGGCACGGTCTCGGTGTCGTACCCGTTCATCCTCGTCGGGAAGTAGCCCCGCCCCCGCCGCACGCCCTTTGACGGAAAGGTCCGGTTCGAAAGGCGCGTTTCCTTCCTTGCCAAGGGCGTCGGCAGGGGCTCGAATCGCGCGCCTTGCCGCTCTAGCCGAGGGGGCTTCCCGTGAGCCGTATCGCCGCCGCCGCTGCCCTGCTGATCGCCGCCGCCGCCACCGCGCAGACGGAGGCGCTGGAGAACCCCGGGCGCATCTCCGCGATTCAAGAGCGGGCGTTCCGCATGAACCACGAGCTCACCGTGACCGCGGGCGTGCTCCCCATCGACGCCTTCTACAAGGGGCTCTACGCGCAGCTCGGTTACACGTACCACTTCAACGACAGCTTCGCGTGGACGGTGGGCCGCGGCGGCTACAGCTACAACCTGGGCACCGGCCTGCGCGAGCAGCTGGAGCGTGACTTCGGCGTGCTGCCCACCACCTTCGACGAGGTGAACTTCTTCGTCGGCTCCGACGTGCTGTGGACCCCGTTCTACGGGAAGTTCGCGCTGCTCAACCGCTGGGTGCTGCACCTCGACTTCCACCTCATCGGCGGGGCGTCGGTGCAGAAGTTCACCCAGTCGGGCTTCCGCCCGGGCGTCGACCTCGGCGGCGGGCTGCGCGTCTTCCAGAACCGCTGGGTCAGCTACCGGCTCGACGTGATGGACACCGTGGTGGTGATTCCCAAGCCGACCAACGTGCTGAGCGTCTCGCTGAGCCTGGCACTCAACTTCGGCGCCACCGAGTAACCCATGCGCACTCTCGCACTCGCGTTGAGCGCGCTGGCCGCGACGGCCCACGGCGCGCAGCCCAAGACCGACCCGGTGACCGGCGAGGCCTC
>JAIBBQ010000153.1 GCA_019694595.1 Myxococcaceae bacterium
CGGCGCGGCGGGCGGCGGAGCGGCCGGCGGTGGTGCTGCCGGCGGAGGCGACGGCGGCGGTGCCGCGGGTGGCGGCGCGGGCGGTGGTCACGGCGGCGGCGCCGGTGGCGGCAGCGCGAGCGCCTACTGCAAGTCGTGCGCGGACTCGACCCAGTGCGGCGGGGCGAACAACTTCTGCCTCGGCTTCTCCTTCGGCAACTACTGCGGCACCGACTGCAGCGCCGGCCAGACGTGCGGCGCCAACGCGCGCTGCGTGAGCATCACCGACGGAAACGGCACCACCATCGGCAAGAACTGCGTGCCCCTGTCCGGTCAGACCTGCGGCGGCAGCGGCGGTGGCGGCGGTGCTGGCGGAGGCGGCGGCTCGTCGGGCGGTGGTGCGGGTGGCTCGGGCGGCGGCGCGGGTGGCTGCGGCGTGGACACCTGGGCGAACTACGCGCAGTCGTTCTTCAACACGAACTGCAACTCCTGCCACACGCACACCGGCGAGTTCACCAGCCAGAGCTACGTGCGAAGCATCAAGACGTCGATCACCTCGCGGATCAACGTCGGAAACATGCCGCAGGGTCGCACGCTGAGCACCGCGGAGCGCACGCGGATCATCAGCTACATGAACTGCAACGCCCCCTGAGGGCGCGGCGTCAGAAGATCGAGCCGGCGCGGCGGCGCTGTTCGCGCTCCGCGTCGGCCGCATTCCCGTCGTCGTCGTCGAGCAGCTGCTTCTTGAGGCGGAGCGGACGCGCCTTGGGCAACGAGAGCTTCTCCTCGAGCGCTGCCAGACGCTCGGCGATCGCTTCCTGGTGCCCGGCGAGGGTCCGCATCACGTCGGCCACCGGGTCGGGCAGCGAGGCGTGGTTGAGCTCCTCGACGAAGGTGTGCCCCTGCTCGCGCACCACCCGGCCGGGCACCCCGACCACCGTCGCGCCCGGGGGCACGTCGCGGATCACCACCGAGCCGCTGCCGATGCGCGCGCCTTCTCCCACTTCGATGGCCCCGAGCACGCACGCGTTGGAGCCGACGATCACGTTGCGGCGAAGGTGCGGGTGGCGAATCTTCTTCTCCAGGCTGGTGCCGCCCAGCACCACGCCCTTGTAGATGATGCACCCTTCGTCGATGACCGCGGTCTCGCCGATCACCACGCCCATGCCGTGGTCGATGAAGACCCCGTCGGCGATGCGCGCGCCGGGGTGAATCTCGATGCCGGTGAGGAACCGGTTGTAGTGGGAGAAGAGCCGGGCGGTGAGGCGCCGGTCGCGCTCCCACAGCAGGTGCGCCACGCGGTGGAGAAACAGCGCGTGCACCCCCGGATAGGCGAGAATGACCTCCAGCTTCGACTTCGCCGCCGGGTCTCGCCGCAGCGCTGCCTCGATGTCACGCCAGACCGCGCCGAACATGTCGCCGGGCACCATACACGCTTGACGTGGTGCGACAAACGCGACAATCTCCATGGAGTTAATCGACTATGCGGGTTCTCTCTCAGAAGACCAAGTACGCGCTCCGTGCGCTCCAGTACCTGGCGCTGAGGCGTCACGAAGGGCCGGTGCTCATCTCCGACCTGTCGGAAGACGAGAAGATCCCGAGGAAGTTCCTCGAGTTGATCCTGCTCGAGCTCAAGAACAACGGCATCCTCCAGAGCAAGAAGGGCAAGGGTGGCGGCTACGCCCTGCGCAAGGCGCCCGCCGAGATCACCCTCGGCCAGGTCGTCAGGCTCTTCGATGGGCCGGTCGCGCTGATGCCCTGCGTGAGCGAGAGCGCCTACGCCCCCTGCCCTGAGTGCCACGACGAAGCGGTCTGCGGTACCCGGTTCTTCATGAAGGAAGTGCGCGATGCGACTGCCAAGATTCTCGATGGGACCACGATCGCGGACGTGCTGTCGCGAAGCCAGCTCCTGGAGTCGAAGCGAGCGCTGTCATCGCCAGCGACCGGCTACCAGATCTGACCACGGCTCTTTTTTGGGCCACAAACCCTACTTAGCTGATGGAGTAAATTGTGATTCGTTCCATGACAGGAGCAATCCTGGTGGCGTCGTCGAGCGTCACCTGGGCGCAGGAAGACGTCGGGGTCGTGGAAGACGGACCGACGCTGGAGGCGCTCGACCAGCGGGAGCGAATTCTCGAGCGCAAGCTCGAGCTGCAGTCGGAGGCGGCAGCGGAACGCGCCAAGGCCGCGCCCGCCTTCGGCATCGGCCCCAACGGCCTCACCGCGCGCACCGCCGACGGGAGCTTCTCGGTGCGGGTGCACGGGCTCCTGCAGCTCGACGGCCGCACCTTCTTCAGCGCCGCGCTGCCGTCGAACCTCGAGGTGCGCCGTGCGCGGCCGATCCTCGACGCGACGTTCCTGCAGCTGGTCGACGTGCGGGTGATGCCCGAGTTCGGCGAAGGCCGGGCGCAGCTCTTCGATGCCTACGCCGACCTGCACCCGGTGACCTGGCTGCGGCTGCGGGCGGGCAAATTCAAGCCACCGCTCGGGTTCGAGCGCCAGCAGACCGACGCCAACCGGCTGTTCCTGGAGTTCAGCGCGCCGTCGAACCTGCTGGCGACGCGCGACGTGGGGGTGCAGCTCTGGGGAGAGCTCGGCGACGGTCTCTTCACCTACGCGCTGGGCGTCTTCGACGGTGTGCCGGACAGCGGAAACGGCGATGTGGATCTCACCGACGGCAAGGACGTGGCCGTGCAGCTGACCGCGCAGCCGTTCAAGCGCACCGGGGTTCCGGTGCTCCAGGGCGTGGGGCTGGGCATCGGCGCGAGCTACGGCTCGCAGAAGGGCACCGCGGCGGCGCCCAACCTGGCGGTCTACCGGAGCCCGGGGACGCAGGCCGAGTTCAGCTTCGTGGCCGACGCGGTGGCCGCGGGCGACCATTCCCGCGTGGTACCGCACCTGCGGTTGCTCGCCGGGCCGCTCGAGGTGCTCGCCGAGTACGCCTATTCGCAGCAGCTCGTCGCGCGCGGCAGCGACACCGTGGTGTCGGCCAACCACGCCTTCGTGATCCAGGCCGGGTGGGTGGTGACGGGCGAAGCGGCGACCTTCGACGGCCTGGTCCCGGCCCACGACCTCGCGCCCGGCGACGGCCGCTTCGGCGCCGTGGAGCTCGGCCTGCGCTACGAGGAGCTGCACATCAACGGCGCGACGTTCGCGGGCTTCGCCGACCCCACGAAGTCGGCGAGCGCCACGCGGTCGGCCGGAGCCGTGGTGCACTGGGCGCTCACCCAGAGCGTCCGCAGCTCGGTGTCGTTCGAGCGGACCTGGTTCGAAGGCGGCGCGCCGGGCGGCAACCGGGCCCCCGAGAGCGCGCTCTTCGCCCGCCTGCAGGCCAACTTCTAGAGAGGACCGACCATGAAGCCCCTTGCACTGCTGTTCGCGTTGGCTGGCACCGCGGCGCTCGCCGACACCACGCTGCTCAACGTCTCGTACGACCCGACCCGCGAGCTGTACCAGGACGTCAACGCCGCCTTCGCCAAGGCGTGGAAGGCGAAGACCGGGGAGACGGTGACCATCAACCAGTCGCACGGCGGCTCGGGCAAGCAGGCCCGCGCGGTGATCGACGGGCTGGAGGCCGACGTGGCGACGCTCGCGCTGGGCTACGACGTCGACGCGCTCCACCAGAAGGGCAAGCTCATTCCCGCGGACTGGCAGAAGCGCCTGCCGAACCAGTCGGCGCCGTACACCTCGACCATCGTCTTCGTGGTGCGCAAGGGGAACCCCAAGCAGATTCACGACTGGGACGACCTGCTCAAGCCCGGCGTGCTGGTGGTGACCCCCAACCCCAAGACCTCGGGCGGCGCGCGGTGGAACTACCTCGCGGCCTGGGGCTCTGCGCTGCGGAAGAACGGCGGCGACGAGGCCAAGGCCCGGGACTTCGTGACCCAGCTCTACCGGCAGGTGCCGATCCTCGATTCGGGGGCGCGGGGAGCCACCACCACCTTCGGCCAGCGCAACATCGGCCACGTGCTGCTGGCGTGGGAAAACGAGGCCTTCCTGCTCACCCAGGAGCTGGGCAAGGACCGCTTCGAGATCATCACGCCGTCGGTGAGCATCCTCGCCGAGCCGCCAGTCACCGTGGTCGATCGGTACGCCGACAAGCACGGCACCCGGAAGGTGGCCCAGGCCTACCTCGACTTCCTCTACACGCCCGAAGGCCAGGCCATCGTGGCCAAGCACCACTTCCGGCCGCGGACCGGAGCGCAGCCCGAACGCCCGCAGCTGTTCACCATCGACGAGGTCTTCGGCGGGTGGACCAAGGCGCAGCAGACGCACTTCGCCGACCGCGGGGTGTTCGATCAGATCTACGAAGGCGGGAAGTGAGCGCCCTGCCCTTCACCCGCCGCGCCGGCGTGTTGCCCGGGTACGGCCTGTCGCTCGGGATCACGCTCTTCACGGTGTGCCTGATGGTGCTGCTCCCGTTGACGGCGTTGATCGTCAAGGCGAGCGGCGTCGACTGGTCGGACTTCAGCACGTCGATCACCGGCCCCCGGGCGCGGGCAGCCTTCGCCTTGAGCGTCGGCGCCTCGCTCGCGGCGGCGCTGGTGAACGGCGTCTTCGGCACCCTGGTCGCCTGGGTGCTCGTCCGCTACCGCTTCTTCGGGCGGCGGGTGCTCGACGCGCTGGTCGACCTGCCCTTCGCGTTGCCCACCGCGGTCGCCGGCATCGCGCTCGCGACCGTCTACGGCCAGGACGGGTGGCTCGGCAGCCTGCTCGAGCCCCACGGCATCTCGGTGGCCTACACCCGCCTGGGCGTGACGGTGGCGCTGGTCTTCGTGGGCCTGCCCTTCGTGGTGCGCACGGTGGAGCCGGTGCTGCACGAGCTCGACCCCAAGGTCGAAGAGGCGGCCGCCACCCTCGGCGCTTCCCGCGTCGCCACCTTCTTCCGCGTCATCTTCCCCACCTTCGCTCCGGCGCTGCTCACCGGGGTGTCGCTCGCCTTCGCCCGGGGCCTCGGCGAGTACGGCTCGATCATCTTCATCTCGGGGAACATGCCGCTGCGCACCGAGATCGTTCCCCTGCTCATCGTCACCAAGCTCGAGCAGTACGACTACGCGGGGGCCACCGCGGTGGCGGTGGTGATGCTCGCGGTCTCCTTCGCGCTGCTCCTGCTGGTGAACCTCTTCCAGGCCCGGGTGCGACGGGCGCGGGGGCTGCGGTGAGCGCCACCGGGTCGGATGCGATCCGCGAGCCGGCGCTGGTCCGGTATTCGGCCATCGCGGTGGCGATCGCCTTCCTGGGGCTCTCGGTGGTGGTGCCGCTGGCCTCGGTGCTCGTGCAGGCCTTCGGTCAGGGCGCGGGGCGCTTCCTCGCCGCGCTGCGGGAGCCCGAGACCTGGGCCGCGATCCGCCTGACGCTGCTCACGGCGGCGATCTCGGTGCCGCTCAACACCGCCTTCGGCGTGGCGGCCGCCTGGCTGATCGCCCGCTACGACTTCCGGGGCAAGGGCGTGCTCACCACGCTCATCGATCTGCCCTTCAGCATCTCGCCGGTCATCGCCGGCCTCATCTTCGTGTTGCTCTTCGGCCGGCAGGGGCTGTTCGGGCCGCTGCTCGAGGCGCACGACGTGCAGATCATCTTCGCGGTGCCCGGCATCGTGCTCGCGACCACCTTCGTGACCCTGCCCTTCGTGGCCCGCGAGGTGCTGCCCCTGATGCAGAGCCAGGGCAGCAACGAGGAAGAGGCGGCGCTCACCCTGGGAGCGTCGGGCTGGCAGGTCTTCTTCCGGGTGACCCTGCCCAAGATCCGCTTCGGGCTGGTGACCGGCGTCATCCTCTGCAACGCGCGCGCGATGGGCGAGTTCGGCGCGGTGTCGGTGGTCTCGGGCCACGTCCGCGGGCTGACCAACACCATGCCGCTGCAGGTCGAGATCCTCTACAACGAGTACAACCTGGTGGGCGCCTTCTCGGTGGCTTCGCTGCTCACCCTGCTCGCGATGGTGACCCTGGTGGCCAAGAAGCTGCTCGAGCGCTCGAAGGCGGTGCGCCGATGAGCGTGACCGTCGAAGGGCTCACCAAGAAGTTCGCCCCCGGGGGGCGCCCCGCCGTGCACCAGGCGACCTTCACCGCCCCTTCCGGCGCCATCACCACGCTCCTGGGGCCGTCGGGGTCGGGCAAGACCACCGTGCTGCGGATGATCGCCGGGCTGGAGGCCGCCGACGCCGGGACCGTGCGGCTGGGCGCCCTCGACTGCACCCGGTTGCCGGTGCGCGAGCGCGGCGTGGGGGTGGTGTTCCAGGGGTACGCGCTCTTCAAGCACCTGAGCGTTCGCCGCAACATCGCCTTCGGGCTCGAGGTGCGGCGCCGGCCCAAGGCCGAGATCGACCGGCGGGTGGAAGAGCTGCTCGCGCTGGTGCAGCTGGAGGCGCTGGGCGATCGGCTCCCCGACCAGCTGTCGGGCGGGCAGCAGCAACGGGTGGCCTTCGCCCGGGCCCTGGCCATCGAGCCGCGGGTGTTGCTGCTCGACGAGCCCTTCGGCGCGCTCGATTCCCGGGTGCGCGTGGAGCTGCGCACCTGGCTCGCCGAGCTGCACCGCAAGACCCACCTCACCACCATCCTGGTGACGCACGACCAGGACGAGGCGCTGGAGCTCTCGCAACAGGTGGTGGTGATGAACGAAGGGCGCATCGAGCAGATCGGCTCCCCCGACGAGATCTACGACCGGCCCGCCACCGCCTTCGTGGCCGCCTTCATCGGCAACGCCAACGTCCTGCGCGGCACGGTGAAGGAAGGCCAGGCCGCCCTGGGGGCCCATGCGCTCGGCGCCCTGGGGAGTGCGCCCGAAGGCTCGGCGGTGCAGGCCTTCGTGCGGCCCGACGAGGTGAAGCTCGCCCGCGCCGACCCCGACGCCCCGGCGATGTCGCTCGGCCTGGTGGAAGCGCTCACGCGCATCGGCGGTTTCGTGAAGGTGGGACTTCGCCTACCCTCCGGTGAGCGGCTCACGGTCGAGCTGGGCAAGGCGGAGTTCGAGGCGCTGTCGGTGTCCCAGGGGGATCGCGTGCTGGTCGACCTGGGTGGCGCCAAGATCTTCGTGGAGGACTACTCGATATGATCTTCCCTTCGATCCTCGACACCGTGGGCAAGACGCCCCTGGTCGAGCTCAAGCGCGTCGGCCGCGGGCTCGGCGCCCGTCTCGCCGCCAAGCTGGAGTCGCGCAACCCCTGCGGCAGCGTGAAGGACCGCATCGGGGTGGCGATGATCGCCGACGCGGAGCAGCGCGGCATCCTCGAGCCGGGCTCGGCGATCGTCGAGGCCACCAGCGGCAACACCGGCATCGCGCTCGCGTTCGTCTGCGCGGCGCGCGGGTACCGCCTGGTGCTGACCATGCCCGAGCGCATGTCGCGCGAGCGCATCCAGCTCCTGCGCTACCTGGGCGCCGAGGTGGTGCTCACGCCGGGCAGCCTGATGAAGGACGCGGTCGAGAAGGCCAAGGCGCTCGCCAAGGAGATCCCCAAGGCGGTGGAGCTGCAGCAGTTCCGCAACCCGGCCAACCCGCAGGCCCACCGCATGACCACCGGCCCGGAGATCTGGAAGGACTCCGAAGGCAAGGTCGACGTCTTCATCTCCGGGGTGGGCACCGGCGGCACCATCACCGGCGTCGGAGAGGTGCTCAAGCACGAGAAGCGCTCGGTCAAGGTGGTCGCGGTGGAGCCGGCGAGCGCAGCCGTGCTGTCCGGCGGCCCGGTGGGGAACCACCTCATCCAGGGCATCGGCGCGGGCTTCGTGCCCGAGATCCTCAACCGCAAGGTGGTCGACGAGGTGGTCCCCAT
Organism: Myxococcaceae bacterium; assembly: GCA_019694595.1. Taxonomy (GTDB): domain Bacteria; phylum Myxococcota; class Myxococcia; order Myxococcales; family Myxococcaceae; genus JAIBBQ01. Next base: position 7,748 of record JAIBBQ010000153.1, read on the forward strand.
CACCGAGGACGAGGCCTTCGCCCACGCCCGGCGGCTGGCGCGTGAAGAAGGCATCTCCGCGGGCATCTCGTCGGGGGCCATTCTCGCCGCGGCCCTCAAGCTCGCGGCGCGCCCCGAGCACGCCGGCCAGCTCATCGTCTTCATGCTCTGCGACGGCGGCGAGAAGTACACCTCGACCCCGCTCATCGAAGAGATGATCGGCCCGCCTCCCCCGCGGCCGTCCGCGGGCAAGCGCTGACAGGACAGGAGCACGCATGGAAACCCACTCGTTGGCCGGGGCCGAAGGCGTGGCCATCGTCGTGGTGCTCGCGGTGCTGATGCCGCTCGGAATCTGGTGGGTGATCCGCAGGTCGAAGACCGGGCCCTCGAAGTCCGCAGGAGGTGACGCCTCGTCCCTGGAGCCGGGCGCCTTCCCCATCTCGGGTGACGAGGTCGGGCACCACCACCACCACCACCACGGTGATCTCGGCGGCGGTGGCGGCGGCGACCACGGCGGTCACCACCACTGACCGTCAGCGCGCGGCGCTCTTGGCCGCCGGTGGAGGCGGCGCCGCCGGCGCGTAGACCAGCCGGTACGTGGTGTAGCTGCGCAGCACGCGCTTCACGTAGTTGCGGGTCTCCTGCAGCGGAATGCGCTCCACCCACTCGTCGAGCGGGGCGTCGGGCCGCTCCGCCTTCCACCGCTTCACCGAGCCTTCGCCGGCGTTGTACCCGGCGAGCGCGTACTCCGCGGTACCCTTGGCGCGCTTGAGCACGTCGGCGAGGTAGCGCCCGCCGAGCTTCAGGTTGAGCTCGGGCTCCAGCAGGTCCGCAGTGCTCGGCCGCTTGAGCTTGAGCTGCGCGGCGACCTGCGCCGCGGTGGCGGGCATCAGCTGGGTGAGCCCCAGCGCCCCCGCCCAGGACAGGATCTTGGGGTCGAGCGCGCTCTCCTCGCGCATCAGGGCCTGCAGCAGGTCGGGGTCGAGCCCGTCGGCGTCCTTGGCCGCCTTCTCCACCAGCTCGCGGTACGCGCGCGGGTAGGCGATCTCCCAGATGACCCGGTTGTCCGCGGTGATGGGGCCGGTGAGGTCGCGCTTGAGCCACAGCCGCGCCATGCCGTGCGCCGGCCGCTCCTCGCCCGCCTGCGCGAGGATGAGCACCATCAGCCGCAGGGAGTCGCCGGGGAGCTGGGTGCGGTCGATGGCCAGCAGCTCCGTGGGCACCAGCTCGGTGAAGCCCAGCCGCAGCAGCTCCACCGCCGCGCGGTAGCCCGGCTCCTTGGCCACCGGCCCCGCGAAGCGCGGAAACGGCTCGCTGCGCCCGGCCGAGGTCGCCGCCTGCTCGAGCGCCTCGGCGCGCTTGGGGTCGACCTCGCCGATGCGCCGCCTGGCGATCAGCCCGTAGTACGTCGTGGGGTGCTCGGTGCTGAGCGTCGCCCAGGTGTCCAGCGCCTCGGCCTGTCGCCCGGCGGCCTTGAGCTCCACCCCCAGCCAGTAGGCGGCGCGCTCGCGCTCGAAGCTCTCGTCGCCCGACGAGAAGCGCTGGCCGAGCTCTTCCAGAATGGCCATCGCCTCGTCGCGCTGCTTCGCCTCGCGCTTGATGAGGTAGAGCCGGAAGAGCGCTTCGCCGGCGAACTCGCCCTGCGGGTCGCGCGCCACCACCTCGTCGAAGCGCTCGATGGCTGCGTCGGTGGCCCCGGCCTTGGCCAGCGCCTCGGCGGCGCCGAAGAGCGCGTCGTCGGCGAGCGGGTGGCCGGGCTGCTCCTTCACCAGCTTGAGCCAGGGCTCGACGGCCCCCGCGCCCTGGACGATCGACTTCGAGGTGCCCAGGGTGAAGAGCGCCTTGGCGCGGACCTCCGGGTCGGTGCACTTGGCCGCCACCGGCTCCAGCACCGCGATCGCCTTGGGGTGGGCGCGCAGCTTGCGGTGCCCCTTGCCCAGCGCCAGGTTGGCCCGGCAGGCGAGCGGCTCGGGAATCTTGAGCGACGGCACCCACGCCTCGAGGATGCGTACACCCGCCGCGTTCTGGTGCGCCTCGATGAGGCCTTCGGCGCGGGCGATGCGGGCGTCCACCGGCAGCTGGCTGAAGTCGCTGATGCGGCCTTCGGCCTTCGACGCCAGGGGCGCCATCGGGTGGCGGCTCCAGAGCTCGAGGAGCGCGTCGCGCTCGCCCTGGGCGTCGCGCCGCGCCTGCGCGATGTCCGCCACCACCCAGAGCGCCTCCGCCCCCAGGTCGCGGCCCCAGGGCGGTGGTCCGCGCTCGGCGAGGCTCGCCACCGCCGCCTTCGCGTCGTCGAACCGCTTGAGCTGCCGCAGCGCCCGCCCCAGGCCCAGCCTGGCGTCGCCGCTGGCGCGGGCCGTGGGGGCCACGCGCGCGTACACCCGCGCCGCGGTGTCGAAGTCCTTCGCGGCCTCCGCCGCCTGGCCCGCGGCGAGCAGCACGCGGTCGCGGAGCGCCGGATAGTCCTCGGCGAGCTTCTCGAAGGTGGTGGCGGCGAGCGCGAAGTCGCTCTGCTTGAGGGCGATGACGCCCCGGAGGTACCGCACCCACACGGCGTTGCCCTGCCCGTCGAGAATCGCCTTGGCCACCTCGTACTTGCCGGCGTCGAAGGCCGCCCGCGCCTCGGCGAGCTTCCCCTTCTCGAAGTACGGCGCCAGGTCGGCCCGCTCGACCTTGGGACCCCGGTCGATGGGCACCATCTTCACCTGGGGACTGGGGAACGCCGGGTTCTGGAGGCGCTCGAATCCGGGGTCCAGCACGTCCTCGTCGGCCACGTCCCCGGGCTCCGCCGGCTGGGCAAAGGCGGCCAGCGAGGCGACGGCGACGAATGACCCCAGAGCGCGCATGCGGTGTCCCGAGTATGCAGCGGCTAGAGTCCAGCTCAAGTCATGGACATCAGGACCCAGAGCGCCCTGCTCGCGGCCATCGTCGGTCTGGCGATCGGCATCGCGGTGTTGCTGCGCAGCGTGCGCCCCCGGGTGCTGACGCTCTTCGGCCTCTTCGCCATCTCCACCGCCCTCTTCCACCTCTCCAAGTTCCTGGAAGGGCTCTTCCCCTGGGACGACGGAAGCCTCGCGGGCCGCCTCATCCTCGGCGCCACCATCCTGACCGGCGCCATCGTCCCGTCGACCGCCCTGTCGTTCTTCCTCGAATTCCTCAACTTCAGCCCCCGCGCCGCGCGCCGGGGCCGCCGCGCCTCGCTCATCTCGGTGCTCCTCGGCCTGGCGGTGGCGGCGTCTCCCCTCGCCGAGCTGCTGGCGGCCCGGGTGGCGGTGTCGGTGTGGGTGCTCCTGGCGCTGGGCTTCTCGGTCTCGCTGCTGCTCAGCCGCATGAGGGCGTCGGAGTCGCGCATCGACCGGCTGCGGCTCGCCTACCTCGCCATCGGCGCCGGCGCGGCGGTGCTGTTCACCGGGCTCGACTTCCTCACCCGCTTCGACGTGCCGTTCCCGGTCCTCGGACCGATCGTCTCCACGCTGTACCTCTTCTTCCTCAGCCAGACCCTGCTGCGGCTGCGGCTGATGGACCTGCACGAGCTCCTGGGGAAGATCGCCTCGCAGACCGTGCTCGCGGTGCTGCTGGCGGTGGTCTTCGTGGTGCTCACCGGCTGGGTGAAGGACGCCGCGGGCCTCTTCCTCTTCAACACCGTGGTCGCCGCCTTCGTGATGCTCATCTTGCTCGAGCCGGTGCGCGACAAGGTCGACGAGCGCGTGGTGGCCTTCTTCTTCCGCGAGCGCTTCGACTTCCTGCAGGCGATGCGGGCCCTGCGCGCGCGCACCGCGAACCTGATCGACGTGCCCGAGCTGTCGACGCGGCTGCTCGACGGCCTCAACGAGACGCGCCGGGTGACCCACGCCTCGGTGTACCTGCTCGCCGAGGAGCGGCCGGGCTTCCGGCTCCTCGACAGCCGCGGCCCCCAGCCGGCGCCCTTCCTCGACGCGGGCACCGCGCGGGCGCTGGTGAGCCGCACCGAGAAGGCGCAGCTCTTCGAGACCGTGGAGCGGCGCATCGTCGAGCTGCGCACCCAGCCGACCGACCTGCGGCGCACCCGCGACGAGCTGCGGCGCATGACCGACGTCAAGGGCGCCATGGAGCAGATGAAGGCCGGCATCACCGTGCCGCTGATGGGCAACGACCGGGTGATCGGCTTCTTCAACCTGCTCGACGAACGCGTGCCCGAGGCGTTCGCCTCCGACGAGATCGCGCTCATCCTCGAGCTCGCGGAGCACCTGGCGAGCGTGATCGAGAACTCCAAGCTGTACGATCGCATGCGCGAGCGCGACCGCCTCGCCGCCCTGGGCGAGATGTCGGCGGGTCTGGCGCACGAGATCCGCAACCCGCTGGGCGCCATCAAGGGCGCCGCCCAGTGCCTCGACCCCTCGAAGCTCCCGGGCGAAGACGGCGAGTTCCTCGAGGTCATCGTCGAGGAAGTGAACCGCCTCAACGGCGTGGTGAGCGCCTTCCTCGACTACGCGCGCCCGTTGAAGCAGAGCTTCGCGCCCACCGACGTCAACGAGGTGGTCACCCGCACGGTGCGCCTCATCCAGAACGAGATGCCGGCCTCGCTGACGCTCGAGGCCCAGCTCGCCGACGGGCTCCCGCGGGTCGACGGCGACGCCGAGCAGCTCAAGCAGGTGCTCATCAACCTGGTGCAGAACGCGCTCCAGGCCATCGGCGACAAGCCGGGGAAGATCGTGCTGCGGACCCAGCGGCCCGACCGCTTCAGCGAGGCGCGCGGGGCCGAATCGGTCGAGCTGCTGGTGATCGACGACGGGCCCGGCATTCCCGCCGACCAGCAGCCGCACATCTTCGTGCCCTTCTTCACCACCAAGTCCAAGGGGACCGGGCTCGGGCTCGCCATCTGCCAGCGCATCGTGCGCGGCCACGGGGGCAGCATCGTGGTGCAGAGCCGCCCCGGCGACGGCACGTCCTTCGTCATCCGGCTCCCGGCGCTCGCCTCCGAAGCGCCGCCGGTGGAGACGCCGTCGCCCGAGGTCGAGCACACGCCGGTGCCCGGAGCGACCCAGCCGCCCTTGCCCGAAGCCGACGACGCCGAGCCTTCGGAGTCCGCGCCCGAGAAGCCCGAAGGGCGCCCGTCGCGCCGCGAGCGCCGGCGCCGCAAGGCGAGCTGAGCCTCACAGCGAGATGGTCTTGCGGCGCAAGGCCAGCTCGAGCAGCGCGCCACCGCGGCGCACCTGCACCAGCACCGGCGTCCCCGACGGGCCCTGGATGCGCTTCACCACCTGCTCGAGCGGCGGCGTCGCCGGGGCGCCGTCGACCTGCACCAGCACGTCGCCCGCGAGCACCCCGGCGCTCTCCGCCGGGCTCCCCGCGTACACCTCGATGACCTGCACGTTCTGGCCCTGCAGGCCCAGCCGCATGCCGACGCCCTCGTACTCGAAGACGTCGCCCGGCTTCGGGCCCGGCTGCGCCTTCAGCTCCAGCCGCACCGGCCCGCCAGGGGGCGCCTTGAGTTCCAGCCACGCCGACAACCCCGCCTCGGACGCCACCGCGCCCAGCACCACCGGGAAGCTCACGCCCCCGAAGCGAAAGTGGCCCTGCGCGTCGGTGAACACCATGCGGAAGCGCGAGCCCTGCCAGACGCCGAAGCCCTGGGGCGCCACGCTCTGCGCGCGCACCGACACGCCCGCGCGCGGCGCTCCGCTCGCGTCCACCACCGTGCCTTCGAGCGGCGCCCCCCGAGGCAGCGCGATGCGCACCTCGGCCCCCGAGGCCGTCACCTCCACGCTGCGCGCCGGCGCGTCGCCGAAGCCTTCGGCCTCCGCGGCGACCTGCCAGCGCCCCGGCGGCAGCGACACCGTGAGCCGGCCATTCGCGCTCAGCGCGGGAATGCGGCGCGGCAGGCCCCCCGAGAGCGGGAGCACCACCAGGGTGAACTCGTTGAGCCCACGGCCGACCTCGTCGGTCACCACTGCGGTCAGGCTGCCCCTCGCCAGCCGGAGCACGACGGGAGTCCCCGCCACCGCCTGGGCCGCCGCCGCCCCGTCCGCCCCTTCGGCCTCCACCAGGAGGTTGCCCGCGGCCACCCCCTCGAAGCGGAAGCGCCCCTGCGCGTCGGTCGACGTCAGCGCCGGGCTCGACGCCCAGCTCCCCGTGCGCCAGCGGACCTGCACGCCTGCCGAGGCGGGCTCCACCCGCCCCTCGAGCACCCGCCCGCGCTCCAGCACCACCGTCCACGCTCGCCCTTCCCCCGTCTGCTCGAAGGGCCCCACCTGGGTGATGAGCGCGCCGAGGTTGGCCTGCACGAGGTAGCGCCCCACCGAGAGCTGCGGAAAGGTGAAGTGGCCCTGGGCGTCGGCCAGCGCGGTCCCGGCCAGGGCCTGGGTCGACGAGTCGAGCGCAGTCAGCGCCACGCCGGCCGCGGGCTGGCCGTCGAGCGTGGCCACGCCTTCCTGGGCGAGCGCCTCACCGGCCTCCAGCGTCACCGGAGGCGGGTTCTGCCCCGCGCTCAGCCGCAGCCGAGGCCCGCGCACCTGGGTGCCGTCGAGCAGCGCCGCGCCGAGCTGCACCACCCCTTCGCTGCACTCCAGCCGGAAGCCCCCGTCGGCCTCGGTGCGCGTCGGGCCGCAGCGCTCGCCCGAGCGCAGCCCGGACAGCTTCTCGCCCCACACCGAGGCCTGCGCCTGGCCGCGCCCCTGCCGGGCGACCACGCCCACCACCGCCACCGACGGCTCGAGGCGCAGCTCGAGGCCTTCGTAGCCACGCGCCTCGGCAGCGCTCAGCCACTCGAGGCGTGTGACGTGCCCCGGGGCCGAGGCCTCCAGCCACGCGGGCCGCGCGAGTCCCTGGAGCGAGAAGCGCCCTTCGCGATCCGCCGCGGTGGCGCCCGAGCTCGTCGCCAGCACGGCGCCCGGCAGCCCTTCGCGGCTCACCGCGTCGACCACCCGGCCACTCACCGCGGCTCCGGGGACGAGCTCCAGCACCACCCCTTCGACGGAGCTGTCGCTGCCGAGCAACACCGGCCCCACCACCGCCGAGGCCCGCGGGGCCGCGCTGGCGGAGACGAACACCTCTCCCGCGGGCAGCCCATCGAACGAGAAGGCCCCCGCGGGTCCGCTGGTGGCGGCCAGGGTCGCGGCGCCGCGCAGCACCCGCCGGGCGCCCGGCACGCCGGCATCGGCCTGGCGGACC
>JAIBBQ010000388.1 GCA_019694595.1 Myxococcaceae bacterium
CGCCATGCCGCCACCGGTCGCCATGCCGCCACCGGTCGCCATGCCGCCACCGCCGCCGGTCGCCATGCCGCCACCGCCGCCGGTCGCCACGCCGCCACCGCCGCCGGTCGCCATGCCGCCACCGGTCGCCATGCCGCCGCCGTTGGCGCTGGGCAGCCGACAGACGCCGAGGTCACAGGCGTTCCCGGAGGGACACACGGAGCAGGACTCTCCCGACACGCCGCATGCCGCGGTGCTCAACCCGGTCCGGCACTCGCCGGTCGGGTCGCAGCAGCCGGTGCAGTTCGATGGGCCGCAGGTCGCCGCAGGAGGAGAGCAGTTGATCAACCACAACGAAGCGAGCAACAGGCCGAGCGTGCGCATTGCCGACGATATCTACTTCGCGGTGACGATGCCCGTCGAGCATGCACCGCGAGGGACGCGGAGGTTGCTCGGTGCCCGGGAGGCCCGCTGATTGCGCGACCATCGCGACTGAGCCGACCGGGTGCAGCCCGGGGCGCGCGTTCACCGCTATGGTGTGGCCGTGCTCTCCACCGTCCTGCTGCTGTGGTTGGCCGCACCGCCTGATCCGGTCCAGCTCGCCCTCTCGAAGCGTTGGGGTGAGCTCGAGAAGGCCCTCGCCAGCAAGAAGCTCGCGGCGCCCACCTCGGCACTCACCTCGGCCCGCCTCATCGCGTGCGAGGCGGGGCAGCACGCGGTGGCCGACAAGCTCGCCGCGGCCGGAGCGGCGGGGAACTTCTACTGTCTGGCCTCGCGCGCGCAGTGGGCCGAGCTGGCGAAGGAGAGCGCCGCCCGCAGGCCCCTGACTCGCGCCCAGGCCAACGACGAGCGCCTGTCGAGCGTGCTCCCGCTGGTGGTCGCGGCGAAGCAATCGGCCCTCTACGTGGACCTCGCGCGCCTGGAGCCCGAGACCTGCCAGTCCGCGGTGGCGACGGCCATCAAGGCGCTCGACGTGGCGCTCGCGAAGCAGGTCGTCGCCGCGTGCCCCATGCCCACCGAGCAGCTCGCGGGCTGGCTCGAGGTGTCCTGCGCGTGGGACTCGGCCGACGTGGTGCGCGCGTGGAGCGAGTTCGGCGCCGACCTGACGCAGCGGCGCGGGGGGACCACCTGCCTGCACCGCGCGGCGCTGCGGGGCGACGAGGCGCTGGTGCGGGTGCTGCTGAGCGCGGGCGCCGACGTGAACGCGGTCTCCGACTTCGCGCCGGTGGTGCGCTTTCCCGCGGTGCCAAAGGAGCTGCACTCGGTGGCGGGCCATGCGCTGGTGGGCGGCAGCCCCGAGGTGGTGAAGGCCCTCGTGGACAAGGGCGCCGACTTCTCGAAGGTGGTGGCGCTGGCGGACCAGGTGGCGCTCTTCCCCGGCGCGGCCTTCCCCGCCCCGAACAACGTCCGCACGCAGCCCCGCGCGGCTGACGACGCGGCCCGGCCGAGGAGGCTGGCGCAGGTGCTCCACCCCGAGCAGCGCGCGGTGCTGGTAGTGGGCGGCGGAACCACGCCCGAGGCCGCGCAGCAGAGCCTCGCCGGGCTCGACGCGCTCAAGCCGCACCTCACGCGCTTCTTCGTGCTCCCCGAGGGCTTCCCGCGCATCGTGAAGAGCGACGACGTGCCGGGGCTGAAGCCGGGCTTCCACGTGGTGCTGCTCGCCGCCGCGGCCGAGTGGGAACTCCAGGGCCACTTCCCCATCGTCAACGCGCTGCGCCCCGGCTCGGCGGTGCGGCAGGTGAGCTGGACGCCCGCGTCGGGCCCGGCGCCGCTCACCCTCACGCAGGCCTACGAGCGCCAGAGCTCGCTCTCGCGCAAGGTGAAGAAGTCCATCCTGTCGATGGCCGCGCTGTGGCGGGGCGGCGAGGCCGAGGTGGTGGCGACGCTGTACGACCCCGCGGGCGCGCTGGTGACGTCGGCCGAGGGCACGGTGGACTTCGGCAGGTGCAGCGAGACCACCTGCGCACCGGTGGAGTTCACCGCCGAGGGCCCGGGCTTCGCCGCGTCGGGGCAAGGCGAGTTCCCCGCCTGCACCTCGCCCGACGTGCGCGAGACGACGGCGCGCGTGGTGCTCACCGGCGAGAAGCTCGAGGTGAAGGCTCGCTCGAGCCTGATCTCGAAGGGCCAGTGCGACTGACCGCGCGCCGTCAGCCGACGTGTCGGTGGAGGAACTCGACCGTGCGCCGCCACGCCAGCGCCGCGCTCTTCGGCTCGTAGCGGGAGGCGTCGGTCTCGCGCATGAAGGCGTGCTCGGCGTCGTAGACGTAGAGCTCCATCTGGCCGCCGCCGGCGCGCACCGTGCGCTGGATCTCCTCGGCCACGGCGGGGTTCGCCCAGGGGTCGACCCGCGCGTAGTGCCCGCAGATGGGCGTCGTGACGTGGGCGAACTCGTCGACCGGAAACCGGGGCAGCCCGTAGAAGGGCACCGCCGCGTCGAGCCCGGGCACGTGGCGTGCGGCGGCGAGCGTGAGCGCTCCGCCCAGGCAGAAGCCGGCCACCGCGACGCGGCCGTTGCAGCGCGGGTGCGCGCGGAGGAAGGCCACCGCCGCGCCGATCTCCCCGACCGCCTGCTGGAAGTCGAAGGCCGCCATCAACTTCGCGGCCTCGTCGTCATTCGCGGCGACCCGGCCGTGAAAGAGGTCGGGGGCGAGCGTGACGAAGCCCGCCTGCGCGAACTGCTCGCAGTGCCGCTTCATCACCTCGTTCAAGCCATGCCACTCGTGAACCACCACGAGCGCGCCCGTCTTGCCCGCTCCCGCCGGCTCGAAAAGGGCTCCCTCGATGGCTCCACCTGCGCTCGTCGAAGACAGAAAGGAAGAACAAAGCAGGAAACGGGGCGAGGGGTCGAGTGCCGAGCCGGTGTGCGGAGGCCACGAGAGGTCGCAGAGGAGAGAGTGGGACCGGCGCGGAGGGTGAGCGCGCCCGGCTGC
>JAIBBQ010000154.1 GCA_019694595.1 Myxococcaceae bacterium
AGCGTGCCGGCCGGCGTGCCGATGAGCGCGGCGCCCGAGCGTCTCGACGGCTAAAGCGTGCTGAGCTCGGGCGGCGGTGGAATGGGCGAGGTGCCGCCCACTTTTCGGACCTGAGCCCCTCAGCGCTCGTCGGCGATGGACTGCCACACCGCGTGCATCGCGCGCGCGGCCGCGTCCCAGGTGAAGGTGCTGGCGCGCGCCAGCCCGCGCGCGGCGAGGGCCCGACGCTCCGAGCTCGAGCCCAGCAGCCGGTCGAGCGCCGCAGCGAGCGTCAGCGGCTCGGTGGGGGGCACCGCGAGCGCGCCGTCGCCCACCACCTCGCGCAGCGCGGGGATGTCGCTCACCACCGTCGCCGTGCCCAGGCGCATCGCCTCCAGCGGGGGCAGGCCGAAGCCTTCGTCGTGCGACGGAAAGACGAACACCCCCGCGCGCCGCATCAGCTCGTGCAGCACCGGCTCGGCCACGTAGCCCAGCGTGCGCACGTCGAGACCGTGGGCGCGCGCCTCGTCGATGGCCTGCTGCGCCGGGCCGGCGCCGAACCACCGCTGGCCCGCGAGCACCAGGGTGAGCGCACGGCCTCCGCCGTGCAGCGCCTGGCAGGCGCGCACCACGAGCTCGACGTTCTTCCGTGCCTCCAGCGCTCCGGCGTACAGCACGAAGTGCTCGCGCAGGTGCAGCGCGTCGAGCCACGCCCGCGAGGTGTCGTCGAGCGCCCCACCGCGCAGCACGTGGTCGGCGCCGTGGGGCACCACGTGCACCTTCGCCGGCTCGAGCGGGAAGCGGCGCAGCAGCGCGCTCCGGGTGGCCTCGGTGGGGCACACCACCGCCCGCGCGACGTGGGCCGAGCGCGACAGCCAGAGCCGGAACTGCCAGCGGAAGGGCGCCGAGACCGCCGCCGGCGAGGTGAGCGGGATCACGTCGTGCACGCTCAGGCCGCAGGCGGTGGGGCCGCGCACCGCGAGGGGGAGGTTGAAGTTGCCGAAGGCGTGGAAGACGTCGGGCCGGCGCGTCTCGAGCAGGGTGGACAGCTCGGTGAGCGCCCAGCGGGTGCGGGAGCGGGCCCGGCGCGGCGCTTCACCCGAGTGGCGGGCGCCCCAGCGCTCGGCGCTCACGCCCTGACGCACCAGGGCATGGAACAGCTCGCGCGTGACCAGGGCGATGCCGGTGGTGGGCTCGTCCCAGAGCGAGGCGTCCAGCGCGAGGTGCATCGTGCGGGGCTCATACCCCCAAGGGGGCTTGCGCGCCGGGCAAAGGGAAGGGCAATGATCGGCGCCCTCATGACCCAAGACCGCCGCGTCCACCCGCGTCTCCCGGTTCGCCTGCTGGTGCAGCACCAGACCGAGCCGGAGTCGGCCTTCGAGGTCGACTACGCGGTCGACCTGTCGCAGGGCGGCCTCTTCCTGCAGACGTCGCGGGCGCTGGAGCCCAACAGCACGCTCCACCTGCAGTTCGCCCCCGCGCGCGACGCCCGGGTCATCGAGTGCTTCTGCCGCGTGGCCCGGGTCACCCCCGACGGCGTCGGCGCGGCCTTCCTGCAGCTCGACGACGGCGCCTCCGCGCTGCTCACCGAGGTGCTCGGTCAGCCGCCGATGGTTCCGATGACGCCGGCCGCGGGACACGAGCTGCGGGCCTGAGCGAAGCCTCGTCGGGTCCCTTCAAGGCCCTGGTCTCCCGGCGGGCTCCGCCGGCGCCGCCATGATCGTCCACCAGCTGCTGCCCAGCTTCGTCCCCGGCGACGCCATGAGCGCGGCCGCCATCGGGCTGCGCCTGCTGCTGCGCCGCCTGGGCCACGCCGGCGAGGTCTTCGCGGGTGAGGTGGCGCCGGGCTTCGGCTCGCTCGTCCGGCCCGCGCGCGCGCTGCGCAGCGGCAGCTGCGATCTGGTGCTCTACCACCACGGCATCGCCTCGCCGCTCGCCGGGCGCATGCTCCTGTGGCGCGGCCCGTTCGGCGTCGTCTTCCACAACATCACCCCGGCCCGCTTCTACGCCGGCACCCGTCTCGAGGAGCCGCTGCGCTCGGGGCGCGCCCAGCTCGCCGCGCTGGCGACCCGCGCCGCGGTGGGCATCGGGGTGTCCGACCTCAACGCCCGCGAGCTCACCGCCGCCGGGTTCCCCAAGGTGACCGTGGTGCCGCTCTTCGTGGAAAGCGCGCGCTTCGACCACGAGCGCGCCGACGCCGACTTCGCCCGCCGCCTCGCCGACGGCGGCCGGCCGCTGGTGCTCGCGGTGGGCCGGGTGGTGCCCCACAAGCGCGTCGAGGACCTGCTGTCGCTCCACGCCGAGCTGCGCGCCATTCACCCCCAGGCCAGGCTCCTCATCGTCGGCAAGGGCGCCAAGGGGCAGGCCCACCACCGCGCGCTCGAGGCGCGGGCCCGCGCGCTGGGCGGCGTCACCTTCTCGGGGCCGCTCGCGCACGCCGAGCTGGTGGCCGCCTACCGCACTGCCGACGTCTACGTGTCGATGAGCGAGCACGAAGGCTTCGGGGTGCCGCTGGTGGAGGCGATGGCGGCCGAGCTGCCAGTGCTCGCCTTCGGCGCCGCCGCGGTGCGCGAGACCATGGGAGGCCACGGCCTCACCTTCACCGAGAAGCGCTTCGCCTCGCTCGCCGAGCTGGTCAGCCTGGTGGTGGAAGACGAGTCGCTGCGCGCCCGCCTCATCGACGGCCAGCGCCGGCGCCTCGACGCGCTGAGCCCCCTGGCCGCGGAGCAGGCGCTCGGCCACGCGCTCCAGGGCCTCGCCCGCGCTGCCCCGGCCGCGGCGCCGCTCGCGCCCCGGCGCAAGGGCAAGGTGCGCCCGCGCCTCGCCCTGGTGGTGCAGCGTTACGGCGAGACGGTGACCGGGGGCGCCGAGGCCCACGCGCGCATGATCGCCCAGCGCCTGTCGGCCGACGTGCAGGTCGAGGTGCTCACCACCACCGCGAAGGACCACCTCACCTGGACGAACGCCTTCACGCCGGGCCCCGAGCGCGACGGCGACGTCAAGGTGCTGCGCTTCCGGGTGGAGCGCGAGCGGCGCATGCGGGCCTTCAACCGCCTGAGCGAGGAGCGCTTCGCCCAGGGCAACGACCTGGTGGCCGAGGAGCACTGGCTCGCCGAGCAAGGGCCGGTGGTGCCGCAGCTCCAGGAGCACCTGGCGCGGGAAGCCCACCAGTACGACGCGGTGGCCTTCTTCACCTACCTCTATGCGCCCACCGCCTGGGGCGTGCCCCTGGTGGCCCAGAAGGCGCTGGTGGTGCCCACCGCGCACGACGAACCGCCGCTGCGCTTCGACGCCTTCGCCGACGTCTTCGAGCGCCCGCGCGCGTTGCTGTGCAACACCCCCGAGGAGGTCGAGCTCATTCGCCAGCGCTTCCCCGCCGCGGCGCGGACCCGGGTGGTGGGCGTGGGGGTGAAGGCGCCGAACGCCCGCGGCGCCCGCTTCGCCGAGAAGTACGGGCTCACCGGCAGCTACCTGCTCTACGTGGGGCGCCGCGAAGCGGGCAAGGGCGTGGGCTGGCTGCTCGAGCTGCACCGGGTGCTGGTGAAGCGCTTCCACGACGCACCCACCCTGGTGCTCGCCGGCGACGGCGACCTGCCGGCCCGGGGCGAGCGGGTGCGCGCGCTGGGCCGCATCAGCGAGCAGGACAAGTGGGACGGGCTCTCCGGCGCCCTCGCCGCGGTGGTGCCGTCGCAGTTCGAGAGCCTCTCGCTGCTGGCGCTGGAAGCCTTCGCCTGCGGCACGCCGGTGGTGGTGAACGCGGCGTCGTCGGTGCTCGCGGGGCACGTGGCCCGCAGCGGCGCGGGCGCCACCTTCTCCGATGCCGAAGGGTACGCCGACGCAGTGCGCAGGGTGGGCGCCGCGCGCAAGCCGCTCGGGGTGCAGGCGCTGCGCTATTCCCGGCGCTTCGACTGGTCGGCGGTGCTCGACGCCTGGCGCGAGGAGATCGACCGCTGCCGGTCCGGGCGCGGGGCTGCGCGCACCGGGTGACTTGCGCCCGCCGTTGTGGGTAAGGCACGCGGCCATGAAGCTCCTCGGGCGCGACTTCTCTCCTCGAACGGTTCTCCAGCACGTCGCCGCCAGGCTCGAGGCCCGCGGGCTGGCCGACGGCCCCGGCCCCATGGCCGAGGACGGCACCGAGGCGCGCGTCGACCCGATGGAGTTCAACCTCGAGGCGCTCGCCTCGCACGCCGACGCCACCGCCCCGCTGCCGCTGGAGACCCACCGCGGCGGCCTGGGTGGCCGGGCGGTGGTGCTGGTGAAGCGCGTCTTCCGCGCCAGCTGCCAGGTGCTGATCAACGAGGCGCTGGGCCGGCAGACGGTGTTCAACGGCCACGTGCGCGACAGCTACGCCCAGCTCGCGTCGCGGCTGCAGTCGCTCGAGCTGCAGCTCCAGTCGCTGCGCGAGGTGCGCACGGCGAAGGTGCCGGCGCCTCGCGCTCCGCGCCCGGCGAAGAAGCGGTCGCCGCGCAGCCCTCGCCGCCCGAGCTGAAGGCCCATGCGGCTCGATTTCACCGGGGACTTCCGCTAGGCGCGTCGCTCGATGGTCAGGAACCTGCGCGAGCTGTGGCAGTACCGGGCGCTCTTGTGGAACCTCACGGTCCGCGAGCTGCGCGCCCGCTACCGCGCGTCGGTGCTGGGCTTCCTGTGGACCTTCCTCAACCCCACGCTGAACATGGTGGTCTACGCCTTCGTCTTCGGCGTGCTGATGCCCCAGTCGCAGAAGGCGTACGCCTACTGGCTGTTCGCGGGCCTGTTGCCGTGGATCTTCTTCACCAGCTCGGTCGGCGCCGGCACCAGCGCGGTGAGCGACCGGCGCGACCTGCTCACCAAGGTCCGCTTCCCGGCGCAGGTGCTGCCGGCGACCGTGGTGGCCACCAACCTCATCAACTACCTGCTGTCGCTGCCGCTCCTGCTGGCGCTGGGCCTGTTCTTCGGCGACCTGCCGAGCTGGCACCTGGTGCTCTTCCTGCCGCTCGCCGCGCTGCAGACGCTCTTCACGCTCGCGGTCACCTACCTGCTCTCGGCGCTCAACGTGCGCTTCCGCGACCTCCAGCACATCGTGGGCAACGTGCTCACCATGATGTTCTTCCTCACCCCGGTGGTCTGGCCGCTCAAGCAGGTGGGCGAGCTCAAGGACGTGGTGCTCTACGCCAACCCGATGGCGTCGCTGCTCGACGGGTACCGGTCGATCTTCTTCGAGCACACGCTGCCCGCATTCGAGCCGCTGCTCGAGGTGCTGGTGGTCTCGCTGGTGCTCCTGGCCATCGCCTCGGCGGTGTTCGAGAGCCGCCGCGAGGAATTCGCGGAGCTCATATGACCGCCGCCATCGCCATGCGGGGGGTCACCAAGCACTTCCGCAAGTACCGGGTGAAGCGCGAGTACACCACGCTCAAGACCGAGCTGGTGCGGCTGCTCACCGGCAAGCGCCCCCCCGACGCCGCCCCGGAGTGGATCGAGGTGCTCAACGGGGTCGACCTCGAGGTGCCCAAGGGCCGCACCCTGGGCGTCATCGGCCGCAACGGCTCGGGCAAGAGCACGCTGCTCAAGCTGATGACCGGCATCTACTCGCCCACCGCGGGAGAGATCCGCGTCGAGGGGCGGGTGTCGGCGCTCCTCGAGCTGGGCGCCGGCTTCCACCCCGACTTCACCGGCCGCGAGAACATCAACATCAACGGCGGCATCGTCGGCATGTCCCGCGCGGAGATGAAGGAACGGGTGCCGCAGATCATCGAGTTCGCCGAGCTGGGCGACTTCATCGACGAGCCGGTGCGCACCTACTCGAGCGGCATGTTCATGCGCCTGGCGTTCGCGGTGGCGACCCACGTGAACCCGGAGATCCTCATCATCGACGAGATCCTGTCGGTGGGTGACGACCACTTCCAGCGCAAGTCGCTCGCCAAGATGACCGAGTTCAAGCGCTCGGGGCGCACCATCGTGCTGGTGACGCACGACCTGGGCACCGTCGAGCGCTGGTGCGACCAGGCGGTGTGGATCGACGCCGGCCGGGTGCGCGAGGTGGGGCCGTCGGCCGAGGTGGTGGCGCAGTACCGCCGCGCCGTCGCCGAGGCCGAAGCCCAGAGCGAGCGCACCGGGTCGAGCGCCCTGTCCGCGCCCGGGCTCGCGCTGCCCGAGCTGCCCAAGGAAGCGCCGCCCGCCAAGGTCGCCTCGCTCACCCGCGTGCGGCTGCTCGGCGTCGACGGCGCCGAGGCGGCCCAGCTCGCGGGCGACGCCCGGCTCGACGTGGAGCTGGCCTTCCAGGCCGACCGCCCCGACACGGCGCTCGCCTGCACGGTCGCGGTGGTCTCGGACAAGGGCGAGGCGCTCTTCTCCACCACGCTGGAAGCCGGCACGCCCGGCGCCGGCGAGTGCCGCGCGCGGCTGTCGATTCCCCGGCTCGGGCTCGGGCCAGGGCAGTACGCGGTGCAGGCGAGCGTGCATGCCCACCAGGGCCAGCCCAGCGACGTGGTGTCGCAGGCGCTCACCGTGAGCGACACCGCGCCCGGCCACGGCGTGCTGCGGCCGCCCCACGTGTGGAGTCTCGAGGCCGCTCCGGGCGCCGCGCGGGCCAGTCCGTGAGCACCCCGGCGCCGGCGAGCGATCTGCGCGCGGTGGTCGCCCGCCGCTGCACGGGCAAGCGCCGGGTGGCGGTGCTCTCGGCCGACGTGGCGCTCGCCCGGCTGCTCGAAGGCAACGGCATCTCGGTGCTCGCCGACCCTCCGGGTCTCGACGCGCTCAAGGCCTTCGCCCCGCAGGCGGTGGTGGCCTTCGACGGACTGCTCGACGGGGGCGCCGACGTGCTGCGCGCCATTCGCCAGGCCGCGCCCGCCTCGGCGCTGGTGCTGTCCTTCGCGCACGCGGGCGCCGCCACCCTGGTGGTGCGGGCGCTCGCGGGCAAGCCGGTGCCCCGGGGCCTCACCCCGCACGAGGTCCGCGGGCTCGCCGCGGAAGCCGGCTACCGGGTGGTGAGCGAGGACCTGGTGGTGATGGCGCCCGAGCCGACCGGGCTGGCCGCCGACGCCGAGGCGCAGCTGCGCCAGCTGTGCGAGCAGCTCAACCCGCTGGCGGTGGTGGAGCGCTTCCTCTGGGTGCTCGAGCCGGGCCGGGTGGACGCGGTCGCCGAGCCCGTCAGCGGCGTGCTGAGCGTGGTGGTGAGCGCGAGCGACGACGCCTCCGCCGCGGCCTCGCTGGCCTCGCTGTCGCGCCAGGCGGTGCGGCCGCTGGAAGCGGTGGTGGTGGGGCCGGGCGCCAGGGCCTCGCTCGAGCGCCACGCCCGCGACGGGCTCGAGCTGGTGCTGCTCGAGCAACCGCACGACGGGGCCGCGGCCTGGAACGCGGGCGTGCGCCGCGCGCGCGGACGCCACCTCGCGCTGTGGGCGTCGGGGGAACTCGGCGATCGCCAGCACCTCTTCACGCTGCAGCGCGCGCTGGACGCCGGCGTCTCCGCCTGGGCGGTGAGCGCGGTGCAGGGGCCGCAGGGCCCGCTGCTCCCGCCGTCGCCCTTCGCGCTCACCGCCGCGCTGCGCGAGCAGCGGCTCGCCCGGGTGGGGTGCCTCTTCGACCGCGCCCGGCTGGGCCCGCTCGAGCTCGCCATGGCCGAAGGCGTGGCGCACGCGGACACCCTGTGGCTCGCCAAGGTGGCGTCGCTCTTCCCGGCGACGGTGGTGCCCGGGGCGCCGACCGCCACCGGTGCGCCGGTGGCCTCGCTCGACGCGCTGGCGACGCTCCTGAGCGCCCGCCCGCTGCGGCTCATCGACGCGCTGGCAGGGGCGCGGTCCGCCGCGGGGCGCTGAGCGGCCTCGGGGCGGGCTTCAGGGGCGACGACGGCCGCGCCTGCACCTGGGCGGCCCTGG
Source organism: Myxococcaceae bacterium (assembly GCA_019694595.1). GTDB lineage: Bacteria > Myxococcota > Myxococcia > Myxococcales > Myxococcaceae > JAIBBQ01. Next base: position 7,830 of record JAIBBQ010000154.1, read on the forward strand.
GCGGCAGCAGCGCGAGCGGCAGCGCGCTCAGCGGCGTGGCGACGAAGAGCACCAGCGCCGCGGCGGTGGCCCAGGCCCCGTTCACCAGCGGGCGCCCGCGCAAGACGTTGAGCCACTCGAGCCAGAGCGAGCGCGGCCGCGCCTCGTAGGCCGCCTCCACGCGGGCCTGGAGCGCCGCGCGGGTGTTGGGCGAAGGCTCCAGGGTCTCGAAGGCGCGTTCGATGATGGGCTCACGCATTGGGCGTTCGTTCCTTTCCGTCAGGCGGCGGCCGGACCTCGGAGCCGCTGGGAAAGCGAGGCGCTCGCGCGCTCGCAGATCTTCCGCACGTTGGCCGCGGACACGCCGGTGGCCGTGGCCACCTCGGCCGCCGAGAGCTCGGCGCCGAAGTACAGGGTCACCACCTCGCGGTCGCGCGGACTCAGCTCGGCGAGCGCGGCGAGCAGGGTGCGCTTGAGCAGCACCCGCTCTTCCAGGGCCTCGCCTTCGGCCGCGCCGGCGAGCTGCTCGAGCGTGCTCGCCTCGTGGGCCTCGGTGCGCTGGCCCCTGGCGTGCTGCTTGCGCGCCCGGTTGAGCGCCAGCGTCACGAGCCACCCCACGAAGCGCGCGCCCGGGCGCGGGGAGTAGCGCGACAGGTTCCCCAGCGCGTCGGCGAAGGCGTCCTGGGTGACGTCTTCCGCCGCGGCCTCGGTGGCGCAGAACGGGCGCACCACCCGGAAGACGCGCTGCACGTGCAGCGCATACAGCCGGCGCGCCGCCTGGGCGTTTCCCACCCGGGCGGCGCGCACGAGTTGCTCGACCTCGCCGTCGTCGGCCGGGGCTTCCGGCGGACCTGCGTCCAGCGCGGCGAAGGCGATGAACATCAGGCCTCGCTGCGCTCCGCCGCGCGGCTCTCGAGGAAGCCGAGCGTCCACAGGGTGGAACGGAAGGCGCCCAGCGCGCCCAGCGCCGCCGCCACCACCGGCGCCGCCAGCACCGCCGCCGCCACGATGCCCGGCACCAGGCCGAACGCCGCGTAGGTGAGTCCGCCCACCACCGCCGCGGGAATCAGCCCCGCCGCCGCCAGCGCGCCCGCGCCGACCTGACCCACCACGCTCACCACCAGCACCTGCAGCGACTCGAGCAGCCGGCCCGAGAGGTAGCGCCGCGCCGCGCGCAGCGCCTCGACCGGGCCCGCGCCTTCCAGCACCGCGATGCGCAGCGCGTAGATGGACGTGAGGTGCACGCTCAGGAGCACCGGCACCGCGGCGAGGAAGAGCACGCCGCTCAGCGCGAAGGTGGTGAGCGCCTTCCACCCGGCGAAGAGCGTCAAGAGCGTGGGCGACAGCACCACCGCGGTGATGCCCAGCATCATCGCCACCACCAGCGCCTTCACCCCCAGCACCGCGCCGAAGCGCGCGAAGCCGGCGCGGAAGCCCGAGCGCAGCGTCACCGGCTCGTCGGCCTTCGAGCCGCGCGCGCCGTCGATGAGCGCGCCTTCGGCCGCCACGTGCAGCACCGCGAAGGCGAGGCCGAGCAGCAGCGCCGCGCCCACGGCGGGCCACAGCCACAGCGGGGTCTCACCGCCTGCGCCCGCGGCGTGCGAGCGGCTGACCGCGCCGCCGGCGCCTCCCGCGATGAAGAAGCCGAAGGCCCACAGCACCTTGTGGTTCCACACCAGTCGAACGGCGTCCTTGGCGAGCGAAAACGGATTCATGGTCGATGCTCCTCGAGTCGAAAAGGCCGGCGAAAGTGCCGGCGTTCGACGAGGGAATCCGCGCCCCTGTCCCAATGTGACAGCCGGCGGTCGATTGTCGAAAAACCGAAGGGTCCAGGGCTCTTGCGGGCAGACGATGCCCTTTTGGCGGCGCTGCCCGGAGGTGCTATCGGCCCTGGCCCATGAGCACCTTCGACGCCGACTACCAGCGCTGGAAGACCGCGGTCTGGGGCAAGGCCACCGCGAAGGCCAAGGAGCGGGAAGCGACCTTCTCGACCTCCAGCGGCATCGAGCGCGCGCCCCTCGACGGGCCCGGCCCGGCGCACGCCGACGGCTACGGCGCGAAGCTCGGCTTCCCCGGCGAGTACCCCTTCACCCGCGGCGTGCAGGCCACCATGTTCCGCGGTCGCCACTGGACGATGCGCCAGTACGCGGGCTTCGGCAGCGCGAAGGACGCCAACGCCCGGTACCACTACCTGCTCAAGAGCGGTCAGACGGGCCTGTCGGTGGCCTTCGACCTGCCCACGCAGATGGGCCACGACGCCGACAGCCCGCGCGCGCTGGGGGAAGTGGGCAAGGTGGGCGTGTCCATCGGCTCGGTGCGCGACATGGAGGTGCTGCTCGACGGGCTGCCGCTCGGCGAGGTGTCGACCTCGATGACCATCAACGCCACCGCGCCGGTGCTCCTGTGCCTCTACGCCGCGGTGGGCGAGCGCCGGGGCGTGCCGCTGTCCGCGCTCCAGGGCACGGTGCAGAACGACATCCTCAAGGAGTACATGGCGCGCGGCACGTACATCTACCCGCCGGCGCCGTCGCTGCGGCTCATCACCGACCTCTTCGCCTTCTGCGCGAAGAACGTGCCCAAGTGGAACCCCATCTCCATCAGCGGGTACCACATCAGGGAAGCGGGCTCGACGGCCGCCCAGGAGATCGCCTTCACCCTGGGCGACGGCGTGGCGTACGTCGAGGCGGCGGTGAAGGCGGGCCTCGACGTCGACGAGTTCGCGGGCCGGCTGTCGTTCTTCTTCAACGTGCACAACGACTTCATGGAAGAGGTCGCCAAGTTCCGCGCCGCGCGGCGGCTGTGGGCGCGGCTGATGAAGGAGCGCTTCAAGGCCAAGGACCCGCGCTCGCAGATGCTGCGCTTCCACGCGCAGACCGCGGGTTCCACGCTCACCGCGCAGCAGCCGCTCAACAACGTGGTGCGCGTCTCGCTGCAGGCGCTCGCCGCGGTGCTCGGCGGGTGCCAGTCGCTGCACACCAATTCGTGGGACGAGGCGCTCGCGCTCCCCAGCGAAGGCGCGGCGCGGCTGGCGCTGCGCACCCAGCAGGTCATCGCCTACGAGACCGGGGTGGCCGACGCCATCGACCCGCTCGGGGGCAGCTTCCACCTGGAGCGGCTCACCGACGAGCTGGAGGCCAAGGCGGAGGCCTACCTCGCCAAGCTCGACGACCTGGGCGGCATGGTGCGCGCCATCGAGCAGGGCTTCCCGCAGAAGGAAATCCAGGACGCGGCGTGGTCGGCGCAGCGCGCCCAGGAAGACGGCCGCGCGGTGGTGGTGGGCGTCAACAAGTTCACCGCCCAGGAGCCGCCGCCCGAAGGCCTGCTCAAGGTCGACCCCGCGGTGGAAGCCGCGCAGCGCGAGGCGCTCGCGCAGCTCAAGCGCACCCGCGACGGTGGCGCGGCGCAGCGCACCCTGAAGGCGCTCTCCGCCGCCGCGCGCACCCAGGTGAACCTCATTCCCCTCATCCTCGACGCGGTGAAGGCCGAGGCCAGCCTGGGGGAAATCTCCAACGTGCTGCGCGAGGTGTTCGGCGAGCACCGCGAGCACGTGGTGCTCTGACGGCGCCCGCCGGACTCTCGAGGGCCGCCGCTAGTTCGCCGGCGGGGGCGGGGGCGGCGGCGGGTTGCTGCCGTCGCCGGCCGGGGGAGGCGGAGGCGGCGGCGTCATGTCGTCGGCCGGCGCGCTGGTGGTCTCGGAGTTGAAGAGCAGGGGGCGGGTCTTGCCGAAGAGCAGGCCCAGCTTGAACTGCACGAAGACCACGCCCGCTCCGCCGATGCCGCCGCTCGCCGACGAGCCGCCCGCCGACACCGAGCCCACGACGGGGACGCTCACCGCGAACTCGGGCATCAGCTTGAACGACTCCGACAGGCCGAACGCCGCGCCGAAGGAGCCGCCGACGCCCATGGCGTAGACCGAGCCCGAGCCACCGGAGCTGCCGCCGAAGTACAGCCAGTTCACCATGCGAGGCCCGAGCACGAGCTCGATGTTGTCGGACACCGCGATGCCCGCGAGCACCGGCACCGAGATGTTGAGCACGCCGAACCCGGCGCCGCCCGCCGCGACGTACCCGCCACCGACCGCCGGCGCGAGCGAGAGCTTGAAGGCCGCCCCCGGCTCGGTCAGCAGCACCTTGGTCTGCAGCTCGAGGAACGACTGGCCGACCCGGCCGCCGATGTCGAAGCGGTCATTCGCGCCGTAGCGGAACGACAGGTCGATGTGGGGGTAGCCAGCCACGCCGGTGAGAATCTGGGCGCCCGGCTCGGCGCCGATCTGGAAGTTGCCTTTTCCGAGCGTGTCCGCGCTCTGCATGCTGCTGATGGAGACGCAGCCCGAGCCGGCGCCCAGGGCGATGACGGCGAGCACGCCGATGAAACGGTTCGACCACGACATTGAGGATCCCCTCCCTGACCACGAGTCCGAGGTGGGGGAGTATGCCTTGACCCGGGGGGGCTGTCCGGTTTTCGAACCGGCCTTAGACCGGCGGAGGCGGAGGCCGCGGAATGTCGAGCGCGGGCGGCGGCGGCTGGCCGGGCAGGGGCGGCGGCGGAGGCGCGGGGACGGGCTGCTCCGGCGCTGGAGCTGTGGGGGCCGGGTCCTCGGGCGGGGCCGCTCCAGCGAACGCAGATCCTGCGCGGCTGGGGCCGATGAGCACCCCGAGCTTGAACTGGAACTGGAAGATGCCCGTGCCACCCAGCGCTGCCGAGCCGGTGTCGCTCGCGGCGAACAGGAGCGCGGGCACGCTGAAGGACAGCTCGGGGAGGATGGCGAAGTACCGGTGCAAGCGCACCTGGAGTCCGGCGCTGGTGCCGACCCCGAGCTGATACCCGGTGAGCCCCTGGGCGAAGACCACCGTGTTCTGCAGCCGGGGGCCGAGTTCGAGCTCCAGGTGACGGCTCAGCGGGATGCCGATCAGGACCGGCAGGTTGAGCGAGAGGCCGGGGGCGCCTCCCAGCTCGGTGGACACGAAGAAGCTCGTCGAGGGCGCCAGCGAGACCTTGAGTCCATCGCCAGGGGTGGTGAAGAGGAACTTGGACTGCAGCTCGACGATGGACGAGCCCGCGCGGATCCCGAGGTCGATGCCTTCGGTGAACCCGTACCGGAACGCGACGTCGCCATGCGGGTAGACGCCGACGCTGGCACCGGTGGTCGTCACCCCCAGCGGCGATTCGAGCTGGAGCCCCGGCTCGAGTCCGATCTGGAAGTTTCCTGCGCCCAGGGTGTCGGCCGACTGCACCGAGCTGATGCTCGCGCAGCCTGCGAACGCCACCGCGAGACAGGCCGCTGCGACGCGCGTCATGGGGCGTCGCCTCGCGGTGCGGCGACCGACTTCGGTGCGGCGGGGCGGCGAGCGCCAAGGGCGACGGGCGTGGTCACGGAAGAGCGCGCAGAGGGCCACAGGCGCGGCGGAAGTGTCAAGCCACGGTTGCGCCCGCGCTCGCACACGGTAGGGTGCTGAGCCGTGAGCCGGGCGCAGGAGATCTGGGTACGCAACGATCAGGGCAAGGTGTGGGGGCCGCTCCAGGCCGCCACGCTCGAGCTGATGTTCGAGAGCGGGCTCATTCCTGGAAAGGTCCAGGTCTCGCTCGACGGGCGAAACTTCGTCTTCGCCGGGCGGCTTCCGTCGGTGCGCGATGCGGTGCCTCGCGACCAGTGGGGCGACGTGGTGGTGGAAGCGCCCGCGCCCACCGGGGCCCCCATCGCCGGCCCGGGCGCGGTGGCCGCTGCGGCGCGCGCCGGCATCTCGGTCGACCCACCCACTCCGGACGCTGCCCCGACCCCGCCCGCGGGGCCGACGCCTCCTGCCGCCAGCGCCTCGCCCGTCGCGCCGGTGGCCGCGGTCACCTCCGTGGGGGCGCTGCCGTCGTCGGGAGACCTGGAAGCCCAGAGCGCGGTGGCGCTCTTCGGGCTGGCGGCGTCGTCGGAGGTGAACGCGCTGGTCACCCTGGTGCTCCGCGACCGCCAGCTGAGCATCCACTTCCGCAAGGGCAACGCCGACCTGGTCGACTCCACCCACGCCGACGACGGCCTGGGGGCGTTCCTCGTTCGCCAGGGCTTGTTGACCGCCGACGCGCTCGCCAAGGCCGACGCGCAGAAGGACCGCTTCGGAGGAGAGCTGCTCCCCGCACTCTTCGGCTCCGGGGCGCTCAACCCCGGCACCGCGTTCCAGCACCTGGCGACGCGCGCCGCCGGGCTCCTGCAGCAAGCCGTGGCGGCCACCTCGGGGCGTTTCACCGTCGAGGCCAAGGAGCTCCCCGCTGCGCGCGCCTTCCCGCTGGGCAACCGCTGGCAGCCGCTCACCGACGCGGTGCGACGCCTCGCCATCTCCGAGGTGCGCCGCCGCCTGGGGCCTCTCGTGGACCACCCGGTGATGAAGTCGGGCAGCCAGGTGCAGGTCGCGGACCTGCGGCTCTCGCCCCAGGAACTGCGCGCCTTCGGCTTCTTCGACGGCGTGCGCTCGCTCGCCCAGCTCGCCGTCGACCTGCCCGCCGAGGCCGACGTGCTGGCGCGCACGGCGTGGTACCTCAAGGAGCTCGGTGCGGTCTCCTTCGCCGCGGTGAAGGTGCCGGTGAAGGCCGCCGCCGCGAGCGCCGCGCCGGCGCCTCCACCCGCTGCCGCGCCTGCCGCGCCTCCAGCCCCGGCGCCCGTCGCTGCGGCTCCCGCTCCCGCCTCGGCCCCCGCCTCCTCCGCGGGACCGCTCGACTTCGCGGCGCTCGCGGCAGCGGCGATGGCCGCGGCCGCGTCCGCCGCGCAGGCCGCGGTGGCGCCGCCGTCTGCACCGCAGCCCTTGCCGCCTCCCATCGTCGCGCCTCCGCCCATTCGCCCCGCAGCCGGCGCGGGGGGCGGGCCGGGACCCGGGCCCGGTGCGAAGCCGCCCGTGGTCACCGCCGCGGCGCCCATGGCCGGCCCGGGCACGCGCGCCCAGGTGGTGACCTCCGCGGCGCCTGCCGCCAAGCCGGCCGCCGCCCCCGCAGCGCCTGCCGCGCCCGCCGCCAAGCCGGACCTCGCGGCCGAGCTGCCGGCGCTGCGGAAGATCTTCGGCGCGCTCAAGGACC
>JAIBBQ010000155.1 GCA_019694595.1 Myxococcaceae bacterium
CCAGGTTGCCCCCGGGCTGCGGCGGGGTGTTCGGCGCCGGCCAGCCGTTGCCCGCAGGCTGCGGCGGGTTGCTCGGCGCGGGCCAGCCGTTGCCCGCAGGCTGCGGCGGGTTGCTCGGCGCGGGCCAGCCGTTGCCACCGGCGGGCGGAGGGCTCGACGGCGGGGGCGTGTTGAAGAAGCCGCCCGAACCGTTGCCACCGGCCGGAGGAGGCGGAGGAGGCGGCGGCGGGCTCAGGCCGCTGCCCGGGGGCGCCACCACCGGCGGGTTGCCCCCACCGGGGTTCCCGGGGCCACCGCTGCCGCCCGCGGGCGGAGGCGGCGAGAAGAAGCCACCACCACCGTTGCCGCCAGGGGGCGGCTGCGACGGGCGGGGCGGGATGTACGAGGGCGGCGGCGGCTGGCCCATGCCCTGCGGGGGCGGCTGCGCGTTGCCGGAAGGCGGCGGCGGGCTGAAGAAGCCGTTATTCCCCGGCGGCGGCTGGTTGGCGTAGGTCGGCGGCGGCGCGGAGCCGGGCGGGTAGTTGCCCGGCGGGTAGGCCTGGCCGGGCGGAGGCTGCCCGTAGCCCGGCGGGAGGAAGCCGGCGGGCGGGGCGTAGGTGCCGCGCGGCGGACGGTAGGCGGTGGGCGGGATGTAGCCCGGCGGCGGAGCGCCGCAGCGGTGGCCGGGCGGCGGCAGCGGGTACGCGCCCGGGAGGCCAGTCGCGTCGTGGTACGCGTAGCCGTCATAGAAGACGTACACCTCGCGGTAGTAGTCCCAGTAGTACGTGTTCGCGCACGGGTAGTTGGGGTCACACGCAGCCACCGCCACCTCGGTCGGCTGCCGGTATTCGTAGGTTCGCCACACACAGCCGCTCGCCACCAGGGCGACCGCACCAACCAGGAACGTCTTCATGTGGGCTCCTCGAGACATGGACGGTGGATCTGACGCCGTCGCTTCCCAGAGATTCAATCGCATCGGGGGCTTGGCGCACAGCGCCACGTTTCCGAAGGCTTGCGGACTGCTGGCCGCCCTCGCCTGCCTGACCGGCTGCGGCCTGGCCGCGCCTCAGAAGGGCAGCCCCCTGAGCGACACCGCCGCGGTGGCCGACTTCGAGTCGCGCGTCGACCAGACCGACGTGCAGCGCACGCACGTCTTCTTCCCGGCGAGCCCCGACGGCGCTCCGGCGCCCGCCCAGGTCCGCGGGGGCTTCGTCTTCGTGCAGGGCGGCGCGGTGGGCACCAGCCAGTACGCGTGGCTCGCCCAGGCGCTCGCCGAGCGCGGCTTCGTGGTGGCGGTGCCGGAGCACGACTTCGACCTGGCCATCGTCTCCATCGACCGCGCCTCGGAGGCGCTGCGGCTCCTGCGCCAGGGCGTGCGCGGAAGCGCACTCGACGGACTCCTGCTCAACCGCCGGGTGGCGCTGGGCGGCCACTCGCTGGGCGGGGTGGTGGCCGGCAAGGCGCAGACGCTCACCCCCGCCGACGCGCTCGTCTTCCTCGCCAGCTACGCCGACGGCGCCGACCTGCCCGCACTCACCGCGCGCCCGGTGCCGTCGCTGGTGCTCGCCGGGGCCGACGACTGCCGCGCCGCGCGGGCCACGGTGGAGCAGGCCGCCGCGCAGCTGCCGTCGCCGGCAGTGCTCTCGGTGCTCACCGGCGTCACCCACATGCAGTTCACCGCGTCCGACGCGGCGGACCTCAAGGCCAACTGCATTCCCGAGGTGGACCTGGACACCGCGCACCAGCGCATCGCGCTCTCGGTGCAGCGCTTCCTCGAGGCGGTGCTGGTGCGCAAGGACGGCAGCCAGGCCGCGGTGCTGCGCGGCGTGCCGGGCAGCGAGGTGAGCGGTCGATGAAGCGCCTCGCTCTCGCCGCGCTGCTCGCGCTGTCCTCCTCGGCCCATGCTGCGGCGCCCTGGCTGAGTCTCCACGGCCGGGTGACGCCGTCGCCCTTGCTGCTCGCCTACGGCACCCTGGGCGGCGCCGCGGCGGTCGGCTTCTCGCTGCCCGACGGCGTCGGCCTCCGCGGCCCTGCGCCCGAGGAGCGGCCGCGCGCCAGCCTGCTCGGCGAGGCGAGCTTCGACTTCCTCGACCGGGTGGCGGAGCTGCGCGTGGGCCGCCAGTGGCAGCTCACCGCGCCCCGGCTCTTCACCCTGAGCGCCACCCTCGCCGGCGCTGCCTTCTTCGTGCCCGAAGGTCGCACCGACGTGGGGCTGGGGCCCGACGGTGCGCTGGCGCTGTCCATCGGCGGCGACACCTTCTCGGCGGACCTGGGGCTGCAGGCGGGCGCCGAGGCCTTCGTGCAGGGCGGCGTGCGCTTCCCGGTGCGCCTGGGCCTCGGCCTCACCGCGCGCTTCCGCCAGTGGACGCTGGGCCTCAACGGCCGCACCGGCGTCGACGTCTCGCCCACCACCTTCTTCCGGGTGCGCGCGGAGGCGATGGTGGTGGCCGGCTGGTACGGCCCCTGGTGAGCGGGGCCTTCAGGGCACCCGGTGCTTCGACAGCGTGGTGCGGCTGCGGAAGCGCATGGTGAAGAGCAGGAAGCCGCCTTCGCCCGACGCGGTCACCTGCTTCGCCACCACGCCGCACGCGGTGTCCTCGAAGTCGAGGTGCAGCGCCATGCGGTCGAGGTGCGCGGGCAGCTCCGACGGCGTGGCGTCGAGCGACACCAGCGCGCCGCTGCGGGCGTCGAGCCAGGCGGTGCCCATGGCGCGCTCGGGCGACTTTTCCTTCGGCCAGTAGACGACCTTCGCCCGGCCCTGCGCGTCGAGCTCCGCGAGGCGGAAGCGGAACTCTTCCTGCCGCGCGGGGTGGAAGGCGGAGCGCTGCTTGCGCGCGTCGGCCTTGGTGGGCGGCGGCGGCTCCTTGGTGAGCAGCGACGACACCTCGCCGGTCGACGACTCGCTCACCGTGGTGCGGCGCTTGAGCTCGCCCTTCTCCAGGGCGATGGCGTGGGTGCGGGTGAAGGTGCCCTTCACCGTGCCGTCCTTGGCGAGCTCCTCGACGGTGGTGGTCTCCTCGAAGGCGCAGTCGAGGAGCTCGCGGCGCGCCTCCGAGGCGCCGGCCCGCTCCAGCACCTCGGCGAGCCCGGGAGACGGCAGCCCGGCATCGGCCTGGCCGAGGCCGAACGCGACGAGGAGGTGGATCCACCCGGGGCCGAGCATCAGCCCGGCAAGCGTATGCAGGGCACCTTCCTCCGCCCACCAAATGTGGCAAGGTAGCCTCCTGACCGGCCGGTCACTGGAGTCTGATGCCGATGCGCTATCTCGCCGTCTTGCTGGCCACCGCGGCCGCCTGCACCAGCACGGTGACGCCGCCGTCACCGCCCGACCCGCCGACCACCTGCGACGCCCAGCCGGCCGAGGCCTCCGCGCTGCGGCTGCTCACCCGCGCGGAGTACGACCGCACGGTGGAAGACCTGCTGGGCGACACCACCCGCCCGGCGCGCGCCTTTCCCCGCGAGCCCAAGGCCTTCGGCTTCGAGAACAACGCGGCGATCCACGTCACCACCGCGGAGGCCGTCGAGGCCTACAACACCGCCGCCGAGGCGGTGGCTGCCCGCGCGGTGAAGGACCACAAGGCGCTGCTCGTCACCTGCGCCTCCGGTGAAGACGACAAGGCCTGCGGCGCCCGCTTCGTGGGCACCTTCGGGGCCCGCGCGTTCCGCCGGCCGCTGAGCACCGCCGAGCGCGCCAGCCTGCAGACCGTGTTCGACGCGGTGTACGCCGCGGAGGGCTTCGACGCGGCCCTGGAGGCGGTGACCACCACCCTGCTCCAGTCGCCGCAGTTCCTCTACGTGGTGCAGCCCGGCACCGCAGGCACCGGCCCGCTGCCGAAGAGCCTCGAGCTCGACGGCTACGAGCTCGCCTCGCGGCTGTCGTACTTCCTCTGGGGCACCATGCCCGACGACGCGCTGCTGACCGCCGCCGGCGCGCACAAGCTCGACACCGCCGACGGGCTGGAAGCCGAGGCCCGCCGCCTCCTCGCCTCGCCGAAGGCGCAGGCGGGCGTGGACGAGTTCGTCCGCCAGTGGCTCGACCTCGACGCCTTCGACGCGCTCACCAAGGCGCCCGCGAGCTACCCCGACTTCGCGCAGCCGGAATGGAACGCGCGCTGGAAGCAGTCCCTGGGGCTCTTCGCCCGCGACACGCTCCTCAACGACGGCACGCTGCACGGGCTGCTCACCCGGCCGGTGGTCTTCGCCGACGCGACGCTCGCCAAGGCCTACGGCCTGCGCGGCCACACGGGCAGCGACCAGTTCGAGGCGCTCGCCACCGACCCCGCCCAGCGCGCGGGGCTCCTCACCCAGCCGGCGCTGCTGGCGCGCCTCGCCGGGCCCGACCAGTCGTCGCCGGTGCGCCGCGGTCTCTTCGTGCTCGGGCAGCTGATGTGCCAGCCGCTCGCGCCCCCGCCGGCCACGTTCAACATCGTCCCCCCGAAGGTGGACCAGACGTCGACCACGCGGGACCGCTTCGCGCAGCACAGCGCCCGCGCGGAGTGCCATTCCTGCCATCAGATCATCGACCCCGCGGGGTTCGGCTTCGAGCACTTCGACGGCGCGGGGGCCTGGCGCGACGTGGACAACGGTCACCCCGTGGACGCCACCGGCTCCATCGTGAGCGCGCTGCGCGACGCCCAGCTCCAGGGCGACTTCACCTCGGTGCCCGAGCTCGCGGAGAAGCTCGCCCGCAGCCCGCAGGTGATGAACTGCCTCGCCACCACCGCGTTCCGCTACGGCCTGGGCCGGGTGGAGTCGCCGCAGGACCTCTGCGCCCTCGAGAGCATCGAGAGCACGTTCCAGAGCTCGGGCGGCCGGTGGAACGAGCTGCTGGTGGCCATCGTGCGGTCCGACGGCTTCCGGCTGCGCAAGGTCCCGGAGGTGAGCCCGTGAAGCTCTCTCGCAGGCACGTGCTGCGCAGCGCCGCGGGGCTCGCGGTGACGCTGCCCTTCCTCCCGTCGCTGGCGCGCGCGGCCACGCCGCCGCCCAGGCGCTTCATCGGGCTGTATTCGCCCAACGGCGTCAACACCAAGTACTGGTTCCCCACCAAGGGCGGCTCGGGGCTCGACACCGACTTCACGCTCAACCGCACCCACGCCGCGCTCCAGCCGTGGAAGAGCAACGTGCTGTGGTTCGGCGGGCTCGACATGAAGGTCGCGCTCCAGGGCCAGGGCGAGCAGCACCAGCGCGGCCTCGGCGGGCTGATGACCGGCCGCAAGATTCTCGCGGGTCAGTTCGTCGGCAACGACGGCACCACCGCGGGCTGGGCGAGCGGCGCGTCCATCGACCAGTTGCTGGTGCCGGTGCTGGGCATGGGCAGCCGCCTGGCGAGCCTCCAGCTCGGGGTGAAGGCCTCGGAGCGCGACGTGTCGGGCGTGCTCAGCTACGCCGGCGCCTCGCAGCCGCTGTTGCCCCAGAACGACCCGGTGCTGGTCTTCGACCGCCTCTTCACCACCAGCGGCGGCCCGGTCGACGAGATGGAACGGCTGCGCCGCCGCCGCGCCTCGGTGCTCGACGGCGTGCGCGAGCAGCTGGGCACGCTGCGCAGCCGGCTCAGCACCGCCGACCGCGGCGTGCTCGATGCGCACCTCACCCAGGTGCGCGACCTGGAGACCCGGCTCACCGCGACCTCGACCACCGTGGGCACCTGCAACGCCCCGCTGCGCCCGACGCAGATGGAAGTCGACTCGCCGGCGCGCATGGGCGACGTGTCGAAGGTGCAACTCGAGCTGCTCTCGCTGGCGCTCAGCTGCGACCTCACCCGCTGCGCGACGGTGATGTATTCCGACGCGAAGAACCACACCACGCTGCCGTTCCTCAACGTCTACCAGGACGTGCACAACGTCTCGCACATGGGCGACGACGACCCGGCCCGCGAGGCGCTCTACACGCGCGACGCGTGGCAGGTCGACCAGCTGGTGACGCTGATGCAGAAGCTCTCGTCTTCGCCCGAAGGCGACGGCACGGTGCTCGACCACACCACCATCTTCTGGGGCAGCGACGTCTCCCGCGGCAACACCCACGCCCACGACGACATGCCGTTCCTCGTCGCGGGCGGCGGCACCGGGTGGAAGGGCGGCCGCTACCTGCGCTTCAACGGCCGGCCGCACAACGACCTCTTGCTGTCGATGTTCACCGCGCTCGGCGGCAGCGCCACCAGCTTCGGTGACGCCGAGTTCTGCACCGGGGCGCTGTCGGGCCTCTGAGCGCGTGGGCGGCGCCTAGAAGCCGCCGCTGCCGCCCTGGCCGCACATCGCGCAGCCGGGCCCGTTGGGGTTCTGGTTGCACGACAGCGGGCAGTACTGCACGCGGTTGAACACCTTGATGCCGCCCTTGCCGTCGTCGATGGTGTCGCAGCGCACGCTCTGCCCCACCACGCTCATCTCGCCGTAGCCGCCGGTGGTGGCGAAGGCGTTGGCGCAGGTGGAATCGGTGCTCACCCACGACGGCAGGTCGGGGAACGGCGTCACCATGTTCGCGGTGGGGTAGTCGGCCTCGACGCACACCTTGGCGAGCGAGCAGTCGGTCGCCTTGGGGGTGGCGGCCTGGCCGGCCTTCAGCTCGTAGCAGAGCTTGAAGTGCCCGGCGCAGTCGACCTTGAGCGTGTCGGTGGTGAAGGTCTTGCCCGGCTGCGGCGTGGGCGGGTTGGTGATGGAGCTCGGGCACTGCGCCTTGCCGGCGCCGTCGATGTACGTGGAGACCGCCGCCGTCACCTGGCTCCCGCTGGAGACGAAGCACGGGGAGAGGTTGGCGAGCGCCCACTGGCCGGCCGAGAAGCACTGGCAGGCGGCGGCGCCGGTGGCCCCGGCGGTCGGCGCCACGTAGCCCTTGCACTCGCCCCAGGCCACGCCGAGCTCGCCCTGCGACTCGCAGGTGGTGGTGCCGTCCATGCAGATGCCGAGGCCGCGGTTGGCGCGCAGGCCGGGCCAGCACGGCGCCGTCATGCCCACGGTGGGGCACGGGCAGCCCTGGCGGTTCTTGTCGTCGGGGCACTCGGGCGTGCCGCCGGGCGGCGTGGGCGGCGTGCTGCCGCCGTCGGGGCCGCACCACATCGGCGGCGGGTCGTTCTTCCAGAAGGCGTTGGGGTCGATGAGGCTGCCGCCGTCCTTCAGGCCGCCGCCGCCACCACCACCGGACGACGCGGTGCCGCCGCCGCTCGACGCCGCGCCACCGCCGGACGACGCCGCGCCGCCGCCCCTGGCGCCGCTGCCTCCTCCGGAAGCGCCTCCGCCGGGGCCGCAGTTGCAGCCCGACGCCAGGACGACCACGGTGGACAGCAGCAGTGCGCGTGCGCTCATGGCGGCGCAGTGTGCACGCTCCGTACCGGGCGGCCAACCTCCGCGCAGCGAGAGGACTTCCGCGCGGTTCGCCCCTTTCACCGGCGAAAGGAGCGACGCGCCGTTGCGCACGTGCGCACGACGTTCAGCGACCTCGACGCTCCGCCGGCTTCTCCTGCCGCGACAGCTTGGCCAGGTCGAGCGCCAGCGCGTCGATCGGGCTCGCGTCGAGCGTGAGCAGCCGCGAGGGGACCGCGTGCTCGTCACGCGTCCCGGGAATCACCACGCTCCACGAGGCGGCGCTCGGCGGCGGAATCTCGCCTTTGGTCGGCAGGAAGGCGACCGGGGTCTTGGACAGCATCGACATGGTGGTCAGCCCCTGCATGATCTCTCGCTCCAGCTGACGGCCGCGCTCCAGCAGCAACGGCAGCGGGAAGTTGAGCGCCCCCGGCGGCTCGTCGACGAAGGCCTGGTCGTGCTTCTCGATGAACCGGGCGAGCGCCATGCCGGTGAGCCCCACCTCGGTCCCCATCTTCTCGAGGCGCTGGCGGCGCTCGGCGTCGGCGAGCACCTTCCCCTGGCGCGGCGCAATCTCCCGCAGGGTCAGCCGCGGCACCACCACGTCGGAGATGTCGAGCGTCTTCAGCAGCGCGTCGAGCACCTTGGCGACCGAGGCATCGAGCGCGTTGGGCGCCTGCGACTCGATGGTCTGGCTGCTGCCCGGCACGTCGGACACCACGAAGGCCGGCGCGAAGGTGAGCCCCTTGGCCGCGTCCACCATGGCGCCGAGCTCGAGCTCCACGAAGTCGTCGCCGGCGAGCTGCATGCCCTTGATGGCGGGCCGGGTCTCGTCGAGCGGCGTGAGCACGCTGACGCCCTGGGCGCGCTCGCGAATCGCCCGGCCGCCGCCGTCGCTGAGCACGGGGCCCAGCGCGTTCTCGAAGCGGCGGGGCCCTTCGGCCGCCCCGTCTTCGCGCACCGTCGACGGCACGTAGATGGTGCCCACGGTGCTGTCGAGCTCCAGCCCGCCGGCGGTGCCGATGACGCCGAGCTGCTTGGTCCCGAAGCCCTTCAGGGTGTCGACGAAGGAGCCCGCCGACTCGCCGTACGGGGTGCGCAGCAGCGCCAGCGTCCGCTCGGCGCCGGTGGAGTCCTGCACGGTGAGCTGGGCCCCGTCCCACGGGTCGACGCCCGGGACCTCGGGGACCGCGCGCGACAGCGCCGGCGTCTTCAGCTTCTCGAGCATCCGCGCGGCGTCCTCGTTGCCCGCCTGTGCGAGGGTGGTGGCGAGCGCGAGCAGGCGCTGCGTCGAGTCCGCGTCGGGGAGCTCGCCGATGCGCACCGCCATGGGCCCCGGCGCGACCTTCTCCTTGCTGGCCCAGTTGCGCAGCGACTGCTCGCCGTCGCCCAGCACCTTGCGCCGCCACAGCTCGCTCAGCACCGTGTTCTTGAAACCGACGATGACCTTGGTGGCCTTCGAGTACGGGCGCAGCTGCTGGTAGGTGGCGAGCAGCTCGGTGTTCTTCCGGGTGGCGACCTGGGTCACCACCGAGACCGGGGCCGCCTGCTTCGACATGCCGGCGACCCGCAGGAGCGTGGCGATGCCGCTGTCGCCCTGCACCTCGGCGAAGAGGTAGCGGCGGGCGCCGGTCTTCGGGTTCTCGGCGAGGTAGAGCTCGTTGGCGTCGAAGGCGCCGGGGGTCTCCAGCCGGAAGGCGTGGGTGAAGCCGTCGGCCGCGGCGCGAGCGAGCGCACTCTCGCGATCGCCTTCCATCACCCACAGCTCCCGGTCGTCGCGCGCCAGGTCCTGCACCACGAACCGGGGCAGCCACTCGTTCATGTAGCTGCCGAGGTCGTGCATCGTGTGCTGCGCGGCATCGGCCTCGAAGCGCTCGGTGAGCCGGCCGACGTCGAAGACCTGGCCGCTCGCCAGGGTGGCGTTGGCGGGGACCTTCACTTCCTTCACCCCGAAGCGCCACTCGACGTCGGCGCCGTTGCGCCGGCTCTTCAGGTTCTGGCTCAGGTACGTGCGGGCCGCTTCCGCCACCTGGGGCTCGTACGACTTGCACTTGGCGACCACCCAATCGGTCATCGCCTTGGCGGTGAGCAGGTCGTGGGGGACCTCGAGCCTGGGGAGGCGCTTGAGGAGCCGCTCGGCGGCGGCGTCCAGCGGAGGGCCCGCGCGCAGCATGTACTTGAGCGCGTACTCCGCGTTCGCCTGGGAGACGTTCGTCCGCAGGAACGCCTTGGTCGCGAGCGGCGCAGGCCGGCCCGCCCGCGGCGCGCTCGGCGCCTGGGTCTTGGGGAGCTTCGGTGCAGCGACGCGGCTCAGGTCCCGGGCCTCTCGCCGGCGCGGTCCCAGCGGCGCTCGGTGGTGACGGTGTTGAGCCAGTCCTCGCTGCGCGGCTTGAAGACGAACCAGGTGTGGTCGTACTGCTTCACCGCCAGCACGCTCACGCCGCGGGGCATGCGGAAGTTGTCGGGGAGGATCCAGTCGGTCACCTCGAGGATCTTCTTCCCCTCGAGCGCGGACAGCGGAATCGTGACGTCGAACTCGTATTGGCCGTAGCCGAGCTCGGGCTTGGTCGAGGTGTAGAAGCCTTCGCCGAAGTTGCCGCCCGACTTGTTGGTGCTGATCCACTGGTCCTGCCCGACCTTCCCCCAGCGGTCGTACGCGTGGTGGAAGACCTTGAGCGCGTCGGTCTGCTTGGGCAGCACCTTCTCTTCGACGTAGCGCCTGGCGTCGTAGATGGTGCCCTTCTCGCCCGCCGAGCGGTACGCCTTGCCCTTGAGCGGCGCCGGCTTGGCGCTCGCCTTCGGCTTGGCGGCGGGCTTGGCGGCGGGCTTGCGGGTGGTGGAGGCGGCGGCAGCGGTGCGGCGCTGGGTGCGGGCGACCATGGGTGAGCTGAGACCTGAAGGGCAGCGGGGGAGAGCTTCGAAAAGCCTACCGCAGATGGGTCACGGGCCGCTGGGCTCGCCCGGCTTGTCGAAGTCGGACTCGGTGCTGGCCGCGTTCACCCACCACTCGGACCCCGGCTTGAAGACGAACCAGGTGTGGTCGCCGGCCTTCACCGCCAGCACGTCGACCCCCGCGGGCAGCGCGTTCTTGTCGTCGAAGCCGGACCACTCCGGGAGCTCGAGCACCTTGTGGCCCTGCAGCGCCGCGATGGGCAGCTTGAGGTCGAACTCGAAGGTGCCGTAGCCGCGCTCCGGCTTGGTCGAGGTGTAGAAGCCCTTGCCGTAGAGGCCGCCCGACTTGCGGGTGCTGATGCGGGTGAACTCGTCCGGCGTCCCCCACTGGGCGCGCGCGTGGTGGAAGACCTCGATGCTGTCGCCCTGGGGCTTGACCTTCTCCTTCACGTACTCCGCGAAGTCGTAGGTGTTGAGCGAGCGGGTGCCGACGGTGACGGGAGTGGGGGTGAGGGCCATGGTGGTGTTCCTCGAGCGGTGCGAAAAGCGTCAGGGGCCGTTCGGCGTGCCGGGCTGGTCGAAGTCGGACTCGGTGCTGGCGCCGTTGACCCAGAACTCGGAGCCCGGCTTGAAGATGAACCAGGTGGTGTCGCCGCCGTACGGCTTGAGCGCCATCACGTCGACGCCCGCGGGCATCACGAAGTCCGCCGGCACCGTCGAGTACGGCACCTCGAGCACCTTGTGGTTCGCGAGCGCCTTGGTGGGCAGCGTGAGGTCGAACTCGTAGGCGCCGTAGCCGCTCTCCGGCTTGGTCGAGGTGTAGAAGCCCTTGCCGAAGACGCCGCCCGACTTGCGCGTGCTGATGGGGGTGTACTGGTCGGGAGTGCCCCAGAGCGCCCGCGCGTGGTGGAAGAGCTCGAGCTTGCCGCCCTGCGGCTTCACCCGTTCGCGCACGTACGAGCTCATCGCGTAGATGGTGCCCGTGTAGTTGTGGTCCGTGTACGACTTGCCGCGAAGCGCCATGGCAGGCTCCAAGGAGGGGAACTGTAGGAGTTGTCGTACATCCCCCGACCCGGGTTGCGTGCCGCCGAAAGACATTCAGACCATTGAAACTCCTGATGAATTCTGGCGGCCGGCTGTAAGCACTTGCTGCATCGGCACCATCAGAAGGCGCGGCTGATCCGCTCCTGGAGCGCGCAGTCGGCCGGCCGGGCGGCCCGCAGACCCTTCACCAGCACGGCGATGGTCTCCCCTGCGGCCTCCACGGCTTCCACCTGGTCGACGACGCGGTGCTGCTCGCTGGCGGCCTGGAAGCCGTTGGAGAGCTCACCGAAGCGGGCGCTCGCGGCGGCCACCGGCCCCGGAGCCTCGGGGGCGAGCTCGACGAGGCGGGCGTAGCGCTCGGTGAGCAGGTTCCAGCGCCGCACTGCCAGCGCCCCCATCGCCTGGTCCTCGGCGTCGCCGAGCGCCGCGTGCTGCGCCATCAGCGCGCGGATCCGCGCATCGCCCGAGGCCTGCAGCAGCGCGCGCGCCACCGAGCTCTGCCGGGTGGACTGCATCACCGCGGCGCCGAGGCGCGCGTAGGTCACGCTCCTGCGCTGGGCCGGCGGCACCGCGCTCAGCGCCTCGTGCGCGGTCCGCCAGTCGCTCTTGCACAGCGCTCCCGCGGCGGCCCGCAGGAGCGCGTCGGTGGGCTCGGTCGCGGCCGTGGTCCCCAGCGCCGGCGCGCCTTCCGCGCCCGGGCACGAGGCGCACCACCCGCCCAGGAACACCAGCGACAGCCCCACCTTGGGGTCGACCACCGCGTGGAGCAGCACCGGCCGGAAGGGGTCGACCCGCAGCGTCAGCCGCAGCTCGTCGCCGGAGGCCTGCGCGAAGATGGCGCGCTCCCCCGCCTTGAGCCGCACCGGCGCGGTGAGGCCCTGCGGCACCGGCGTGCCGTCGATGCTGAGCTGCACGCCCTTCTCCGCCACCACCAGCGCGGCGGCGTCTTCCTCGCCCGGCAGCACCGCGGCCGGCAGCTCGTCGCGGCGGGGGCAGGCGCCGGCGTCGACTTCCGCGGCGGCCACCGGGGCGCCCGGGCGCAGGGAGAACCGGCCGAGCAGCGAGAAGCCGGCGCCCATGAGGAGCACCAGCGCAGCGAGGAAGAGCAACAGCCACCAGCGGCTCGACATGGGCGCTCCGTTTCAGTCCCTCAAGACTTCGACGCCTGCTTCCACCACGCCTCGACCTGCGCGCGCTCGTACAGCCTCGTGGCCGGCGGCAGGCTGTCGACGAACACGCGCCCGTACGACTTGGTGTGCAGCCGCGGGTCGAGCACCGCCACCACGCCGCGGTCGGTCGGCGTGCGCACCAGCCGCCCGAAGCCCTGCTTGAGCGCCAGCGCCGCGCGCGGCACCTGGTACTCGTCGAAGCCACGGCCGCCGGCGCGCTCGATGACCTCCAGCCGCGCCGCGGTGAGCGGCTCGTTGGGCGGCTGGAACGGCAGCTTGTCGATGATGACCAGGGACAGCGCGTCGCCCGGCACGTCGACGCCTTCCCAGAAGCTCTGCGAGGCGAAGAGCACGCTCGGCCGCTCGCGGAAGGCTTCCAGCAGCGCGTGCCGCGGGCGCTCGCCCTGCAGCAGCACCGGCACGGTGAGGTGCGGCGCCACCAGCGCGTGCACCGCTTCCATCTGCTTGAGCGCGGTGAAGAGCACGAAGGCGCGGCCTTCGAAGAGCTGCACCAGCGCCTGCACCTCGTCGGCGAGGGCGGCGGTGAGGCCCGGCGCCTGGGGCTCGGGCAGGTGCCGCGGCAGGTAGAGCGCCACCTGGCGGCGGTAGTCGAACGGCGAGCCCACCGCGAGCGTGCGGTGCGGCGCCTTGCGCAGCCCGAAGCGCTGCAGCGCGTAGTCGAAGCCCTTGGGCGCCACCTGCAGGGTGGCCGAGGTCATCACCACCGTCTTGGCGTGCGGGTAGAGCTGCTCGGCGAGCGTCTTGCCGGGCGAGATGGGCGAGCCGCGCAGCCACACCGTGCGCCCGCGCCGCTGGGCGTGGAAGACGTGCCCTTCCTCGCTGCCTTCGAGGATGAAGCCCAGCTGCTCCAGCGTGTCGCGCGCGCGGCGGGCGAGCCCGGTGACGGCCGGCCCCGCCTCTTCCGACCAGGCGGTGAGCGACCCCAGCGCCTTGAAGAGCGGGCCGGCGAGCAGGCGCAGGGCGGCGAGCTGCTCCTCGGTGAGCCGGCTGTCGGCGCCGTCGCCGAGCGCCGCGACCTCCTGCGCGTCCTCGACGAGGCGGTCGCCGGCGTCCTTGAGCGCGAGCGCGTGGGCGGAGAGGCCGGGCACCCCGGCGATGGCGAGCGCGTCGGTGCTGAGGCCGAGCACGCGGGCGGAAGAGACGGCCACGCCGAAGTGCTCGGTGGCGGCGTCTTCCAGCGCGTGGGCCTCGTCGAAGACCACCGCGTCGTAGCGGGGCAGCACGGCGAGCGCCTCCTCGCCTTGCCGGGCGCGCAGCGCGAGGTCGGCGAAGAAGAGCGCGTGGTTCACCACCACCAGCTTCGACTCCGCAGCCTTGCGGCGGGCGCGGGTGACGAAGCACCCTTCGTAGACCGGGCAGCGCGCGCCGAGGCAGGAGTCGGAGGTGGTGGACAGCCGGCTCCAGGCGCTCCAGGCGTCGGGCAGCGAGGTCTCCGCGCGGTCGCCGGTGGTGGTGGTCACCGCCCAGGCCTTGAGGTCGGCCCAGTGCGCGGCCTCGTCGGGCGAGGCGAAGAGCGGCTGCGCGGCGAAGCCTTCGAAGCGCAGGCCACAGAGGTAGTTGGCGCGGCCCTTGAGCAGCGCCGCTTTCACCTCGAAGCCGGCGCGCTCCAAGGTGGGCAGGTCCTTCTGGAAGATCTGATCCTGCAGGGTCTTGGTCGCGGTGGAGACCACCACCGTCTTGCCCGACAGCAGCGCCGGGACCAGGTAGGCGAGCGTCTTGCCGGTGCCGGTGCCGGCCTCGGCGACGAGGTGGCACTCCTCGGCGAGCGCGCGCTCCACCGCCTTGGCGAGCGCCAGCTGCGGCGCGCGCACCGCGAAGCCTTCGAGCGCAGCGGCGAGCGCCCCGTGCTCGCCCAGCACCGCCTCGACCTCGACCTTCAAAACGGTTCCGACAGCAGCAGCCGCGCCATCCACACCAGGGCGACCAGGGTGATGACGAAGAACAACCCCATCGCCGCCATGCGCAGCACTTCTCCGGTGCTCTTGCCCTGGGTCTCGCTGGCGAGCGCCGACGGGAGGAGCGCGCGGCGCACCACTTCGTCGCAGCCGCGCCGGGCGATGGCGTCGTTGGGCTCGGCGGCGAGCCGCAGGCGGTAGAGCCGCGCGAGCGCGGGCAGCTCGCCTTCCTGCTGCGCGCGGCCGAGCAGCTTCTCGTGTCCCCCCGGGTCGCCCCACGCCGCGAGCACGCCCGCCCAGCTCTCGGCGAGCCAGGGCGCGGGCGCCACCGTCGCCGGGTCGAAGCGCGAGAACTCGAGGCCGCACGCCGCGCAGTCGCCCGCGCCAGGGCGCTTGGGGGTGACGCACTTGGGGCAGACGCCGTCGGGCACCGCGAGGCCGCCGGAGCCCGCCGCGGCAGCGGCCGCGTCGATGGCGCG
>JAIBBQ010000389.1 GCA_019694595.1 Myxococcaceae bacterium
TCTTGAAGCCCCCGGCCATCCACCAGGTGCCGGCGCCCAGCACCAGGGAGCCCCCGGCGTAGGACGCGGCGTTCTTGAGCCACTCGCGCCGCGACGCGTAGCGCGCCTCGGGGGTGATCTCGCTCGACTTGGGCTCTTTGGGCAGGGGGGCCATGGGGCAGTCCCCACTCTACGCCCGGGGCGCCTTCCTGGTTTCACCCCGAAGGGCTTGCGGCCCCCGGGCTCGCCCGTACACTGCCCCGCATGGCTACCTCGTCCGGCATCCCGACGCGCACCGTGGTGGGTGCGCGCAGCCGCTTCGAGCGCGCCGCCTCGCAGGAATTCCAGCTCGTGGTGCTCAACGCGCCGCTGCAGGGCAAGGTGTTCCCGCTGGAAGGCGCGCTGCGCATCGGCAAGGCGAGCGACAACGACGTGGTCATCGAGCACCCCACGGTGAGCCGCAACCACCTCGTGGTGCGCCGCCAGGGCGACCAGGTGCTGGTGCAGGACCTGGGCAGCACCAACGGCACCTTCATCGACGGCGCCCAGGTGCGCGAGGCGTACCTGCGCGCGGGCGCGCTGCTCGAGGTGGGCGACGTGCAGCTGCGCTTCCAGGCCTCGCACAAGGAGCTCGAGCTCTCGCCGGCCACCGAGTCGCGCCTGGTGGACCTCGTCGGCACCTCCAAGCCGATGCGGCAGATCTTCTCGCTCATCCAGCGCATCGCGCCCACCGACAGCACCCTGCTCATCGTCGGCGAGACGGGCAGCGGCAAGGGCGCCGCCTCGAAGACCATTCACCAGCTCTCGGCGCGCGCCCAGGGGCCGTTCATCACCTTCGACTGCGCCTCGGTGCCCGACTCGCTCATCGAGTCCGAGCTCTTCGGCCACGAGCGCGGCGCCTTCACCGGCGCCACCAGCCAGCGGGTGGGCCACCTGCAGCTCGCCGACAAGGGCACGCTCTTCATCGACGAGATCGACGACCTCTCGCTCGACCTGCAGCCCAAGCTCCTGCGCGCGCTGGAAGACCGCGAGTTCCGCCGCGTCGGCAGCTCGGGCAACCCCATCAAGTTCGACACCCGGGTCATCGCCGCCTCGAAGAAGGACCTCTGGGCCGAGACCCAGGCGGGCCGCTTCCGCGAAGACCTCTACTTCCGCCTCTCGGTCTTCACCGTCGAGCTGCCCACGCTGCGCGACCGCGGCGCCGAGGACCTGCCGCTCCTCGTCGAGGCCTGGGCCCCCGGCCTCTGGGCCAGGCTGTCGGAAGAGCACAAGCAGCAGGCCATCAACCACACCTGGCCCGGCAACGTGCGCGAGCTGCGCAACTGGGTCGAGCGCCTCAAGCACCTCACCGACGCGCCCGAGCTGGCGATGCAGGCGCTGCTCGACGGCGCCTCGAGCCCCCAGGCGCCCCAGGGCGAGGTGCTGCCGGTGAAGTACAGCGGCCCCTTCAAGGACGCGAAGGACGACCTCATCCGCGCGTTCGAGAAGGAATACCTCACCCGGCTGCTCAGCCAGACGCGCGGCAACATCGCCAAGGCGGCGCGCGACGCGGGGCTCGACCGCAAGCACCTGTACTCGCTGCTCCACAAGTACCAGCTGGTGCAGGCGCAGGACGACGAGAAGTAGCTACTTGGCGAGCCGGCGCATGCGCAGCTGCAGGTAGCGCTCGCTCGCCGCGAAGCGCACCAGCTCGGCGAGCTCCGCCGGCAAGGCGCGCTTGGCCCGCAGCGCGGTGACCGCCGGCGCCACGCCGCCGCACACCACCAGCCCGGCCCGGTTCGCGGAGTGGCGCGCGCCTTCGAGCAGCGCGTTGAGGTCGAGCCCCTTGCCCGCAGTCTCCACCAGCTGGCGCAGCCGGTCCCACGTCTTGGGCGGCAGGGCGTCGCGCATCACCCGCGCCTCGGCCGAGAGCGCCGAGCCCCGCAGCACCTGGCTGAGCACCTGGAGCGCGCGGGACACCTGTTCCTTCTTGAGCGTGCGCAGCGCGAGCAGGTCGGGGCTCTGGGTGAAGAGCGCGCGGCCGGCGAAGAAGCGCAGCTCGGCGTCGGGCAGCTGCTTCTTCACCGCCAGCCGCCCCACGAGGATGCGCACCCGACCCGGGAAGACGCAGGAGAACGGCGGGCCGTTGTCGGTGGCGAGGTGCACCTCGGGCGCGCGCAGCCCCAGCACCCGCACCCCGACGATGAGCGCCTCGGCGGCCGACGGCGCTCCGCGGCCCGACTCCAGGTGGAACTCGCGACCGCTGCCCGACGCGTCGCCGCGGGTGGGGAAGATGCGGCAGAGCCCCAGGCCCGACAGCCCGAGCAGCTCGCCGGCGTCGCCGCGCAGCGCGGGGTGCTTGAGGCCGGCCCGGTCGGTCGCGCTCAGGATGAGCCGGGGGGCGCGCGGCGCCGCGTTGGGGTCGCCGTCGAGCGCCTTGGCGATCTCCAGGAGCAGCGTGGCGCGGTCGGCGTCGCCGACGTGGTCGAAGTGGTCGCTCAGCGCGCGGTAGCCGTCGGACTGCAGGGGAGCGCGCCGCACCTTCTCGAAGAGCGCGTCGCGCTCCCGGCTGCCCTTGCCCATCGCCGGCATCCCCACCGACGACGGCGCCACCTCGGCGCGCGGGTCGCCCAGCGGCACCGGCAGCTCGGAGGTGCTGCCGCGGTCCTCGGGCGGCGCCGGGGGCAGCGACGGGCTCGCCCGCGCGGCCGGCTGCGGCGGCACCACGATCTCGTCGGGCACCAGCACGTCGGCGCTCTGCAGCTCCATCACCTCGTCGCCGCCCTCGTCGTCTTCCCAGGCGAGGGCGCTGTTCTCCGCGTCCACCGGCTCGACCTCGCGCGGAGCGGGCGGCGGCGGCGGCACCGACGGCCGCAGCGTCAC
>JAIBBQ010000156.1 GCA_019694595.1 Myxococcaceae bacterium
GAGAATCATCCTGAATCAGGATCAGCGACTTCTGGTTTTCGATAGGGAAAATCGCTTGCTCTACGAAGACACCGAACGCATGTACGGCCTGGAACACGGGACATTGGGTCCGATGACCACCGGGGGCGTGGGCGGAGGCGCCGGAGGCGGGCCCGGCGCGCCGCTCGAGCTGGGCGTCGGCTGCTCGTCGGTCGAAGGCTCCGGGGCGCTGCTGCTGCTCGTGGCGCTGCTGCGACGGCGGGCTCAGCCCTGGCGGAAGACGAGCACGCCCGCGTCCTGAAAGCCCTGCGCGCGGAAGAAGGCCACCGCGGGGTCGTCGGCGCCACCCAGCGACTGGATCTCGATGCGCTTCACGCCGAGCACCTTCGCGCGCTCCAGCGCCCGCTTCACCAGCTCGCGGCCCACGCCCTGGCGGCGGAAGGCCTTGGTCACCACCAGCTCGTCGATGGTCGCCACCCGGCCCGCGAGGCGGATCATCGGCCGGTGCGACAGCGCCACCACGCCGATCGCCTTGTCGAGCGGGTCCACGGCCACCCACAGCTCCATCTCGGGGTGGCTGATGATCCACGTCACCACCGACGCGTCGGCCGAGTGGCCGATCTCGGCGAGCAGGCCCTTGATGGGGTCTGCATCTCCCCGCCGCGCAGGCCGGACCTTGAAGCTCGCCGTCATGGCCGAATTCTAGGCCCGGGAGCCTCGGGCTTCCAAAAAGCCAGCGGCGCTACATCGTCACCAGGAACACCTGCACCGCCTGGTCGAGCAGCTCGCGCGAGAGCGCCGGAGGCGCCTGCCGGTAGCGGGCGGCGTCCTTGATCAGCTGCACCAGATCGCGCGGGTGGCAGGCGCGCAGCTCGAGCTGGCGCGGCTTGTAGTAGTGCTCGATGAGGTAGGTGACCGCCTGCTCCACGTACGGGATGCCCGCGGCCTCGCACACCCGGCGGAAGATCTCCCGGTAGGCCTTCTCGTCGGGGTTGCCGACTTCGATCTTGTACTTGATGCGCCGGAGGAAGGCCTCGTCCACCAGCTCCTTGGGGTCGAGGTTGGTCGAGAAGACCACCAGCTGGTCAAAGGGGATCTCGAACTTCTTGCCGGTGTGCAGGGTGAGGAAGTCGACCCGCTTCTCGAGCGGCACGATCCACCGGTTGAGCAGGTCGGTCGGGTGCACCTTCTGCCGCCCGAAGTCGTCGATGAGCAGCATGCCGCCGTTGGCCTTCACCTGGAACGGCGCCTCGTAGAAGCGCGCGGTCTCCGAGTAGATGAGGTCGAGCTGCTCGAGCGTGAGCTCGCCGCCGACGATCACCGACGGCCTGCGGCACAGCTGCCAGCGGTGGTCCATCTCGAAGGTCTGGCGCCGGCCCGACGCGTCGCGGCCCATCTCCAGCGGCAGTGGCGAGTGGATGAGGCCGTCGAACACCTTCACCACGTGGCCGTCGACCTCCAGCGCCCACGGCACGAAGGCCTCGCCGCCGTACATCGCGCTCACCGCCTCGGCGAGCGACGTCTTGCCGTTGCCAGGCGGTCCGTAGAGGAACAGCGAGCGGCCCGAGTTGACCGCCGGCCCCAGCTTGTCGGCCAGCGACGCCGGCACCGTGAGGTGAGAGATCGCCAGGTGCAGGTCGTCGCGGGCCACCACCGGGTTGTCCCGCGTCTGCTGGGTGATGAGGTGGTTGTACTGCTCGATGGGCACCGGCGCGGGGCCCACGTAGGTGGTGCGCAGGAGCGCGTCGCGCGCGTACTCGCGGCCCTTCTCGGTGAGCACGAAGTCCACCGAGGCGCGGCCGAAGCCCTTGCCGCCGCGCAGGTCGACCAGCTTCTCCTGGGTGAGGAAGTCGATGACGTGCTCCATCACCCCGGTCCACGGCAGGCGGATCTCCTGGGCCACCTGCACGCCGGTCGACGAGCCCGCGTAGTAGAGGAACTTGAGCGCGATGTCCGCCAGCAGCCCGAGCTTGAGCCCGGTGTCCTCGAGCGACCGCGGCTGGGGCGGCGCGATGTTGAGGATGCCGGGGTTCTCGAGGTTGAAGGGGTTCTCTCCCGACGGCCGCACCTCGTGCGAGCCGGTCGAGTCTTCGCCCAGGGGGACCTGGGTGGTGCGCTTGGGGGGCGGCGGCGGGTGAGATCGGCGGGTGGCCATGCGTCAGACGTAGGTGAGCCAGTCGGCGTACTTGGGCTCGTGGCCCCGCACCACGCGGAAATAGAGCTCCTGCACCGCCTTGGTGATCGCCCCCGGCTTGCCGTCGCCCACCTGCCGGTTGTCGATTTCCCGCACCGGCGTGACCTCGGCCGCGGTGCCGGTGAAGAACACCTCGCCCGCGATGTAGAGCGCGTCGCGCGTGAAGCTGACCTCTTCCACCACCCGGCCGCTGTCCTTGAGCAGCTCGATGATGGTGTCGCGGGTGATGCCGCGGAGGATCGGCGAGCTCAGCGACGGGGTGCGCACCACGCCGTGGCGCCCGACGCAGAAGATGTTCTCGCCCGAGGCCTCGGCCACGAAGCCCGAGATGTCGAGCAAGATGGCCTCGTCGTAGCCCCCCATCACCGCTTCGCGCTTGGCGAGGATGCTGTTCACGTACTGGCCGGTGATCTTGCCGCGCACCATGTTCACGTTCACGTGCATGCGGGTGAAGCTGCTCACCTTGGCCCTGATGCCGTCTTTCAGGCCCTTGTCACCCAGGTAGGCGCCCCAGTCCCAGGCGGTGATCGCCACCCGGGTGGGGTTCACCGCCCCCAGCCCCATCGCGCCGTCGCCCATGAAGGCGATCGGCCGCAGGTACGCGCCCTTGGCGAATTGGCCGCGCTGCGCGCGCAGCAGGTCCACGCAGGCCGCCATCAGCTGGTCTTCGGTGTACGGCAGCTTGAGCAAGCAGATGTGCGCCGAGTCGAGGAAGCGGCGAATGTGCTCGCGCAGCTTGAAGATCGCGAGGCGGCCGTCTTTCGTCTGGTACGCGCGGATGCCTTCGAACACCCCCAGGCCGTAGTGCAGGGCGTGGGTCATCACGTGCACCTGGGCGTCGGCCCAGGGCACCAGCTTGCCGTCCATCCACACCTGGTCGGCCTTGAGCACGTTCGTCGCGGTGGAGCTCATCTCGCGGGTGTCCTTTGCGTTGCGCTGCGCCGGTAGCCTACGCGGGGCCACGCGGGCAGAGGCACCAAATCAGGCAGGCCCGTGGAGCCTCGGCAAGGGCGCCAGGAGCCGCGCGATGAGCGGCATGTCGCTCGCGAGCGCCTCCCGGCCCAGGGCGATGGCCCGGGCGAAGGTCTCGACCCCCGGCACCAGCTCCAGCGGAGAGAGCGTCTTGGTGAAGTCGTGCACCAGGTGCGCCCAGCGGCGGTTCTTCGCCACGTTGACCTCCGCGAGCCGCTCGATGGGCAGCCACAGCGGCTGGCGCAGCTTCATCGCGAACCCGTTGAGGCCGACGATCAGCGCGTTGCGGGTGCCCACCTTCCCCTGGTGCACCGCCTTCCACGCCGCGCGGCACGGCAGGTTGTCCACCAGGCCGCCGTCGACCAGGCGCGAGATGCCGTGGGTCTCGCAGACTCCTTCGAGCACCTTCTGCATGCGCGCGTCGTCGCGCAGCACGTCGTAGTGAATGACCCCCGGCAGCGCGCTCGAGAAGCCCGCGGCGTCGAGCGCGTCGAAGTCGAGCGTCGCCTCGTCGGCGCCGAGGTGCAGCTTCACCAGCAGGTCGGGCGTGGTCACCAGTTCCTGCAGCGCGCCGAAGGCCCGCGAGAGGCTGAGCGCCAGGGTCCACGGAGAGAGCAGCGTGCGCCGCGAGACGTGGAGCAGCTTCTCGTAGAACTCGAGCGGGTGGGGGAGCTTGCCGCGGCGAATGCCGCTGACCGTGATGATGGTGGGAATCGGCAGTTCGCGCAGCGTCACCGCCTGGGCGCCCGGCGCCTCGGCCCCGAACCAGCGCCCGATGCCGGCCCGCAGGAACAGCCGCATCGCCGCCGGCACGCCGAAGCGGTTCTCGGTGGAGATCAGCCGGAACAGCTTGCGCCACGACAGGCTGCGCACGATGGAGACGATCTCGTCTTGCTCGAAGCGCGACACCCGCGAGCGGAACAGCGAGAGAATCGCGCCCATCGACGTGCCCACCAGCAGCGACGGGGTGAGCCCGTAGTCGGCGAGCAGGCTCATCACCCCGGCGTACACGTAGGCGCTGCCGCCCCCGCCGCCCGACACCATCACCAGCGCCTTGTGGCGGATCTCCCGGTCGATGGTCTCGGCGGACAGCCGCGACTCGAAGCGACGCACCAGGCCGTCGCGGGTGGCCACGGTGCGCTCTTCCAGCTCGCGCAGGTGGGGCATCAAGAGCGCCCGGTCGATCTTCCGCGGCGCGAGGATCACCGGCTCGAGCTTGCGCACCAGTTCCTCGCGGAACGGGTCGAGCCAGGCGCTCACGCCCACGTCCTTGCCGCCCTGGCGCACCCGGGTCAGCCGGGCCAGCGAGAGCGCGGTACGCACCACGGCTTCCTCGTGGGCGTCCACCAGCCGGGGGTCGGCGAGCGACTCCCGGACCAGCTTGATCTCCATCTCGTCGAGCGGGCGAACCTGCTCGAAGCGCTCGGTCAGCCGCACCCGGCTAGTGCTTCGCCTTGCCGAGCAACCGCAGCTCGCGCAGCGCCTCGGTGCAGTCGGGGTTCGCCTGGATCGCCTTCTCGAACTGCTTCTCGGCCTTGTCCGGTCGCCCCGTCGCCTTGTGGATGTAGCCGAGGAACAGGTAGCTCTTGTCCACCTTGGGGTTGAGCGCGATCGCGTGCTCGATCTCGCTCATCGCCTTGGTCACCTCGCCCGCGTTGCGCGGGTCGAGCTGGAACCGGCTCCACCCCTGCCACGCGTGGAACTCGCCTTCGTCGGGGTACAGCCCGATCGCCTCGGTGAAGAGCCGGTGCGCGGCGTGGAAGTCCCGCTGGCGCATCAGCTCCTCGCCCTTCTGGAACTTCCCTTCCGCGGCGAGGATCTTGCCGACCTCGTCGCCCACCTCGCGCTTCACGCCGCTGCCGAGCTCCTGCACGTACCGCTCGCGCTCGTTGGGGTCGCTCAGCGTGTCGTGCGCCCGGGAGATGAGCTCGTAGATCTGCTGCGCCAGCGCGCGCACCTCGGCCGACGACGACGAGAAGTGCTTGTCGGGGTGGTATTCCTTCGCGAGCACGAAGTACGCCCGCTTGACGTCTTCGCGGCTGGCGTTCGGCTTGAGCCCCAGCACCCCGAAGTGGTCCATCGCGCGCAGCTCACCGGCGCGCTGGGCGAGCTGCTCGCGCAGCACGCTCTCGTCGGACGAGAGCTTCTCGCGGGACAGCGCGGTCGACAGCTCGGGCAGGAGCGAGGCTTCCGCGCTCGCGGTGACCTTGGCCTTCTTGCCCTTGCCGGTCGACGGTTCCAGCACCGGCGGCGCGGGCTTCTCCACCGGCCGCTCCACGGTGCGGGCCCGCGCCGGCTTGGCGTCGGCCCAGGGCATCGCCAGCTTGGGGCCCTTGGCGTGGGTGGGCACCGGGGGCGACGGCCGGGCATTGCGTTCCTTCGCGGGCAGGGGCGGGGGCCCCATCGGGCCCGTGGGCCCGGGCGGCAGCGGCGGCGGCTTGGCCTGCGACTCGGCGAGCTTGGCGATCGACGGCTTCGGGCGCCCTTCCGCGGGCGTCTTCTTGAGCTCCACCATCTGGGCGCACTTCATCGCGAAGATGAGCCGGTCGGTCTCCAGCGGAGGCAGCAGGTCGAGCGCCCGCAGGGTGGCCACCGTCTTGTGGCCGTCGGCCTGGAGCAGCAGCTGCTTTTCCTCGTCGCCGAGGCCTGCGTCCTGCAAGGCGTCGAGCGGGCTGTCCGACGGGTGCACGTACAGCGCGTCGACGTCGCCTTGCCACTTCCGCAGCCGGGCCTCGTCGAACGAGCGGCGAATGCCTTCGTGAATCGCCTGGGCGCACGTCATGCCCAGGGTGATGGTCTCCGCGGGCACCTCGGCGTCGGGGTTGAAGACGAACTCGCCCGCTTCCCAGCGGAAGACGTCGAGCAGCTTGTACTGGAGCTGCAGCGTCAGCGCGTACTGGAGGTTGTGGGGGCTGATGCAGCCCATCTCGATGAGCACCGTGCCTTGCTGGCGCCCGGAGGCCTTCATGCGGCGGCCCGATTCCTCGAGCTCCTTCTCGCCGATCATCTTCTGGCTCACCATGATGTGACCCAGGAACTCGCGCGGCAGGTTGCTCTTGATCGACAGCGGCACGCCGTGGCGGAAGAAGACGATCTTCTTCACCTTCTCGCGGCGCAGCAGCAGCGCGCCGGTCGCCTTCCACCGGTAGATCTCCGCCAGCACCTCGGCGAACGTGCGCTCGCTCAGGTCGCCCTTGATCGGCCGGGCCTTGGTCGAGCTCTCGGCGTGCCGGGTCTCCTGCTCGACGAGCTTCATCTCCTCCCGCACCGCGGGGTCGGCGGCGATGTGGTGCTGCCCGGTGACGTCGGGGTCGTCGTCGTGGTCCAGCGGCGGAGGCGGGGGCTTGGGGGCCTGCGCTTCGGGGTAGCGGTCGCCCAGCGCCTGCTTCAGCGTGGCGTAGAGCGCCTCGAGCTTCATCGGCTTCTCGAGGAAGGCGAAGGCGCCGTGCTTCTGCACCGCTTCCTTCTGGTGCAGCGCGTTCTTGTAGACGCCCGAGATCATGATGATCGGCGTCTTCTTCCCCTTGGGAATGGCGCGCATCTTCCGCGCCACCTCGTAGCCGTTGAGCGCGGGCAGCAAGATGTCGAGCAGCACCGCGTCGAAGGGCTTCTTCTCGAAGGTGCGCACCGCCCACTCGCCGTCGCGCTCCACGGTGACGGTGAAGCCGTGCTTGGTGAGGGCGTCGGCCAGGAGCCGCTGGGTGGAGCGGTCGTCGTCGACGATCAAGATGTTCACGGTGCGGGACATGGGCGGCCGAGAAGCATACCCGCCGGGGCCGCGCGCGCACCTGGCTTTCACCCCGGTGAATCCCGTGGGTCACCCTCCCGTCGTGGTATGCGATCGGTCCGTCACCGCCCTTCGAACGGGAGTTCTTCGCATGCGCTCTGTGTTCCTCGCCGTCCTCTGCTCGACCGCCGCCTTCGCCCAGGGCTCCGAGGTCCCCGGCGGCTCCGCGGCGCCGGCCGCCATGGCCGACTCCGACTCTGCCGACGCCAAGGCCGCCAAGACCCTGGTGACCAAGTACCTGACCCTGGTGAAGGCCAAGAAGTGGGCCGACGCCAAGAAGCTCCTGCACCCCAAGACGGTGGCGTCGATCGCCGAGCGCAAGAAGCGCCTGGGCAAGGAAGACCACGCCATGGCCCCCTGGGCCCACGAGAAAGACGAGTACTACCTCACCAACTTCAAGGTGCTCGCCGCCCGCGAGGCCGCCAACGGCACCGTGGTGGTCGCCACCAGCGAAGACAACTACCAGGTCGACGTGAAGGGGATCGCCGAGGGCGACCAGGCGACCTACCTGGTCGGCAAGGTGAAGGGCACCTGGTACCTGGTCGACAAGAAGCGCAACGAGACCTTCAGCAACGACTCGGTGAAGCTCGGCTACAAGGGCTGGTTCGACGAGGTGCCCAAGGCCGACAAGGCCGAGGCCGCGCCCGCCGAGTAGCCGTCAGACCAGCGGCCGCGACTTCGCCTTCTCGATGTCCGGCTCGTGCTTCAGCACCAGGTTGAGCGTCTGGGCGACCAGCTCGCTCGACAGGCCGTCGGCGTTGAGCAGCACCAGCGCCTTCGCCCAGTCGATGGCCTCGGCGATCGACGGCGGCTTCTTGAGCTCCAGGCCGCGCAGCGCCTGCACCGCCGCCACCACCTGACCCAGGAGCGCCTCCTGCGCCCCGGGGACCTTCTCGCGGAGGATCGCGAGCTCCCGTTCCTTGGTGGGGTAGCCGATGTACAGGTGGAGGCAGCGCCGCTTGAGCGCGTCGGACAGCTCGCGGGCGTTGTTCGAGGTGAGCACCACCCGCGGCACGTGCTTCGCCTTGAGCGTGCCCAGCTCGGGCACCGTCACCGCGTTGTCCGCCAGCACCTCGAGCAGGAAGGCCTCGAACTCCGGGTCGGCCTTGTCGATCTCGTCGACCAGCAGGAGCGCCGGGGCAGGGCTCAGCAGCGCCCGCAGCACCGGCCGCGGCAAGAGGAAGCGCTCGGAAAAGAAGACCGCGTCGCTCTGGGCCACCCGGTCGGCCGCCGCCTTGATGGTCAGGTCGCCCTGGATCAGCTCGCCGATCTTGTCCTTGAGCAGCTGGGTGTAGAGCAGCTGCTTGGCGTACTCCCACTCGTAGAGGGCCTTGGCCTCGTCGAGGCCTTCGTAGCACTGCAGCCGCACCAGATCCCGGCCGAGCGCCTGCGCCAGGGCCCGGGCGAGCTCCGTCTTGCCCACCCCCGCCGGCCCCTCGACGAGGATCGGCTTTTCCATGCGGTCCATCAGGAACGCCGCCGTCGAGATGTCCCGCGACGGCAGATACCCGGTCAGCTCCAGGCGCCGCGCTGCGTCGTCCACGCTCCCCAGAGGTGCGCTCATCGGGCCGCACCTTAACCAACAGGTGTGGTCGTGACCGTGGCGAATTTGCCCCTCCCGTCTGGAAAAACCGGTGGTGCACCGGTGCTCCGGCCCAGCCAAGTGGGCGCCTTCACTCGAGGTCCTCGTCCCTCGGGCTCAGGCACATCGGCTGCACTCCTTTCGACGGAGCAGGGTCAAGCTGGGCAGAGGGAGCGACGGGTCATGGCGGCGTTGATCAAGGTGGGCGTGCTGGTGGCGATGGCGGTCATCCCCGGCGGGCTGGTCCTGCTGGCGGCCTGGCTCTACGCCAAGGTGGTCACCCAGCGCTTCCACACCCTGCACGGTGAGCGCCGCCTGCAGCGGGCGCTGGCGCAGGTGCGGCTGAGTGAGGTGTGGCACCAGGCGCGCCGTGGGCTATGACGCGCGCCCATGCGAGCGCTCCTCGGTGTGGCAGTCGCGGCGACGGTCTTCTCGGCGTGTGGCGGCGGCACCGCTGGCACCATCTGCACCCAGAATGACCAGGTCGACCTGAGCGCCAAGGCCGGGGCCTGCATGGTCTCGGTCCCCGCCCACTACCTGGGTGGCACCAAGGACATCTGCCTCAGCGCGGTGAAGCCGTGCTCCGACGGCGACCAGAAGGCGCTCGGCAGCGCGCTCGACTGCCTGGCCGCGCTGCCCGTCTGCTCCGCCGACGACACCTATGGCTGGGCGCTCAAGAAGGTGGCCTGCAACAAGGCGATCCAGGGCATCTCCCCCGCCTGCGCCTCGAGCGTCTTCGGCGGGGTGACGCCCAGCGACGACGCCGGCTTCGACGCCGGCATCTTCGACGCGGGCCGCCAGCCGGCGCGCGACGGCGGCGGGGCGGTCGACCTCTTCGCCGCGGGCGACGAGACGGGCGTCAGCTTCGCCTGGACCGTCAGCCAGACCGGCCCGGTCGCCACCTGGGAGCTCGACGTGTTCGACCCCCAGGGGAACGACGGCGGCCGGCTCCCCGAGGTCACCTTCGGCCCCGGCGGCCGGCGCACCTTCGACCTCTCGCTCGCCGCGGGCCTCACCCGCACCTTCTTCATCGCCGGCCTCGACGCCGACGGCGGCCAGGTCTCCGGCGAAGCGCCGATGATGACCATGATGAGCGACGCCGGCCTGGAGTGCGTCCGCGCCACCGACTGCGCGCCCGAGAAGGTGTGCAGCCTCGGCAAGTGCGTGGTGGAGAGCTGCCAGCCCGCGGGCGCGGTCACCTGCCCGGCGACGTACCAGTGCCTGCCGGACAAGACCTGCCACCGCCAGTCGAGCGACGGCGGCATGTTCGACGCCGGCCGGCCGATGCCGGTCGACTCCGGCGTCTTCGTGCCCCGCCCGTTCCTGTCGGAGCTGGTGGGCGCCAGCACGGGCATGCCCGGCTTCTCGGCCGCGATCCCCGTCGGCGGCTACGTGTCCAAGCGGCCCGACGTGGTGGCCTTCGACACCGCGCGGGCCCTGGTCGCCGCGGAGCAGGAAGGGCTGCCCGTCGGCCACCTGTCGCAGCGCCGCGGCCTCGACCTGGTCGACGATGCGGTGAGCGCCTCGCCCATCGACACCACCGGCAGCAAGGTGCACCTCGCGTGGGACCCGGCGAGCGACCTGGTCTACGCCTGCTACAACGTCGGCCGCGGCGTGCGCGTGCGCCGTAGCACCGACCACGGCCGCACCTGGGGCACCGACGCGGTGGACATCGCCCCGGTCGACGACGGCGGCTTCAGCTCCAGCATCCAGGACTGCGACATCGCGGCGTGGAAGGGCGGCAGCGCGCTCCTGGTCACCATCGACGACGACTCGCTGGTGGTGCGCACGGTGAGCCAGGCGCTCTCGGTGGGCGCCCCCGAGGTGGCCTTCATTTCCGGGCCGGCCGACGGCGGCGGCGGCAACCTCTACCAGCCGCGCCACCCGGCGATCGCGACCTTGCCCGCCGACAGCATCGTGCACGTCGGCTTCACCGGCAGCCGGGTGCTCGGCGGCCTGTCCGACACCGAGGTCTACGGCGTGTACCGGGACTCGACGACCGGCACCTTCCTGTCGCCGACGCTGATCTCCAACCTCTTCAACCCCGGCGCTGGCGGCGGCAACGGCCTGCCGCAGGACTACGTGTCGCTCACCATCGACCCCAAGACCAAGCGGGGCTTCGCGGCCTACTCGAGCCTGGTCGCGGGCTCGGGCGCCACCTCGCCTTCCACCGCGTACGTGGCGAGCTTCAACCCCACCAACAAGACGTGGATCGCCGGCGAGCCGCTGTCGCTCACCTACAAGTCGCCCCAGTCGCAGTACTACCTCTTCCCCGATCGCCAGCCGTCGGACCTGGTGGAGATCGTCTCGCCGTCGGTCGCCGCGCTGCCCAGCGGCACCCTGGTGGTGACCTTCGCCGCGGGCGTGCGCAGCCCCGGTGGCGACCTCGACCTGCGCATGTACCTGGCGAAGTTCGACTTCAGCGCCCAGGTGCCGCAGGGCACCGCGAAGGGCTGGTTCGTGCCGCCCGCGCAGAAGATGAGCGAGGTGCGGGTGCTCGACCCCCGCAGCGGCAGCAACGTCGTCCCCGCGCCGGTGTCCGCGTGCTCGGCCGACTCCCAGCGCTCGGTCTACACGACGTTCATCGAAGGCGTGGGGCAGTTCGGCGAGATCGAGAACCGCGCCACCGTCGTCACCCGGCCGTAGCGAAAGGGCAGGCGGGCCACTTCAGCGCCGGTGGCTCGCGCGTGCGGCCTCGCGCGTCAGGCGCATCACCATGCAGCGGTCGCCTTCGGCGAAGACCCGAACGCCTTCCTCGGCGTAGCCTAGCCGGGCGTAGAAGCGGCGCGCGCGCAGGTTGCTCTCCAGCGGGTCGATGACGATCGCCTTCACTTCCGGCGACGCGAAGCAGCGCTCGTGCGCGAGCGCCATCATCTCGGTGCCCAGGCCACGCCCGCGGTCGGCCGCCGACCCGATCCAGATGTCGAGGGCGCGCAGGCCTGGCTCGATCTCCCCCCAGTAATGGGTGGGCTCGGCGTGCGGGTCGGCGATCTGCAGCGCCCCCACCGGTCGCCCATCGACCTCGGCGATCAGGAAGGGGCTCGACTCCGAGGCGTCGGCGACCTCCTGGGCCCAGTCGGTCCCCGCGAAGGCTTCGGTGGCCGCGGGGTCGTCGGAGGTGGCCGCGATCACCTCGGGGTCGCGGGCCCACGCGTTCAGCGCGGGCACGTCGTCGAGCGTGGCGGGCCTCAGCCGCACCCTGCGGGGCCCAGCCCGACCTGGCTCCGGGCTCACCCGCCGGGGGTGATGCCGGTGACGATGGACTGCAGGTCCAGGCCGCCGGTGTAGCCGTAGCTCACGTACTGATCGAACCCGTACACGGTGACGCCCGCGCCGGGAATGGGGCTCACCCCGGGGTTCGGCACCACCACGATGGTGTGGGTGCCCGTGGCCACCGGCAGGTTCACCTGCTTGAACGGCGTGGCGCCGATGGCGGTGAAGCCCGCGGCCGGCGCGCCGTCGACCTCGACCCGCTGCACCTTGGTGCCGTCGATCACCAGGCCCAGGTAGTTGTCCTTGGTGCCGGGCGCGGTGAGCACCGTGTAGTTGGGCCGCCACTGCTCGACCGGGGGCAGCAGCACCAGCGACGGGTCGCCCTGCGCGGGGCGGGTGGTGCCTCCGGTGGCGTCCTGGCCGGCGAAGAGCTGCGCCACCTCGATGGGGAAGTCGCTGCCGATGGTGAAGCTCGTCTTGCTCTTGAACTCGACGAACGCGCCGCCGCGCAGGCGGCAGGTGTTGGCGGTCAGGCTGGTGCCCGCGATGCAGCCGTTGCCCGACGCGGAGCTGAGCACGTCGCCCGCGGCCGGCGCGACGCTCAGGGTGATCGACGTGCCGTTCG
The DNA here is from genome assembly GCA_019694595.1 of Myxococcaceae bacterium. Lineage (GTDB taxonomy): Bacteria > Myxococcota > Myxococcia > Myxococcales > Myxococcaceae > JAIBBQ01. The sequence goes on from JAIBBQ010000156.1 coordinate 12,353, forward strand.
GGCACTGGGAGTCGGGGCAGCCGGCGACGATCTTGTAGTAGTCGGGCCCGGCGTTGGCCGCCGACGCGAAGGTGTTGTCCGTCAGGCGCAGCGGCGCGGTGCGGGTGGCGACGAAGCTCTTGCCCCAGGTGACGAAGGGGAAGAGCTGCTCCTCGACGTGGTCGCACGCGGTGTCGGCGAAGCCGCGCACCGTGCAGGAGCTGCCGCCGAAGACCGCCACCGGCTTGTTCGCAGTGACGATGGTCCCGGTGAGGTCGCTGTCCACGCGGCAGAACTTGTCGCAGCCGAACAGGCAGGACAGCGGATCGTACGGGTCGTCCTTGCAGGCCTCGAGGTTGCCCGTCGCGCTCCCCGACAGGCCGGGGGGCTCGGTGGTGGCGATCTGCGCCACGTCGTACGCGTTGAGCGTCAGGGTGAGCGTGCCGCCCTTCGCGGTCGCCGCGATGCCCGTGCCGGCCTTGATGGTCGCCGAGCTCTTGATGCTCACCGTGGTGCCGTCTTCCGGCGCGACGATGGTGAGGTGGCTGTTGAACCCGCGGCCCGCGACCGGCGCCCCGGTGGAGTTCGACGCCCGCACCGTGACGAACTCCGGCGTGATGCCCACGTAGGACGTGCCGAGGATGTGGATCGGCAAGAGAAGCGAGGCGTCGTTGGAATACGAGAAGGTGCCGTTGACCGACGCCGACAGCGGGTTGAACTGGTACACGCTCACCGGCTTGGTGGACACCAGCCGGTAGCCGTACTTCGCGAGGCCCGAGTACGACATCGGGGCGGTGGTGCTCGCCGGGCCGATCGACTGCCAGGGCACGCGGATCACCGCGAGCCCCTTGGTCGCGCCGTCGGTGCGAGACGGCACCGTCACCGTGGCCACCGTCTGCGTCGCACCGCCGAAGATGCGGGTGACGTTCACCGTGGCCGGGCTCAGCGAACGGTTGGCCACCACGAAGGCGAACTCCGACTTCGACGCCAGCGCACCCTGGCCCGAGGTGGTGCCCGCCTTGAAGGGCGTCGCCGAGACGCTGTTGTCCTGCACCGCGCTCCAGTACTCGCAGCCGAAGTAGCTCTTCGCCTTCACCGCGTCGGCGCACTCGTCGAAGCAGACGCCGTTCTGGCACTCGGCGTTGGGGCCCATGCCCGGCAGGCTCGAGCAGGTGACGTCGCTCGGGGTGCCCGTGGCGCCGCAGACCGACTGAACCGTGGAGCTCTTGCAGGTGGCGCTCCCCGGCACGCAGTCCGGCGGGTGGCAGGCCGCGACGCCCTGGCCGTTGAGCTCGCAGGTCTGCGTCACGCAGGTGCCGTCGAAGTTGTCGCCGGAGTTGACCCACTTCCAGGTCAGCGTCTCGTCGGCCTGGCGGGTGCACGTCTGCACCGACTTGCTGTCGGGGCTGCAGCGGGTCGCGTTGGGGGTGCACTCGCGGCACTCACCCTGCGTGCAGCTCGCCGCGCCGGCGCAGTTGAAGGTGCGGAAGCCCGAGCCGTCGTCCTTGCAGACCTGGACCTGGTTGGTCTGGCCCATCACGCACGAGGCGAGGCCCGGCTGGCAGGCGAGGCACTTCTCGTTGAGGCAGAAGCCGCTCGGCGTGGCGCAGGTCTGGAAGACGCCCCAGGTGCCGTCGGCCGCGCAGCGCTCGATCGCCTTGGTGTCCGAGGTGCAGCGCTCGGCGCCGCGGGTGCAGGGGGTGGTGACCGGCCCGGCGTCGGGACCGGGCGGCTTCGCCTCGCAGCGCCCGGTGAAGAGGTTGCAGCGCTCGCCGGACATGCACTCGCCGTCGCGCTGACAGACGAAGCGGCACTCGCCGTTGATCACGCGTTCGTGGTCCTGGCACTTGAGGCCGGCGTCGAACGTGCCGGTCACGCGGGTGCGGTCGCACGCCGTGGCGGCACACAGCGCCGCGAAGATGATCATCAGACGGATGGACGGCATGGCGACCCCTTGAAACCCTCGGCCGGGTAGGGGGGCGCCATACCAAAAACCAGGGGAAGATCACACGCCTGGGGAGCCCTCGGGGCTCCTCGAGGGCCGTCAGTCGCCCAGGTTGTCGATCAGGCTGGTGAAGTCGTCGTCGTCCTCGCCCGGCTTGGCGGGCGGCAGGGTGGTGCCCCCCGACGACGCCTGGGCCGACGGCGGGTGCACCACGGTGCGATCGGGCTCCCCCGGCGGCTTCTTGCCCGGAGGCGCGGTGAAGACGCCGGCGGCCGGGGCCTTGGCCGCGGGAGGCGCCGCTGCCGGCTTGGCCGCAGGGGCTGCCGCGCGCGCCGGGAAGGGCGACGCCGAGGCCGGCGCCGCCGCGGGCGCAGGCCGCGCCGCCGCCGCCACGTCGGCGGGACTGTTGTTCACCTTGGTGTCTTCCTCGCCGTCGTCCTCG
>JAIBBQ010000390.1 GCA_019694595.1 Myxococcaceae bacterium
TACCGGCGCTCGGGGTCCTTCTCCAGCGCGGTGCGCAGCACGGCGGCCAGCGCCGGCGGGCACCCGTCGAGCGGCGGCGCCGGCCCGAAGAGCACCGCGCCGAGAATGGCCGCGTCGTTGGCCTGGTCGAAGAGCACCCGGCCGGTGGCGAGCTCGGCCAGCACCACGGCGGTCGAGAAGAGGTCCGTCCGCGGGCCGATGGCTCCACCCGAGACCTGCTCCGGCGCGCAGTAGCGCAGCGAGCCGCGGAAGACGCCGGTGCGGGTGCGCGTGCGCTCGGTGTCGGAGGCCGTCGCGATGCCGAAGTCGATGAGCTTCACCACGCCGTCGGTGGTGACGAACACGTTCGACGGCTTCACGTCGCGGTGCACCACGCCCGCCTGGTGGGCCGCGGTGAGCCCGTCGAGCAGCTGGGCGCCCACCGCCACCACCAGCTCCACCGGCGCCGGCGGCCGGCCCCGGCCGAGCGCGGCCAGCGTCGCGCCGCTCAGGAGCTCCATCGCCAGGAAGAGCGTGCCGTCGTGCTGCCCGAGCTCGAGCAGCTTCACCACGTTGCGGTGGGACACCCGCACCGCGAGCCGCGCCTCGTCGAGGAAGGCGCGGGCGTCCGAGGCGCTGCGGCCGGCCTCGGTGTTGGGAATCTTGAGCGCCACCACCTCGCCGCGCTCCAGGTGACGGGCGCGCCACACCGAGCCGCCGCCGCCCGAGGCCAGCAGCGCCTCGAGCACCCAGGCCCCCAGGCGATCGCCGCTACTCGTCCCGGCTTGCGAGGCCATGCGTGGTGAGCAGCTTGTGGAGGTATTGCCGCGAGATGCCCAGCGCCTTCGCGGTGCGCTGCATCACGCCGCCGCTCGCCTCCAGCGCGGCCTGCAGGTACTCGCGCTCGAAGCGCTCCACCGCCGCGTCGCGCGCCACCGCCAGCGGCAGCCCACGGAAGACGCCGTGCTGGGGCGGGGCAGGGTCGAGCCGCAGCACCTCGGGGCTCACCTCGGGGAACAGCGCCAGCCGCGCGCCGACGTTGCGCAGCTCGCGCACGTTGCCTGGCCAGTGGTGCGAGAGCAGCAGCGTGCGGATGGGCGCCGGCAGCCGGGCGAAGGTCTGGGGCGGGGTGAGCTCGCGCAGGAAGTGGTCGAGCAGGAGCGGCAGGTCTTCTCTCCGGTCGCGCAGCGGCGGCACCGTGAGCTCCGTCACCGCCAGCCGGTAGTAGAGGTCGGCCCGGAAGCTGCCGTCGCGCACTCGCGCGCGCAGGTCCGGGTCCGCCGCACCGATGACCCGGGCGTCGAAGCGGCGCGCCTCGTTGGCGCGCAGCCGCCGCAGCTCGCCCGACTCCAGCGCGCGCAGCAGCTTGGGCTGCAGCTCGAGCGGCAGCTCGGTGAGTCCGTCGAGGAACAGCGTGCCCCCGTCGGCCGACTCGAGGAGCCCCTGGCGCGCGGTCGCCGCCCCGGTGAAGGCGCCCTTCTCGTGGCCGAACAGCTCGCTCTCCACCACCTGGCTCGACAGGGCGCGGCAGTCGAGGACCACGAAGTCCCGCTCGCGCCGCGCAGACGCGTCGTGCACGCCGCGGGCGAGCAGCTCGCGCCCGGTGCCCGACTCTCCGAGCAGCAGCAGCCCGCCGTCGCCCTGCGCGATGCGCTCGAGCTGGGCGAAGAGCACCCGCATCACCACGCTCTGGCCCACCGCGCCGCCGAAGGACGCCCGCGACGAGAGCGGCAGCGTGCGCGGCGCGCCGCCGGGGTCGAGCGTCAACGTGGAGCCGCCCAGGAGCGCCTTCTGGCCGAGCGTGAGCACCGCCTCGCGCACCCGCACCCCGTCGATGAAGGTGCCGTTCTTGCTGCCCAGGTCCTTGAGCACCACCTGGTCCTGGTCGCGCACCAGCTCCGCGTGCACGCGAGAGAGCGCCGGGTCGTCGGCCTGAAGCTGGCATTCGACGCTCTGGCCGATGAGCACCCGGCCCAGGGTCAGCTCGGCCTCCGAGGTCCTTCCACCGGGGGACGTGAGTCGCGCGGTGGCGCGGGGCAGGGTGAGCGCGCCGCCGGCCCCTTCCAGGCGCAGTGTCGCGGTGAGCGGCTCGGTGGGCGCCACGAGGGTCCGATAGTAACGTGCCCCACGATGATTTCGATCGCCGCCGTCGCCTGGCTCGTGCTCGCGGCGGCCGATCCGGTCCGCGACGCCGAGCGGGCGCTGGAGAACCTCGAGTACGCGCGGGCCGCAGAGCTGAGCCTCGCGGCGCTCAAGCAGGGACAGGCCGCTCCGGCGCAGGTGCAGCGTCTGTGGGCCGCGAGGGCCCAGGCCCTGGCGGCTCAAGGGTTCGCGGACGACGCCCGGGTGGCCTTCGAGCGCACCCTGAGCCTGTTGCCCACCTTCGAGATTTCCCCCGACGCCTCGCCCAAGCTCTCCGAGCCGTTCCGGGCCGCGCGCGAGCGGCTCCAGGGCCAGCGGCTGGGCGCCACCTCGCGCGCGCAGGTGCAGGACGCACGGGTGTCGCTCACGGTGACGGTGCTGGCCGACGTGGCCGGGCTGGTCGCTGCCGGCGAGGTCGAGGTGGAAGGGGCGCCCGCGCAGGCGCTCGCCCGGCAGGGCGCGCAGCTCTCCGGGCTGCTGCGGTGCCAGGCGCCGTGTCCGCACCGGGTCGTGCTGCGCGACGACTTCGGCAACCGGCTCCTGGAGATCGGCACCGCCGCCGCGCCACTGCTCGTCGACGGCGTCGCGCCCGCGCCCGTCGTCAGCGCCCCGCCCGCGGCGGTCGACGAGCGCGCGCTCGAGCCCGCGGGCCCGTCGTTCTTCGCGCGCCCGCTGCCCTGGGCGGTCGCGGCGGGGGCCTTCGCGGCGGTGGCCACCGTCTTCGCCGTGCGCACCGCGCAGGACGCGCAGGGGCTCG
>JAIBBQ010000157.1 GCA_019694595.1 Myxococcaceae bacterium
CCCAGCTCGGCTCCAGCGCCTCGCCCCCGGCCATCAAGGTGTCGAGGCCCGAGAAGGCCGACGGCACCTCGCTGGCGACGAGGCTGAAGAGCGCGCTGGTGAGGAAGGTGGTGGTGATGCGCTCCTGACGCAGGAAGGCGGCCAGCTTCACCGGCGAGAGCGCCACGCCCTCGGGGACCTCGACCAGGGTGCCGCCGGCGATGAGCGGGCCCCAGATCTCGAAGGTGGCGGCGTCGAAGGCGAGGTTCGACAGCTGGGCGATGCGCGTCGTGGGCCCGAGCGCCACGTAGTCGGTGCGCTCGAGCAGCCGCAGCACGCCCGCGTGCGGAATTCCGATGCCCTTGGGCGCCCCGGTGGAGCCCGAGGTGTAGACGACGTAGGCGAGCGCCTGCGCGGAGGTCACCGGCGCGGGCAGCGCTTCGTCCGCGCTCGACTCGAGCTGCGCCAGCGGCACCCAGTCGACGGGAAACCCTTCCGGCCGGGGGCGCCCTTCGACGATGGCCAGCGCCGCGCCCGAGTCGCGCGCGATGGCCGACAGCCGGGCATCGGGCGCCGCGAGATCGAGGGGCACGTAGGCCGCGCCCGCCTTCAGCGCGCCGAGCATCACCACCGCCACCGAGTCGGTGTGCCGCAGGCAGAAGCCCACCCGGTCGCCACTCCTGAGGCCCCGGCCGGCGAGCTTCCGGGCGACGAGCTCCGCTCGACGCTCGAGCTCGGCGTAGGTGAGCGCGCCGCGCGGCGTCTCCACCGCGATGGCCCCGGGCGTGCGCCTCACCGCGGCGGCCACCGCCTCGACGATGGACGCGTGCCCCAGCGCCGGCCGCTGCCCCTCGCCCCAGGTCCGCAGCGCGGTCAGCTCCTGCGCGGTGAGCAGCGGCTGCCACCCGACCGGCCCGTCGCTGGCCAGGAGCCCGTCGAGCAGCACCTCGAGGTGCTGGACGAGGCGGTGCATGCGCGGAGCGTCGAAGAGGTCGGTGCTGTACTCGAGCAGCCCCGCGATGCGCTCGCCGTCGTCCTCGAGGACCAGGCTCACGTCGAACTTGGCGGTGAAGGTGCTGATGGGCAGCGGGCGGACCTCGAGCCCGGGGAGCTCGATGCCCTGCTTCGCCACGCTCTGCAGCCCGAAGAGCACCTGGAAGAGCGGGTGGGCCCCCGGCTCGCGTGCCGGCCGCACCGCGTCCACCACGTCGTCGAACGGGAGCGCCTCGCGCTCCAGCGCGGCGACCGTCGAGGCGCGCACCTGTTGCACCAGGGCGCGAAACCCTGCCCGCCGGTCGACCCGGGCGCGCAGCACCACGGTGTTGGCGAGGAAGCCGATGAGGGAGCCGACCTGCGGGTGGCCGCGGTTGGCGACGACGGTGCCGATGGGCACGTCGGCGCGCCCGGTGTAGCGGTGGAGCAGCACCGCGAAGGCGCTCAGCAAGGTGACGAAGGGCGTCACGCCTTCGCGCTGGCAGAAGGCCCGCACCGCTGCGAGCCGGCGCGGGTCGAGCGCGACGGGGACCACCGCGCCCCGGTGCCGTTCCACCGTGGGCCTTCGGCGGTCGGCCGGCAGCTCGAGCACCGGAGGGAGGTCGGCGAGCTGCTCGCGCCAGTAGGCCCGGGCGGCGTCGGCCTCGGGGGACGAAAGCCAGCCCCGTTGCCAGTCCGAGTAGTCGAGGTACTGGATGTCGAGCGCGGGGGCTTCCGGGTCCCGGCCCAGGAGGAACGCGGCGTAGCCGCGCGCGAGCTCGTTCGAGAAGACCACCGACGACCAGCCGTCGAAGACCGCGTGATGGACCACCAGGAGCAGCACGTGCTCCTCCGCGCCGAGCTGCGCGAGGGTCACCTTGAGCAAGGGGCTTCGGCGCAGGTCGAAGACGTGCGCGGCCTCGTCGGCGCAGAGCGTCTCCAGCGCCGAGGGGCGCGCGGCGCCGCGGAGGTCGACCCGGTTCAGCGCCACCGGCGCCGGCGGGTGCACCACCTGCACCACGTCGTCGCCTTCCCGTTCCAGCGACGTGCGCAGCACCTCGTGGCGGTCGACGATGAGGTCGAGGCTCTTCTGCAGCGCCCCGACGTCGAGGGGACCCGACAGCTGGAGGGCGAAGGGAACGTTGTAGGTGCTCCCCGTCGGGTCGAGCTGCTGCGCGAGCCATGCGCGTGCCTGGGCGGGCGACGCCTTGGCCACGAGCTGCTCGGTGTCGACGACGTCGCTCACGCCGGAAAACATCTCCCCTTGGGTCGGCCACGCCCAGGGTCCGGAGGTAGCACAGGTTGGCGGCGGGCTTGCGAGGCCCTCCGGGTCAGAGAGCCCGCACGGCGTCGTCGGCCACGCCGTCACCCTGCACGAAGGCGCGGCACAGGTGCTCCACCGGGCCCAGGTCGTCGCTGCGGCCCGCGGCGCGGAAGGTCTCCTGCAGGAAGCTGCGCTCGCGCCGCGCGAGGCGCCCGTCGACCACGCAGGCCACCGCGAGCACGCGGACCGCGAGGCGCCGCTCCTTCTCGTCGAGCGACGGCAGCGCGCGCAGGAACTCGCCGGGGTCGTCGAGCTCGGCCCCCCTGGGCAGCGCTCCCGCCTTCTTCTGCACGGCCTCCAGGAGCCCGATGAGGTTGGGGTGGAGGTCCTGGGTGCGGACGATGGCGCAGGCCACCGCGCGCACCGCCGCCAGCCGGCCGGCCTCCGACAGCGCGGGCGCGTCGGCGAAGGCCACTTCCACCAGCTCGTGCGCGGCCGACGGGCCCATGGCGCGGATGCGCGCTTCCTTGAAGAGCGCGGCGCTCACCAGCGCGTTCCACAGCGCGGTGATGGGCACGGCGGCGAACGGCACCACCGCGTTGAGCACGCTGCGGGCGAGCGCGCGGCCCAGCATTCGGCGCACCACCAGCTTCACCAGGAAGTTGGTGACGCCCACCTTCGCCTTGTAGGCGAGGGAAGCGACCAGCAGCATCCACTTGGAGGACTCGCGGCGCGGGTCGACGCCGTGGTCCGACTTCGCAGGGTTGGGCAGCTCGAGCGCCGCGCGGGCGAGCGCCTGGGCCACCGCCTGGCCCTGCACGTCGCCGGGCGCGAAGAGCGGCAGGCCGGCCACCACCGACAGCTCGTGCACCGAGCGCACGGTGTCCCAGTAGAGGAAGAGAATCTCCACCACGCTCGCCACCACGGTGACGCCGCCCAGCACCGCCCAGTACTGCGCGCCGGCGGCGCTGAAGGTGCTCGCGCCTTCGGGCAGGAGCGGCTCGGCCATCACCTCGGCGACGGCGGAGGCGGTGGCCGACAGCGCACCGGCGACGCCCGCGCGGATGAGCGCCCCCCGCACCACGCGGCGCATGCCGGCGCGCTCCTCGGGGTTGAGGAAGTGCACCGCGTCGCCCGACTGCAGCGGCGGCCGCGCGGCGCTGCGCCGCTGGAAGTACTGCACCGCGACGCGCTCGAGGAGCGGCGCCTTGGGCTCGGCCTGGCTCACGCCTTGCGCCCCTTCACCAGGCGCCAGCCGAGCAGCCCGAAGGCCGTGGAGGCGGCCGCCACGGTGATGAGGTTGAAGGCGCGGACCACGTCCGGCTGGTCGGTGAGCAGCTTCGCGGCGCCCGCGCGGTATTCCGCGGTGGTGCCGACGTGAATGTAGGCGTCGGCCTGGAGGAGCGCGCTCGACGCCTGCACCACCAGCATGCCGGCCAGCACGGCGATGCCTGCCCCGAGGCCCTTGTGCACCACCACCCAGGAGGTGGCGAGGCCCGCGAGGAGGCCCACGAAGACCAGCGTGCCGACGAAGAGGACGTAGAGCGGCACCAGCGGGAGCGTGGTGGTGTCGTGGAGGTAGACGAACATCCAGTCGGAGCGGTTGAAGAACATCCACCCCACGCAGAGGCCCCACCAGGCGCTCCAGCCGGCGGCGATCTTCGCGGTACGGGCGATCTCCACCTGGGGAGACTTGCGCAGCAGCTGGGTCGAGAAGACGGCCACCCCGCAGCCGAAGAGCATGGCGGTGAAGGGGTCCATCAGGACCGTGGCGAGCAAGGGCGTCATGGGCGGGCGGGGAGGTTGGTCGAAACCGGCCTTCAAAAAAAGCGCCGATTCGGGAATGCGCCGGGGCGCCTCTTCGTTGCGGGGCCCTTTGAAAAATGCGGGCGTTGACAGATGGCCCGCAAGTTCGGAGATCGCGCCGCCATGAGCCAGCCGATGGTGAGCATCCGGGGCTTGAAGAAGTCCTACGGCCCCACGCAGGCGTTGAAGGGAGTCGACTTCGAGGTCCCCAAGGGCCAGGTGGTGGGCTTCCTGGGCCCGAACGGCGCGGGCAAGTCGACCACCATGAAGGTGCTCGCCGGGTACGTGCTCGCCGACGAAGGCGTGGCCACGGTGGCGGGCATCGCGGTGGGCCCGGACTCGGTCGAGGCGCGCAAGCGCATCGGGTACCTCCCGGAGAACAACCCCATCGCCGAGGACATGATGGTCCTCGACTTCCTGCGCTTCGTGGCCGAGGTGCGCGGCGTGCCCAAGGCGCAGCGGCGCGCTCGGCTGCAGGCGGCCATCGAGCGCTGCGGCCTGGGCGGCGTGCTGGGCAAGGACATCGGCCAGCTGTCGAAGGGCTACCGGCAGCGGGTGGGGCTGGCGCAGGCGATCCTCCACGAGCCGGACCTGCTCATCCTCGACGAGCCGACCTCCGGCCTCGACCCGAACCAGATCGTGGAGATCCGCAAGCTCATCACCGAGCTCGGCCGCGAGAAGACGGTCATCCTCTCCACGCACATCCTCTCGGAGGTGGAGAACACCTGTCAGCGGGTGCTCATCATCAACGACGGCCGGCTGGTGGCCGACGGCGCGCCCGAGGCGCTGCGCAAGGGCGAAGGCACCGTCACCGTGGTGGTGGCCTCGCGCGTCGGGGTGAACGTCGAGGCCGACAAGGTCCGCGCGGTGCTCGAAGGCGTGCCAGGCGTCACCCGGGTGGAACCGTCGGAAGGCGAGGGGGGCGGCTCGCTGGGCTTCGCGCTGCGCTACCAGGCGGAAGACCCGCGCCGCGGGGTGTTCGAGGCGGCGGTGAAGCACGACCTGCTCCTGCTCGAGATGCGGCACCAGCAGGTGAGCCTGGAAGACACCTTCCGCAAGCTCACCGCCCGCGCGGAGGTGCGCCCGTGAACGGCTCGCTCGCCATCGCCCGCCGGGAGCTCTCGGCCTTCTTCAACTCGCCCATCGCCTACATCGTGCTCTGCGGCTTCCTCCTGGTCGCGGGCTGGCTGTACTTCAGCACCCTGTTCCTCGGGGGGCAGGCCTCGCTGCGCGGGTTCTTCTCCATCGCCCCGGTGCTCTTCGTGGTCTTCGCGCCGGCGGTCACCATGCGGCTCATCGCGGAAGAGAAGAAGGCGGGCTCGCTCGAGCTGTTGCTCACCTGGCCGCTGGAAGAGTGGCAGGTGGTGCTGGGCAAGTTCGCCGCCGCGCTGGGGCTGGTCGCCGTGGGGCTGGCCTTCACCCTGCCCTACGCCTTCACCGTCTCCTCGCTCACCGCGCAGCCGGGCACCTTCGACTGGGGTCCGGTGGTGGGCGGCTACCTGGGGCTCACGTTGATGGCCGCGAGCTTCCTCGCGGTGGGGCTGTGGGCGAGCGCGGTGTCGAAGAACCAGATCGTCGCCTTCATCGCCGGCCTGCTGCTGTGCTTCGCGCTCTACTTCGTGGACAAGGTGGCGCCGCTGTTCCCCGACGCCATCGGCGGGCTCTTGCAGTACCTCTCGGTCGACTACCACTTCGAGAACGTGGCCCGCGGGGTGCTCGATACCCGCGACCTGCTCTTCTACGCCTCGCTGACGACCGGGGCGCTCTTGCTCACCACCCGCACGCTCGCCGCCGCGCGGCGCTGAAGGCGAAAGGAGACCGCACCATGAAACGTTCGCTGCTGCAGAGCTCCGTCTTCGTCGCCGCCGCGCTGGGGATCCTCGTGCTCCTCAACGTGGTGGGCCTGCGCCTCTTCAAGCGCTTCGACGCCACCAAGGACGGCGCCTACACGCTGAGCCAGGCCACCCGGGACACGCTGAACGGGCTCGACGAGCCCATCACCGTCACCGCCTACTTCACCGAGCAGCTGCCGCCGCCGTACTCGGCGAACGCGCGCTACGTGCGCGACCTGCTGGAAGAGCTGCGCGCGCAGAGCCACGGCAAGGTGCGCTTCGAGTTCATCGACCCGTCGGCGGCCGGCGAGAAGGAAGGGAAGAAGGAGCTCAAGCGCGACATCTTCGGGCGCACCTTCCGCGAGCCGACGGAGATCGAGAAGGAGCTCGCCTCCACGGGCATCCAGCCGGTGGAGATCCGCGTGGTGGAAGAGGACCAGGTGCAGACCAAGCGCGCCTACATGGGCCTGGTGGTGAAGCACGGCGAGAAGAGCGAGGTGGTGCCGCTCGTGCAGCAGGTCGACGGCCTGGAGTTCGAGCTCACCACCATGGTGCGCAAGCTCACCCGCTTGAAGCAGCCGGTGCTGGCCATCGTGCAGGGCCACGAGGAGCCGAAGCCCGAAGAGAAGCTGCGCCAGCTGGAGGCGGTGCTGAGCCAGAACTTCCAGATGCGCACGATCGACCTCTCGTCGAAGACCGAGGTCGACCCCGACGTCGACGGGCTCTTGGTCATCGGCCCGCGCACGCCCTTCAAGCCCAACGAGCTCAAGGCCGTCGACCAGTTCCTGATGAAGGGCAAGTCGGCCGCCTTCTTCCTCGACGCGGTGCAGGTCAACTCGCGGACCATGGAGACCACGCCGTGCGACCACGGCCTCACCGAGCTGCTCAAGAGCTACGGCGTCACCGTGGGCGACCAGCTCGTGGCCGACGGCAAGTCGTACGCGCAGGTCAACGTGCAGGAGCAGCGCGGCTACATGATGGTGCAGATGCCGGTGCCCTTCCCCTTCATTCCCCTGGTGCCGCGGCTCGAGAGCGGCAGCGCCATCTCCAAGGGCCTGGGCGGCATCGCCTTCCCCTTCACCACCGCGGTCGACGCGGCGAATGGCGACGGGCGAGAGGCGGTGGTGCTGGCGCGCTCGAGCCCGAAGAGCTGGCTCGAGAAGAAGCCCTTCAACCTGGACCCGCGCCGCGACTGGCGCAACGAGCAGGTGAACCCCGACGGGCCCAAGTCGCTCCTGGTGCAGGTGTCCGGCACGCTCCCGAGCCACTTCGCCGCCGAGGCCAGCTCGAGCGCGCCCGGCGTGGCGCCGCTGCTCGCCTCCTCCACCGGCACGCCGCACCTGGTGGTGGGCGGCACGTCCGCCTGGCTCCAGGACGAGTTCCTCCAGCGGCCGAGCGCCGCGCTGGCCGCCAACGTGGCCGACTGGCTGGCGCTCGACCCGGCGATGCTCGCCATGCGCTCGCGCGCGCTCGCCTCGGCGCCGCTGCAGCCCGAGCTGTCGGGCAGCACCCGCACCGCGGTGAAGCTGGGCAACGCGCTGGGCTTGCCCTTCCTGCTCATCGCCTTCGGGCTGGTGCGCTGGCGGCTGCGCGAGGCCCGGCGGCTCAAGGCCAGCGCGGCGGAGGCGTGACCATGAACAAGCCCACGCTCATCGCCGTCGCCGTCTTCGCCATGCTCCTGGCGGTGGTGCTCGCCACCCGGGAGACGCAGGTCAGCGAAGGCATGGCCACCTTCCGGTGGAAGCCCATCGAGCGCGCGGCCATCACCCGCCTCGAGCTCACCGGCGCCAACACCGCGCTCCTGGTGAAGTCGCCGTCCGGCTGGACGGTGGCGGACCCGGCGAAGCCCGCGGACGCCTTCGCCACCGACGAGGCGCAGGTGAACGCGCTGCTCGACGCGGTCGCCGGGCTCAAGGTGAAGACCTGGGTGACCTCGAAGAAGGAACGGCACGCCGAGCTCGAGGTGGACGAGGCGAAGGCCGCCACGCTCACCGTTTCCGGAGACCAGGGCGTGCTGGGCACCGTGCTCATCGGCAAGCCGAGCCAGAGCGGCGGCCGTTACGTGCGCGCCCCGGGGCAGGACGACGTCTTCGCCGCCGACGGCGCGCTCGCGTACGCCGCGCGCAAGGACGTCGCGGGCTTCCGCAAGCGCGCCCTGGTGTCGCTCAAGGCCGAGGACCTCGTCGGCCTCGAGGTGAAGAAGAAGGACCAGCGGGTGGAGGTCACCCTGCGCGACGGGGCGTGGACCCTGGAGTCCCCCGCGCCGGCGAAGTACCGCTTCGACCCCCAGGCGGCGGCGCAGCTCGCGCGCGCCTTCGCCGGGCTCTCGGCGCAGGACTTCGCCAAGGACGCTGCCGCCGACACCTCGGCCACCGAGGTCACCGCGCGCGCCAAGGACGGGGCGGCGGTGACGGTGAGGCTGGGCGTCGAGAGCAACGGCACCGTGCCGCTGCGGCTGGAGAACGACGCGCAGGTGTACCTGGTGCCGGCTTACCAGGCGCAGCAGCTCTCGAAGACGGTGGAAGACCTGCGCGACCTGCGGCTGTGGAGCTACGAGGCGGCCAAGGCGAAGCGGCTGCGCGTCACGGCGGGCACGAAGGCGGTGACGGTCGAGAAGCGCGGTGAGGCCTGGGCCGTCACCGAGCCCAAGGCCGCGCCGGCGGACTTCGACCCCGCGCAGGTGCCGGTGGTGCTGGCCCAGCTCGCGGGCCTGCGCGCCACGCGCCTCGACGAGAGCCCGGCCGCGGCGAAGGCCTGCCGCGCGGCCGCCACCGCGACGGTGGAGCTGACGCTCGAGGACCAGAGCCGCCGAGCCTTGCGCTTCGGCGGCGAGCTCGGGCCCAACGAGGTCTGCGTGCAGGGCTCGGAGGACGCGCTCACCTACGCGGCGCCCAGGGCGATGCGCGCGCGCTTCGAGGACGGCGCCGCGCTCTTCAAGCGCCCCCCGCCCCGCCCGCCGATGGGCTCGGGCGCCATCCAGGGGCTCGAGCAGCTGCCGCCCGACATCCGCGCCAAGCTGGAAGCGCAGCTGCGCGCGCAGATGCAGCAGCCGCCGCAGTGACGGCGTCTAGGGCGCGGTGAGCTGCTTGGTGGTGGCCACCCGGCGGAAGTAGGCGCAGGCAGGCGTCTCGAAGCGCTCCAGCGTCGCGCGGTCCACCCGGTAGAGGCCGAACTGCGGGCCCCAGGCCTCGAGCCACTCGAAGTTGTCGAGCAGGCTCCAGTGCAGGTACGCGCGCACGTCGGCCCCCGCGGCGCGCGCCTCGAGCAGCGCCTTCCAGTGCTGGTGGAGGAACTCGGGGCGCCGGTCGCCGCGCCGGTCGTCGAGGCCGTTCTCGGTCACCCAGATGGGCAGGTGGTAGCGCGCGAGCTGCTTGAGCACCTGCGCGAAGCCTTCGGGGTAGCGCTCCCAGCCGATGTCGGTGAGGCCGCGGCGGTTGGGGTCCTTGAAGACGTACTCCGCCCACGGCGCGCCGGGCAGGAACTTGAGGTGCGCGCGCGTGTAGTAGTTGACGCCCAGGTAATCCATCGAGCGCGCGGCGCCGTCGAGCGTCACCGCGGTGGCCACGAAGCCCGGGAAGCGCACCTTGAGCTCGCCGGTGGTGAGCGCCTCGAGAATTGCGTGGTTGAAGTTGTCTTCCGCCAGGCGGGACAGCGCCTGGTCGATGGGGTTCCACGCGCGCGCGGCGGCGAAGACCATCAGGTGCTGCGCGAGGCCCACCGGCGCCGACGGGTTCACCGCCTTCACCGCCTCGCGCGCCAGCACGTGCGCGCGGCAGAGGTTCTGGCAGGCCGCCCAGGTGAGGCCGGGGTCCTTGAAGCCCGGCGGCATCAGCCCCGCGAGGTAGCCGCCCATGAGGAAGACGTTGGGCTCGTTCAGCGTGCACACCACCACGTCGAGCCCGGCGAAGAGCTGCGCCGCTTCCTTCACGTAGCGCGCCCAGGAAGCGAGCGAGGCCGGCTGATGCCAGGGCGTGTCGCGGGGGAACCAGCGCGGGTGGGTGAAGTGGTGCAGCGTCACCACCGGGCGGATGCCGCGCCGGGTGAGCGTCTCCAGGCGCGCGCGGTAGCCGCGGAGCGCGGCGTCGTCGAACTTTCCGGGCTCGGGCTCCACGCGCGCCCACTCGAGCGAGAGGCGGTAGGCGGTGGCGCCCAGCCGCTCGATGAGCTCCACGTCGGCGTCGAAGCGGTTCCAGTGGTCGACCGCCCGACCGCAGCGGGCGTGGGGGTCCTTGAGCTTCCCGGCCGCCTCCCAGTCGGACCAGTCGTTCTCGATGCCGCCTTCCACCTGGTAGGCGCTGGTGGCGACACCGAAGGTGAAGTCCTGGGGGAAGGCGTCGCTCATGGCGCTCCCCTCTCCCATTACTCCTCCTTTCTCCGCAGCCCAACCACCCGTGTGGCCGCTCTCTTCCCTCGTGGAGCCTCGCGCGCCGCCCGGAAGAACCCGTGCAGTGGCGGCCCGTTGCGCGGGGCTGATCGATTTGCCGGGGGAAGCGACACCACAGTCGTCGAAGGGCTCACCTGTGGAGAAGACACCATGACCTGGCGCACCCGATTCCTCTGCGGAACTCTGCTGACCCTCGCGGCGTGCGGTGGCTCCGCGGCCGGAGGGCTGAGCGGCTTCGGCGCGGCCGACACGACCATCACCTGCGCCAGCGGCCTGGTGTGGACCCAGGGCACCCGGGAGAGCACCCTGATGAACCCGGGCTACGCCTGCCGCAGCTGCCACCTGGGCAACAACTTCAACGGCCAGAACCCGGGCAACGCCCGCGAACCGCAGAAGGCCTACTTCTTCATGGGCACCGCCTACTCCACCCAGAAGGAAGCCGACCTCTGCGCCGCCGACGCGGTGCCCTCGGGCGCGGTGGTGGAGATCCTCGACACCAACGACGTGGTGCAGCTGACCCTCGACATCAACCAGGCCG
Source organism: Myxococcaceae bacterium (assembly GCA_019694595.1). GTDB lineage: Bacteria > Myxococcota > Myxococcia > Myxococcales > Myxococcaceae > JAIBBQ01. Next base: position 10,776 of record JAIBBQ010000157.1, read on the forward strand.
GCAACTTCTACTCGAACAGCACCACCGCCAAGGTGCCGGTGCCCTTCAAGGCCCGCGTGCGGGCCAACGGCAAGGTCAACGCCATGGCGGCTGCGCAGACCGACGGCGACTGCAACACCTGCCACACCGCGGGCGGCCTCAACGGGGCGCCGGGCCGCATCACCTGGCCGCAGTAGCGCCCGGCCGTGCTTGAGTGCGCGGCATGAGCACCGACACCGCGCGCGCCTTGGGCCAGGCCTGGCTGGAGGCCTTCAACCAGAAGGACCTCGAGCGCCTCCTGGCGCTCTACGCCGACGACTGCACCCACCACTCCCCCAAGCTCCGGGTGCAGCAGCCGCACACCAAGGGCGAGGTGAAGGGCAAGGCCGCCCTGCGCGCCTGGTGGGCGGGCGCCTTCGAGCGCATGCCGAGCTTGCGCTACGAAGGCTTCGCGGTGACCGCCTCCAGCGACCGGGTGGTGCTGGAGTACTGGCGCCACGCGCCCGGCGAGGAGCCGATGCCGGTGGCCGAGTCCTTCGAGGTGAAGGCCGGAAGAATCACCACCTCGCGCGTCTACCACGGGTAGATCGCCGCTCCCGCGCATGAGCACCGCTGCACCCAGAGCGTCCGCGCCGCGGCCCCGCGCGTACCCGGACCCGGGGCCGTTCGCGCTGGTGGCGGTGTGCCGGCCGGTGCGCGGCGAGTTCACCTACGCGGTGCCCGACGCGCTGCGCACCGCGCTCACGCCCGGCCTGCGCATCCGGGTGCCGTTCGGCCGCGCCATCTCGCTGGGCTTCTACCTGGGCCCGGCGAGCGACCCGGGCCCGAGCGTCAAGACGCGCCCCATCGAGAAGGCGCTCGACTTGGAGCCCGCGCTCACCCCCGACCTGGTGGAGCTCCTGCGCTTCGCCGCCCGCCACTACCGGGCGCCGCTGGGCGAGGTGATGAAGGCCGCGCTCCCGCCCGGGCTGTCGCAGGCCACCGACGCGCGCGACGCCAAGCCCGACGCGGTCCTGTGGGCCAAGGTGGTGCCGGGCGTGACCCCGGCGATGATCACCCGCGCTCCCGCCCAGCACGCGGCGTTCTCGTACCTCACCGCGGTGGGCGGCGAGGCCCTGGTCGACGAGGTGGAGCACGCCATGGCCGGTGCCCGCGAGCACCTGAAGAAGCTCGCCAAGCGCGGGCTGGTGACGCTCGAGCCCCGCACGGTGGTGCGCGCGGTGGCGCAGGGGCTCGCCCAGGGCCGGCCGGAGGCGCTCACCGAGGCGCAGGCGGTGGCGGTCCAGGAACTCGAGCGCGCGGTGAGCGAAGGGCAGTTCGCGCCGTACCTGCTCCACGGCGTCACCGGCAGCGGCAAGACCGAGGTGTACCTGCGCGCCGCCGAGCACGCCCGCGCGCTGGGCAAGGGCACCCTCATCCTGGTGCCGGAGATCGCGCTCACGCCCCAGCTCGTCGGCCGCTTCAAGAGCCGCTTCGGCGACGCGGTGGCGGTGCTGCACTCCGCGCTCAAGGACAGCGAACGGCTGCGGCACTGGCAGGCGCTCCGCTCGGGCAAGGTGTCCATCGCGGTCGGCGTGCGCAGCGGCGTCTTCGCCCCCATCCCCAACCTCGGGCTGGTGGTGGTCGACGAGGAGCACGACCCGTCGTTCAAGCAGGAAGAGAAGCTGCGCTACCACGCGCGCGACCTCGCGGTGGTGCGCGCCCAGCGCGCCAAGGCCACCGTGGTGCTGGGGAGCGCCACGCCGTCGCTGGAGACGCTGCTCAACACCCGGCAAGGCAAGTACCGGCTGCTCACCCTGCCCACCCGCGTCGACGACCGGCCGATGCCCGGCGTGTCGCTGGTCGACCTGCGGCTCGAGCGCCCGAAGGACCCGGCGGCCCGCGACGTGGAGCCGCCCATCCTCTCCCCGCCGCTGCGCGCCGCGATGCGCGAGACGCTGGAGAAGGGGCAGCAGGTCATCCTCTTCCTCAACCGGCGCGGGCACAGCACCTACGTGCTCTGCGAGGTGTGCGGGCAGTCGCGCCGCTGCACCGACTGCGACGTGTGCTTGACCCACCACCTGGGCCAGCGCGCGCTCGTCTGTCACTACTGCGGCAAGCGCTCCCCGCTCCCCACCACCTGCCCGGAATGCGACGGGCCGCTGCTCACTCTCGGCGTGGGCACCGAGAAGGTGGAAGAGGAAGTGGGCACCACCTTCCCGGGCGCCCGCCTGGCGCGGCTCGACCGCGACGCGGTGACCAACAACGAGCGCCTCACCGAGCTGCTCGCCGCCTTCGCCCGCCGGGAAATCGACGTGCTCATCGGCACCCAGATGGTGGCCAAGGGCCACGACTTCCCCGGCGTCACCCTGGTGTGCGTGCTGCTCGCCGACAGCGCGCTGGCGCTGCCCGACTTCCGTGCCGCGGAGCGCACCTTCCACCTCCTCACCCAGGTGGCCGGGCGCGCCGGCCGGGGCAAGGAGCCCGGGCGGGTGCTGGTGCAGTCGTACAACCCGCTCGCGGAGGCCGTGGCGCGCAGCGTGGGCCACGACTTCGAAGGGTTCTCCGCGCTCGAGCTCGCGCGGCGCAAGGCGCTCGGCTGGCCGCCGTGGTCCCGCCTGGCCGCGGTGCGGGTGGAAGGGGAAGACCCCGACCTCACCGCCGACGTGGCCCGCCGGCTCGGGCGGGCGATGGCCCGCGCGCTCCCCGCCGCCTCGCTCGGGGTGCGGCTGCTCGGCCCCGCCCCGGCCCCCATCGCCAAGGTGAAGGGGAAGACGCGCTGGCAGCTGGTGCTCAAGGCGCCGACCCACGCCCTGATGCTGGGGCCCCTCGAGGCGGCCGAGGCGCTGCTGCCCGAGCTGCCGGGCTCGGTGCGGGCGGTCATCGACGTCGACCCCGGGGCGATGCTCTAGGGGCGCCCGCCCGGGTGGTCGCGAAGTGGACCTCTCCCCCCGGGTGTAACAACCTCCCAGGTTCGAATGGCCTCACCCGTCCTCCTCGTCTGTGACGACCTCGCCACCGTGGCCACGGTGAAGCGGGTGCTCGGCCGCGAGGGCTACGAGGTGGTGCTGGCCACCAACTCCGCCGACGCGGTCATCGCCTTCGGCCACCACCTGCCGGGCCTGGTGCTGCTCGACCCTGCGGTGGAAGGGGACCGGGGGCAGATCGTCCTCGAGGAGCTGCAGTCGCACCCCGACGGCAAGCTCCTCAAGCTGATGCTGCTGGGCGAGTCGATTCCCGGCTTCGGCTACCCGATGGCGCCGCTCCCCATCGAGGCCGACGCCTTCCTGCCGCTGGTCGAGCAGACCATGCGCGGCCCGGGCGAAGAGCCCTGGCAGGTCTTCACCAGCCCGCGCGCCACGGTGGTGGCCGACCCCGAGGCGGTGCCCGCGGGCCGGCCGCTCGAGCCGCCCGACCAGTGGCGCACCACCCAGCGGCTGGGCGAGAGCTTCGTGCGCCGCCCGGGCGAGGCGAGGCCCGAGGCCCCGGTGGCCGCCGCCCCCGCGCTGCCTCCCGAGCCCAAGCCCAGCCCGGCGGACCTGGAGTCGGCCCTCTTCGGCGACCTCGAGGCCCAGCTGCAGCGCGAGGTGGAGGCCGAGGCGACCAAGACGGTGGAGACCTCGCTCGCCGCGATGCGCGACGACGACGAGCTCAAGAAGCTCGAGGAAGAGGTGCGCGCGGAAGCCGCCCGCCGCCGCCAGGCCCGCCGCGACAGCCAGGCCGAGCTGCCCGCGGCCACCGGCCCCGAGGAGACCCTGCGCGGTGGCGGCCCGCTGCGCACCCGCGACGACGAGGCAAAGGCGGCCCCCGCGCCGCTCCCCGGCGACACCATCTCCGAGCCGGGCGAGGTCCCCGCCGAGGACGAGGCGCTCCGCGCGGTGGGCCGGGCGCTCGCCGCGGAGAAGTCGGGGCCGTCGCCGTCCGCCGCCGCCGAGCAGTCCTTCGCGGCCCTCGACGCGGCGCCCACGCCGATGCCCG
>JAIBBQ010000158.1 GCA_019694595.1 Myxococcaceae bacterium
GCCGGGGCCCGGGGCGGCGGTGGTGGGCGGGACCACGGGCTTCGCGCCGGTGGGGGCGGTGGGCGCGGCGGTGGCGCTGGGCGAGGGCAGCGTGGGCGCCGGGTCCAGAGGCTTCGGCGCGAGGACCAGGAAGTACCCCGCGGCGCCGAGGGCGGCGAGCGCGCCCAGCGCGGCGAGCGCGAGCGGCCACTTCGGCCGCTGGATGGAGGCGATGGCCTCGTTGGTGTTGAGCGGGCGGAGGCCCTGGGGCGACGGGTCGGTCATGGTGGGGACCTCGGTGGTGGCCTGGTGCTTCACGGACGTGATTCGCGAGAGGAGCCGCTGGTTGGCCTCGAAGGCGCTGGAGCAGCTCGACTTGACCCAGGCGCCCAGCTCGGAGCGCGGCGGAGCGCCCCCGAGCCGCCGCAGCTCGGCCTGGAGCGCGGCCGCGAAGGCCTCGGTGGTGGGGTAGCGGTCTTCCTTGCGCGGCGCGAGCGCTTTGAGGAGCGCGGCCTCGAGCGCCTCGTCGACCTCCGCGCGCAGGGAGCGCAGCGGGCGGGCGGCGGTGGCGGTGACCATCGCGGCCATCATCTCGCCCACGGTGCCAGGCGGGACGTAGGCGGTGAGCGTGAGCAGCTCCCAGAGCACCACCGCCAGGGCGTAGGCGTCGGCGCGCGCATCGAGGGCCTCGGCCCGCGCCTGCTCGGGCGCCATGTAGCCGAGCTTCCCCATCACGGTGGCGGTCTGCGTCGCCTGGCTGCGCGCCGCGGAGCGGGCGATGCCGAAGTCGATGACCTTCACCTCGCCTTCGAAGCCCACCATCACGTTCTGCGGGCTCACGTCGCGGTGCACCACCTGCAGCGGCGTGCCGTCGGGGGCCACCTTGGTGTGCGCGTAGGCGAGGCCTTCGGCGGCCTGGCAGGCGATGGCGAGCGCCACCCGGACGGGAATGCGTTCCCCCTTGGCGAGCACCTGCTCGGTGAGGGTGCCCAGGTTGACGCCGGGCACGTATTCCAGCGCCATGTAGAGCGAGCCCTGGGCCTCGCCCATGTCGTAGACCTGCGCGATTCCGGCGTGGGACAGGTGCACCAGCACCTTGGCCTCGTGCTGGAAGCGCTGCACGAAGCTCGGGTCCTTCGCCAGCGCGGGCAGCACCGTCTTCACGATGCACGGCTTCTCGAAGCCGGCGGCGCCGGACAGCTTGGCGAGCCACACCTCGCCCATGCCGCCCTGGCCCAGGGGCTCGACGAGCTGGTAGCGCCCCAGCATGCGGGGCTCGGGCGGAAGCGTGTCCTGGCTCACGGTGCGCAAGACCTTAGCGGCTTGCGCCGCGCTGTCACGCCGGGCGCCGCCGGGCGGGCGACGCCGCCCAGGCGAGGAGCGCCACCAGCGCGACGCCACCCACCCACCACAGCAGGTGCGTCTTCCCGAGGAAGCCGAAGTAGAGCATCACCGCCGCCGACCCGAGGTACACGGCGGCGCAGACGAGCGCGATCGGCTTCACGGTGGCGCCGGGAATGCGGCGGCCCGCCCAGAAGAGGCCGGCCACGGTGAGCGCGGCGAACAGCACCAGGATGGCGCCCACGTTCTTCAAGACCTCTTGCAGGGTGTGGGTGAAGAGCACCGCCAGCGCGAGCACTCCCTGGAGCAGCACGCTCAGCGTCGGCGGCTTGCCGTCTTTCCCGGCGAGGGCGCGGGGGAGCACGCCGTCCTTGGCCATGGCCGCGTAGACGCGGGGGCCGACCAGGGTCATCGCGCTCATCGCGGAGATGAAGGCGAGGAGGATGATGCCGCTCAGCGCCTGGGCGGCGACCGGCCCGCCGAGCGCGAGCGCCAGCGCGTGGCCCACGGTGACCTTCTCGGAGTCGAAGCGGAAGACGATGGACAGCTGCTCCGGCGTCAGGTTGGCGACGAAGACGTAGTTGAGCAGCAGGTAGAGCGCGGCGACGAGGCCGCAGCCCAGCACCATGGCGCGGGGCACGGTGCGCTTGGCGTCGGTGAACTCCGAGGCCGCGTACACCGCCGCGTTCCAGCCGCTGAAGGCGAACGCGATGTAGAAGAGACTGCCCACGAAGTCGGAGACCGGTTCCTTGGCCGGCGACGGGGGCACCCAGGTGGGAAAGCCGAGGTGCCCGGCGAAGAGGCCCAGGGCCAGGAAGGCGGTGAGCAGCAGCACCTTCACCACCACCAGGGCGTTCTGGGCGCGGGCGCTCACGTGCAGTCCGACCGCGTGGAGCGCGGTGATGAGCACCACCAGGGCGGCGCCGAACCACAGCGGGTCGACCGCGGGGAAGAGCTTCTGCGCGTAGTCACCTGCGCCCAGCGCATCGGCGGCGATGGGCGCGGAGAAGCCGACCAGGAGCGAGGCCCAGCCGGCGAGGGAGCCCAGGGCCGGGTGGAGCAGGGTGGACAGGTAGCGGTACTCGCCGCCGCTCTCGGGGACCAGGGTGGCGACCTCGCCGTAGGCGCGCGCCCCGGCGAGCGCGAGCACGGTGCCTACGCCCCAGGCGAGGAGGATGGTCCCGGGGGCCATCGACTGGGCCATGAAGCCGGTGGACAGGAAGACGCCCACGCCGATCATGTTGGCCACCACCAGCCCGATGCCGCTCCAGAGGCCGAAGGGGGTGCGTGCGTCGGTCACGTGCGGGGCGCACCATAGCGGTCCGCCGCGTGGTGTCATGTTCCATGCGGCCGCCGGGGTGCCTGGCAGTGGCGTGCCGCGCGCAGTGGGACTACACCCTCGCCGCCATGACGCCTGCCCTGCTCGCCGCGCTGCTCCTCGCTGCCGACCCCGCCGCCCCTGCCGCGCCCGCCGAGGGCAAGCCGGCCGAGAAGGCCGCTCACGAGAAGAAGGAGAAGCCCGAGAAGGCGGAGAAGGACGAGAAGGGCGAGAAGCCGGAGAAGGCGGGCAAGGAGAAGGGTGAGAAGAAGGAGAAGGCCGAGGCCGGCGAGGCGGCGGCCAAGAAGTTCGTCTACGGCCCGCAGGCGACGCTGCCCGACGGCTCGCTGGACTTCACCGCCGAGGCGAAGCTGCTCTTCCGCGTGGTGGCCTGCGGCAACGACGCCGCGCTCCCCGAGGGCATGGACGCCAAGGTGGTGGCCGAGCACTGCACCGAGCTCAAGCGCCGCACCGACAAGTACAAGAAGACGTGGGTGGGCGTGGCCGAGCCGTGGCTGCAGAAGCTCAAGCCTTCGGGCCTGCCGACGACGCTGGTGTACCCGTTCGGCGGCGGCGACCTCATCTCCGCGCTCACCACCTACCCGGAGGCCACCGACATCACCACCATGTCGCTGGAGCACGCGGGCGACCCGCGGCGCATCCACCACGTCGACGCCAAGGAGCTCAAGGCGAGCCTGGCGCTCATCCGCAGCACCTCGTCGGGGCTCCTGGTGGCGAACGACTCCAAGACCGAGAACCTGATGAAGGGGCAGCGGGGCGACATTCCCGGGCAGCTGAGCTTCTTCCTCATCGCGCTCGCGGTGCACGGCTACGAGCCGGTGCGGCTGCGGTACATCAAGGCGCAGCCCGACGGCACCGTGAAGGGCATGACCCAGGCCGACCTCGACGCGCTGGAGTCGAAGAACGCGCAGCTGCTCCACAGCGGGTGGACCTCGCCCGACTTCTCGGAAGCCTTCAGCGACATGGAGCTGACCTTCGTGAAGGCGGGCGGCGACCCGGCGAAGGAGACCAAGGTGCACCGCCACTTCGGCGAGAACCTCGACGACGACCACTTCGGCAAGGACGAGCCGATGAAGAAGTACCTCGAGAGCAAGGGCCGCGTGGTGGCGATGACCAAGGCCGCGAGCTACCTGCTGTGGCGCGACAACTTCTCGACCATCCGCGACTACCTCATCGCGCACATGGAGTTCATGCTCAGCGACTCCACCGGAATCCCGCCGCACTACCTGGTGGACAAGGGCTTCGAGCAGAAGGCCTACGGCAAGTTCGCCGAGTCGTTCCTGGGCGCGAACCCCAAGTGGAACGACGACTTCCGCAAGCTGTGGTCGAAGGCGGAGCCGCTGCCGTTCCGCTACGGCTACGTGGACAAGAAGCTGCAGTCGCACCTCCTGGTCACCCAGAAGTCGGCGAAGTGAGCTTTCTCGCCCTCGCCTGCGCGCTGGGCGCGCTCGACGGGGGTATGGGCCTCGACGCAGGCGTGGACGCCGGCGCGCGCGACGCCGGGGTGAGCGCCATTCCGGAGCCCACCTGGGCGCAGCGGCTGGTGAACGCCACCACCGAGGCGGAGCGCGCCGAGCAGCTGCTCGACGACGGCACCCACGTGCGCTTCGGCACCAAGACGCACGGCCCGGTGCACGTGTGGCGGCCGCGCGGGTACAAGCCCGAGAAGTCGGACCTCGTCCTCTACCTGCACGGCTTCTACACCGACGCCGACGCGGCGATGCTCGATCACCAGCTCGCGCGGCAGTTCCGCGACAGCGGCCGCAGCGCGCTCTTCGTGGTGGCGGAGGCGCCCAGCTGGCGCACCGACCCGACCTACTGGGAGGACCTGGACGAGCTCCTCGCGCAGGTCGCGGAGCACGGCGGCGCGCCGATGCCCACCGGCAAGGTGACCGCGGTCGGCCACAGCGGCGCGTACCGCACCATCGCCAGCTGGCTGAAGAGCCCGAAGCTCGACCGGGTGGTGCTGCTCGACGGGCTCTACGCGGCGGACAACGACTTTCATGCCTGGCTCGCGGGCGACGAGAAGAAGCAGCTCTTCCTCATCGGCTTCGACACCACCCAGCGCACCGGGTGGTTCCTCCAGCGGTACCAGGACGTGGGGCGCCTCGACGAGGTGCCGTACCTGTACGACCGCCTGCCGCCCGCGCTCGCCAAGCAGCGGCTGGTGTTCCTGTCCACGCACCGGTTCGACCACATGGGCCTGGTGACGGAAGGGCGCGTTCTTCCTTGGGTGCTGCACGTGTTGCCCTGACGGCGTGACGGAATTCGCCCGCCGCCACCAATCGTGGCGGCATGGCTCGGAAGCTCTGGATGGTGGTGGCGTCGGCGGTGGTGGCGGGTGGCTGTGCCTGTGGGACCGGGTTGAGCGTGACCGACGGTCTCCTCGAGGTCACTCCGGCGAGCGTCGACTTCGGTGAGGTGGGGCGGGGCGCGACCGCACGGCAGGTCGTCTCGCTGCGGAACGCCGGCGCGGCGGTGCTCCACGTCACCTCCGGCACGGCGCCCGTGGGCTTCGAGGTGATGGGCCTCGAGACCGGCGTCGACCTCGAGCCCGGGGCGAAGGCGACGGTCACCGTCACCGCGGTGACGACGTCCGAAGGCACGCACACCGCGTCGCTCGTGCTGGAGACGGACGCGCGCGCGACCCCCGAAGTCCTGGTGCCGCTCGTGGTGAAGGTCCTGGGCGCCGGTGTCGACGCGGGCGTGGACGGCGGAGCCGACGCGGGCGTGGACGCCGGTGTCGACGCGGGCGTGGACGGCGGAGCCGACGCGGGCGTGGACGGCGGAGTCGACGCGGGCGTGGACGGCGGAGCCGACGCGGGCGTGGACGGCGGGGTCGACGCGGGCGTGGACGGCGGGGTCGACGCGGGCGTGGACGGCGGAGTCGACGCGGGCGTGGACGCCGGGAGCACCGGAGGCCCGTCGCTCACCGAGCTGCAGCTGACCACCACGCGCACGGCGACCTGCCTGCGGGGCCTCGACGGTGGCCTCCAGTGCTGGGGCCGGCGGCCGCTGAACAACTCGACCCAGTTCACGCTCCTGCCCACCCCGCTCCCCGCGCCGGTCGCTGCGGTCCACGTCGAGGGAGGCGCGGATCACCTCGTTCTCCTCGCAGCCGACGGCGGGGTGTGGACGATGGGTGGCTCGGTCGCCCAGGGCGTTCCCGGCTACCCGATTCCCTTCGACGGCGGCTGGCGCCAGCTCGGCGGGCTCCCGCAGGATGTGGTCCAGCTCGCCGGCTCCGGCTGGGGCACCTGCGCCCGCAGCGCGAGCGGCGACGTCTTCTGCTGGGGCCAGGGCCTGCACACCGGCAATGGACAGCCGACCGAGGTGCCGGTCCCCGTCGCCCAGCTCTCGGGGGTCCTGGACCTCGCCGCGAGCCTCAACATCGTCTGCGCCGTGCCAGCCGACGGGGTGCCGCGGTGCTGGGGCCAGACGAGCTCGTCGTACGCGGTGGGCCTCCAGCGGCCGACCGACGCCGGCACCTGGCTCCTGGAGCCGCAGCCCATCGTCTGGACGGACGCGGGCGTGCGCAGCCTGCGGCTGTCCGACGACCACGCCTGCGGGCTCACCGCCGACGGCGGCGTGGTGTGCTGGGGCAGCAACTCGTGCGGTCAGCTGGGCAACGGGCAGATGGGCTCCGGGCTGGTGCAGGGCCCGCAGGCCGTCGCGCTCCCCGGAACGGCGACCCAGGTCTCGGTGCGCCCGAGCGTGAGCTGCGCGCTGCTGGCGAGCGGGCAGCTCTGGTGCTGGGGCTGCAGCCAGCGCGGCGACGGCACCTTGAACGGCGGCACGACGCCCGCACACATCACCTTGCCCGCGGCGGTGCGCAGCGTGGCGTCCGACCCGTTCGGTTCGCACGCTTGCGTGGTGATGCAGGGGCACCGCGTGTGGTGCTGGGGCAACAACACCGACGGGCAGCTCGGCCGCGACGGCGGGTTCCTCTCGAATCTGAACGAGTCCCCCGCGCCGGTGGCGGGCTACCCGTGAAGGACTTTCACTTGAGCCGCCCCGCGGTGTCTCACTCGCCAGGGTGGATCGCCCCTCCGGCGGGCGGCAACTCACGTCGTACGTTCACGCCCCTGGTCCGGCAGGGGCATCTGGGAGGCGTCATGTCGAAGCACTTGATGGTGGTGGCGGTCGCGGTGGCGGTGAGCGCGTGCGGTGGTCCGGGGGCGAAGATCGCCTCGGGCAAGCAGGGCGCGGCGGAAGCGGTCTACGCGCTGTCCGGCCCCACGCAGCAGCCCGCGCCGGGCGACGTCACCGTCAACGGCAACGGCACCTTCGGTCTCAAGTGCAAGGGCGGGGGCAGCGCGTCGCTCAGCGGCTTCGCGAGCGGCCAGGCCGGGCCCACCGGCGGCAGCTTCTCGGGCGGCTTCACCATCGAGTACCAGTCGTGCGGCCTGGACACCAAGCAGGGCACGGTGGTGGTCAACGGCAAGCTGACGATGTCGCAGTCGGTGTCCGCCGGGCAGAGCGGCGCGGCGCTGGAGCAGACGTTCAAGGGCAAGGTCACCCTGACCGGCGCCATCGACGACTTCCTCGACGTCGACGTGCGCCAGGTGCTGAACGCCACCTCGGCCGGCGGCGGCGCGGTGGCGATGAACCTCAAGGGCACCGTCACCAACTCGAGCGGCACCTACACCTTCGACGAGGCGGTGAACGTCACCCCCGGGCAGATCTCGGTGCAGGCGAACGGCAGCGCCAAGCCCTGAGCGCGGCGCCCGTCGCAGCCTCCCGCCCGGGCCTTCAGGCCCGGCGGGTGATGGCGATGAGGCTCACCCCGACCGGGAAGCGCGCGCGCTTGAGCACGTGCTTCTCGCTGGCGAAGAGCGCCTTGAGCACGCCGTTGAGCGGCTCCTTCACCGGCGCGAGGTCGGAGTCGGACTGGGTGCTGCGCAGCTTGCCCAGCAGGCGAGCGCCCAGCACCGCGGGGAAGAGCCAGCTGTTGAAGTACGAGAGCCACTCGACCCGCAGGCCGCCGGCCTCGAGGTGCTCGCGCAGCGTGGTGGCGGTGTAGCGGCGCCGGTGGTGGTTGAGCACGTCGTGGTGGCTCCACAGCAGCGGGAGCGCCGGCACGGTGCACACGAAGGCCCCGTCGGGCTTGAGCCTGCCGCTCACCTGCCGCAGCGTCGCCACCGGCTGGTCGAGGTGCTCGAGCACGTCGAAGGCGGTGATGAGGTCCCACGCGCCCTCGGGCAGCCCGTCGGGGAGCGACCCGGCGTGGAACACGTAGCCGGGGAAGCGGCGGCGGGCGCGCTCCAGCGCGTCGGGCGAGCCTTCGACGCCTTCCAGCGCACCGAAGCGCGACAGCATGGGCGCCATGCCGCCGGTGCCGCAGCCGATGTCCAGCACCGACAGCCCCTGCCGCTCGGCGGTCGCCCGCTTGAGCGTGTCCTCGATGATCTGCCGGCGGGCCTCGAACCACCAGTGGTCGGCTTCCAGCTGCTCGTGGGCTTCGTAGAGGTGCGCTTCCATGGTCAGGCCTTCAACCCTTCGAGGCGGTAGGTGAGCTCGGGGCTGGAACGCCCCTTGAGCGAGCGGGGGCCGAGGTCGGCGAGGCGGAACGTCTCGGCGAGGAGCACCGCGGTGCGCCCGCCCACCACCGTCTCGCTGGGCCCGGCGAGCCCCTGGAGCCGGTCGGCCACGTTCACCGCGTCGCCGATGACGGTGAAGCTCATGCGCTCCTCGCTGCCGACGGTGCCCATCACCACCTGCCCGGTGTTGATGCCCACGCCCACCGCGATGGGCTCCTTGCCGCCGCTCGCGTTGAGCGCGGCGACCTGGCGGTGAATCTCCAGCGCGGCGCGCGCGGCCGCCGCGGCCCCTTCGGCCTCGCCGCCCGAGAAGACGGCCATGATCTTGTCGCCGATGAACTTGTCGATGATGCCGTCGTGGGCGGTGACCTGGTCGATCATCACCCGGAAGTACTGGTTGAGCAGCTCGTGGAGCGCCTCCAGGGACAGCCGCTCGCTGATGCCGGTGAAGCCGCGGATGTCGGCGAAGAGCACGGTGCAGGTCTTCCGCTCGCCGGTGAGCTTGTTGGTGACGCGCGACCGCGAGAGCAGCTGCTGCACCACTTCCTTGCTCACGTAGCGGCTGAAGGAGTCGATGAGCAGCTCACGCTCGGTGATGTCGTCGACGATGATGACCGTCGACAGCCCTTCTTCGTCGGCGCTCGCGCGCAGCCGTTCCCCGCGCACGTAGAGGTGACGCTGGCTGCCGTCGGCGGTGACGAAGAGCAGCTTGGTCATCGGCAGCCGGCCGAGCGTGCGCACGCGCTCGATGAGCTCGCTCACCTGCACGCCCTTCACCCGCGCGCTCACCAGCGCGTCGATGGGCTGGCCTTCGGCTTCCGCGGCGGGAATGCCGAGCACCTCTTCCATGCGGGCGCTCCACAGCGTCACCCTGCGCTGGGGGTCGACCACCACCACGCCCGACGAGAGGCTGGCGATGACCCGCGAGTTGAGGTCGAGCGTGCTCTGCAGCGTCTCCTGGGTGTCGGCGTCGCGCCGCTCCAGCAGGCGGTTGCGCTCCTCGAGCTCGCGCTTCTGGGCCTGGGCGGCGGCGAGCTCGCCGTGCACCTTCTCGCCCAGCTTGGTGGCGAAGTAGTTGCTGCCTTCGGCGATGAGCCGGGTGGTGACCGCCTCCACGCGCTCGAACTCGTGGGCGTAGGTGGCGTCTTGCCGGGGGCCCGCGACGCGGATGATGGACCGCACCACGGGGTAGGTCATCAGCATCGCGGTGATGAAGTCGGCCGGGGCGAAGCCCTGGGTCGCGCGCCGGTTGGCGGCCGCGCGCAGCGACTTGGTCGCCTCGCTGATGTCGCCGGTCTCGATGGCCTGGAGGTACCCGTCGAAGATCTGCTCCACGTGGCGCCGCATCTCGGCAGGGTTCGCCAGCGCGTAGCGGGGCACCTGTTCCACCAGGCTCGCCACCAGGTCGCTGATGGCCCGGTCGCGGTTGTTCCGCAGGAGGTCGAGGATGACGCTCATCTTTCGACCGGGTTTAGCGCGGATCCGCCGCGTTGTGCTCAGGCGCTCGCCGGGTCGAGCACCCAGGGCCCACGCAGGGTGGGTCGGTCGACCAGCTCGGCGAGCCGGGCGAGGAAGCGCTCCCTGGGCCAGGGCTGCGCCCCGAAGCGCTCCAGGTGGGCGGTCTGCTGCTGGCAGTCGATGAGCTCGATGCCCCGGGCTGCGAGGTAGCGCACCAGGGTGACGAAGGCCGCCTTGGACGCGTCGGGGGCGCGGGCGAACATCGACTCGCCGAAGAACACCCCGCCCAGGCTGACCCCGTAGAGGCCGCCCACCAGCTCGCCGTCGCTCCACGCCTCGCAGGAATGCACGAAGCCCAGGCGGTGCCACTCGGCGTACGCCTTGCGCATGTCGCGGGTGATCCACGTGCCGCGCTGCCCCGGCCGCCGCGCCCGCGCGCAGGCGTCGATGACCAGCTCGAACGCGGTGTCGCAGGTCACCCGGAAGGTGCCGCGCCGGAGCACCTTGTTGAGGCTGGTCGGCACGTGCAGCGCCTTGGGCTCGAGCACGAAGCGCGGCTCGGGGCAGTGCCAGATGATGGGCAGCCCTTCGCTGTACCAGGGGAAGATGCCGCGGCGGTACGCCGCCTCGAGCCGCGCCGGCTTCAGGTCGCCGCCGATGGCCACCACCCCTTCCTCGTCGGCCGAGCGGGGGTCGGGCCAGGCCAGAGGGTCGCGGCCGAGCACGGGCAGCTCCATCGCGGTCGGCCTCCCTTCCGGCGCTGCGCTACTTCGCGGCGGGCAGGGTGATGGTGCCGGTGTACGTGAAGGGGGCGCTGAACAGCCCGGCCTGGAGCTGGCCCTTCACCTCGTACGGAATGGACCGCGACTTGATGATCTTCTTCACCTCGGCCGCGGGGTGCGATTCCTGCGAGAGCTTGGCCTCGAGGTCGAAGACGCCAGTGGAGGCGGGGCGGATCCGCTCGCCCTTGCCCACGTCGCCGTCGGTGACCTTCTTGCCCGCGAGGACGACTTCGTAGCTCAGCGACTGGATGGTGACCTCGAAGGGGTTGGGGTTGTCGACGCCGAGGTGGAAGGTGACGCCCGCCTCGTCTTCCGAGTAGCGGCCGGCCTCGAACTCCGGTGCCTTCAAGTGGGGCAGGCGCGGCACGCGCACCTCGCGGGAGCGCGCGAAGGCCACCGTCTTCAGCTCCGCGCCTTCCTGCACCTCGAAGGCGCCGCGCAGCGCGCAGAGCATCGAGCCGCCGCGGGTGTCCATCGCCTTGAGCGCCTCGGCGTCGGCCACGTACTGGCTCGCCACCTTGAGCTGCAGGTCGGCCGGCGCGGCGCCGTCGAGCGCCACGTCGAAGGCCTGGGTGCCCTTCTTCGCCACCGCGCCGTCGACCACCAGCTCCCACTGGGCGCGCTTGACGGTGCCCTTGGCATGGCCGAGCAGCTTGGCGTTGAGGCTCAGGGTGAAGTCGGTGAGCGACTGCTCGGCGACCTGCAGGTCCTGGGCAGTCACCTCGGGCCCGGCGGCTGCGGGGGCGACCTCCGCCGTCTTGCAGGCGGTCAAGGTGAGCACGGCGAGGAAGGCGGCGTGGCGCATGGGGTCGCTCTCGTCTGCGAGGAGGTGACTACTGGACGCTGCAGTCGAAGAAGCCGCCGTCGCCGTCGAGGCGCTTCTGCTGGCGGTATGGAATGGCGGCGTTGCCGTAGCCGAGCGGCGTGGCGATGATGACGAAGCCTTCGCCGGCCACGTAGGTGCGGCGCGAGTCGGCGGCGTGCTCGGGCGTCTCGCTGAAGAGCAGGGTGAGGCCGCCGTCGTAGCTCTTCTCGGGGGTCACCAGCTCGTCGGCGGTGGGCGAGAGCGCGGAGGCCTTGTAGGTGGTCGCTTCCTTCACCCGGCCGCCCGGGCGCCCGATGACGTCGGCCTGCACCGAGGACGTGGCGGTGTCACCCGCGGCGGTGGTGCCGGTGAGCCAGGTGACGCCGGTGAGCACGCCCTGGTCGTTCTGGAAGGACACCGAGCCGTTGCCGGCGAACTCGCGGCGCACGAGCTTCAGGTCGCCCGCGGGGGTGAAGGTGAAGCTGTCCGTCATGCGGATCTGCCCGCCCTGGCGGTACTCGACGGGGAGCACCTTGACGTTGTCTTCCAGGGTGAAGACCGGCTGCACCACGGTGGCCATCGCCGGCGGCATGCCGGCCGGGGTGGCGGTCTTGGTGTCGGAGTACTGCACGCAGCGGCCGACCACGAGGCCGAAGCGCTGCTGCGCCTCGCAGTCGAGCCCGCAGGAGGTGTCGACCTGACGGCCGGCGTCCATCGCACCGGAGGACTTGCCGCAGGCGGCGAGGAGCACGGCGAGACCGCAGAAGGAGAGAGCGCGCATGGCGAGCGCGCCTTAACGCACTTTGCGTCAGAACGACCAGTTGTTGAGGATGCGGCCGAAGTCGGCCAGCTCTTCCTTCTTCTTGGTCTTGCCCAGGCTCTCGACGAGCTTGTCGTTGATGACCGCCAGGCGCCGGCTCATCACCTGCGCCAGGTTGTGGGTCACCTTGAGCGCGGCGAGGTTGTCGGCGGCGAGGCGCTTCTGGAAGCGCTCGGTGGAGATGCGCAGGAGCTTGCACTCGCTCAGGGCGGTGACGGTGGCGCTGCGCATCTCGCCGCCCAGGAGGCTCATCTCGCCCAGCACGCTGCCTTCGCCGAGCTTGGCGAGCGAGGCGCCGCGCTTGGAGACCTCGACCTGGCCCTCGAGCACCACGTAGAGCGCGTCGCCCGCCGACTCTTCGGCGAAGAGGGTGGCGCCCTTCTTGGCCGTCGTCTCCTCGGCGATCTCCACCAGCTCCGCGGTCTGCGCGGCCGAGAGGCCCTGGCACATCGGCAGGGCGGACAGCTTCTTGAGCATCGGAGCGGAGGTGGCCATGGCGAGTTCCTCGAGGCTTTTTCGAAAGGAAGAAGGCTTTGAACGGTCAGATGCCGCGCAGCACGGTGGCCTTGCCCACGCGGCCGATGGCGAGCACGTACGCGGCGGTGCGCAGGGGCAGCTGGCGCGAGCGCGAGATGCTGCCGATGCGCTCGTAGGACTCCTTCATCACCTTCTCGAGCTCGGCGTTGACCCGCTCCTCGTCCCAGGAGACGTGCTGCAGGTTCTGCACCCACTCGAAGTAGCTCACGGTGACGCCGCCCGCGTTGGCGAGGATGTCGGGCACCACCAGCACGCCCTTCTTCTCGAAGACCTCGTCGGCCTGGGGCAGGCACGGCGAGTTGGCGCCTTCGACGACGATCTTCGCGCGCACGCTCTGGGCGACCTTGGCGTCGATGACCCCGCCCAGGGCCGCGGGCACCAGCACGTCGCAGTCCACGGTGAGCAGCTCTTCCTGGCCGCAGGGGGTGCCGCCGCCGAAGCCCTTCACGCCGCCGGTCTTGCGCACGTGCTCGAAGAGCGCGGGGAGGTCCAGCCCTTGCGGGTTCTGCACGCCGCCCGAGACGTCGCTCACCGCCACGATGACGCCGCCGTCGGCGAAGAGCAGGCGCGCCGCGTGGCTGCCGACGTTGCCGAAGCCCTGCACGGCGAAGCGGGTGCCCTTCATCGGGCGGCCGACGTCGCGCAGCACCTCGCGGCAGACGGTGAGCAGACCGCGGCCGGTGGCCGCCTCACGCCCGCGGCTGCCGTAGAGCTCGAGCGGCTTGCCGGTGACCACCGCCGGAGAGTGGCCGTGGTACTTGGAATACTGATCCATGATCCACGCCATCACCTGGGGGTTGGTGTTGACGTCGGGCGCGGGGATGTCGCGGGTCGGCCCGATGACGTCGTGGAGCTGGTCGACGAACTTGCGGGTCAGCCGCTCGAGCTCCTTGAGCGACATCTGGGTGGGGTCGACCTGCACGCCGCCCTTGGCGCCGCCGAAGGGCACGTTCACCACCGCGGTCTTCCAGGTCATCAGCGAGGCGAGGCCGAGCACCTCTTCGCCGTTCACCTCGGGGTGGTAGCGCAGGCCGCCCTTCATCGGGCCGCGGCTGTTGTCGTGCTGCACCCGGAAGCCGGTGAAGGTGCGCACCTCGCCGTTGTCGAGCTCGATGGCGAGCTGCACCTTGACCTCGCGCAGCGGCGCCGAGAGCAGGTTCTCGATGCGCTCGCCGACGTTCATGATGCGCGCGGCCTTCGTGAAATAGTGCTGCGTGGCCTCGGCAGTGTTCATGGCGGCCGGCACGATAGAGTCGGTAAACCCATGCGTCCACGATCAACGCCCGAAAGGCGGATCCCTTGAGCGAGGAGCTGGAGCGCGCCGAGCGCGCCCGCACGGCGCTGGGGCAGCTCGCCCGGCGGGTGCGGCTCCTGCGCGAGAGCCTGCGGCTCACCCAGGAAGAGCTCGCCCGGCGCTGCGGCATCTCGGTGAGCTTCGCGTCGCTGCTCGAGCGCGGAGAGCGCAGCCCCAGCTACGAGACCCTGGTCGACGTGGCCGCGGCGCTCGAGGTGCCGCTCGCCGAGCTCTTCCGCGACACCGCGGCCACCGACCCCGACGACCCCACCCACGCCCGCCTCGCCGAGTTCGCCCGCAAGGCCCAGCTCACCCGTCCCCAGGTCGACCGGCTGGTCGCGGTGGGCCACGCGATGTTCGGCCTCACCGTCGAGGCCCGGCCGCGCGGGGGCAAGAGCCGCACCTGCTCCGCAGAAGGCTGCAGCCGCCCGGTGCTCGCCAAGGGGCTGTGTGCGCCCCACTACCACCGCGAGCGCCGCCGCCGGCTCTGACCGGGGCGTTGTTTCGCGGGCCAACCGCGGCAACGCTGCTAGGGTCTTCTCGCGGTTTCGCACGGAGCCTGGGCCTTGAGGGGTCCGCTCCACTCGAGGGGGAGTCACCATGCAGAGCCTTGGCCGGGGGTTGCTCGTCGTCTGTCTGCTCGCGCTCGCGGGCTGCCCTGCGTCGTCGGGCTCGTCCAGCGGCGGCGGGGCGGGGAGCACCGGCGGCGGCGCGGCGGGTGGCACCGGCGGCGCGGGCGGGAGCAGCGGGGGCGGGA
>JAIBBQ010000159.1 GCA_019694595.1 Myxococcaceae bacterium
GGGTGGTGGCGCTCCGCGGATGGTTACGCCACTACAACGAAGGCCGATGCCACGGAGCCATCGGCATGACACCATTCAGCCGCCTCACCGCTACAGCGTGAACAACGTCATGAGAATCCACAGCTAGGGAGCCCACCACCATGCGCGCCACGCTCCTCGCCCTCGCCGCTCTGCTCGCTGCCTGCTCCGGGGGCGGCGGTGCCTCGGGGGGCGGCTCGGGTGGTGACGGCTGCACGCCGGTGAAGACGCCGCCCGACCTCGTCCAGAACGGCTCCTTCGACTGCGGCGCCTCCACGCCCGACAACTGGGGCGCCCGCGACGGCACGCTCGCCTTCACCACCGACGCGCACGGCGGCGGCAAGGCGGCGCTGCTCACCGTCCCCGCCACCGGCCAGGGCACGCTCCTCTACAAGCCCGACGTCGCGACCTCGCTCGGCAGCCAGACCTTCTGCGGCACCATCTGGGTCAAGGGCACCGCGCCCGACGTGAAGCTCATCCTGCGCAAGGTCTTCAACGGCAGCGTCGAGGACCGCACCTTCTCCTCGCCCGTCACCCAGACGTGGACCCGCGTGCCGCCCAACCTGGTGCTCGACGCGCCCGGCGGAAACGCCACCAAGCTCCTGCTCCTGGTGCAGACCGTCACCGCCAAGAGCGGCGACACGCTGCTCGTCGACGACGCCGACGTGTGGGCCTCCGCCACGGGTGACTGCAAGGACGCGCGCTAGTCGAGCGTCAGGAACGCCCGTGCTCAGGCGCCCGAACTGGGGAGCCGAGCGCCAGCATTCCGGTCTTTCACTCCCCAGTTCGCGGCAGGCGCCCTTCAGCGCCGCGCGACGATGGCCTTCTTCTTGTCGGCCTTCTTGAAGCTCACCGCGCTCGCCGGCTTGGCCATCGGCACCAGCTGAGGCGCCGGGGCCGCGCGCACGGTCTCCTTCGCCGCCACCGGCTCCGCGTCAGGCCGCTGCGCGCCGCGCGACGGCTTCGACGGCCACGCCAGCACGGTCAAGAGCAGCACCAGCACGCCCACGCCCGCCACCGCGAGCCGGGTGGGGGTCATCAGCGGCGCGAGCCACGCGGGAATCTCGATGCGGCGGTCGGGCACCCGGTACTCCGCGGAGAACTGCGACTCCATCGCCTCGGGCGCAGGGCGCGGGTGGGGCTTGAGCACCGGCACCTTCGCGGGCGCGGGCGCGGGCGCGACCACCGCGGCCTGCACCGGCGCGGGCTCCGCCACCGTGACCGGCTCCTCGTCGGGCACCGCGAGCACCAGCCGCTGCAGCCCTTCCGGCGACGGCTCCAGGTCGAGCTCCTCGAAGACGCCGCTCACCGCTTCCACCAGCACGTGCGCGCTGTACGGGCGCTTGCTGGGGTCGCTCGAGAGCGTGGACATCACCACCGCGTCGAGCTCCGCGTCGACGCCCGGGTTGAAGTAGCTCGGCGGCCACTCGCTCACCGACTCCGAGCCCGACAGCAGCCGGTAGACCAGCCGCCCGAGCGCGTGCACCTCGTCGCGCTGGCTGCCCGCCTCGCACTCGCCCACCACCACCCGCCCGTCGCGCAGGCACCACACCGTCTTCGCGCTCAGCGACCCGGCGCCCTTGCCCAGGGCATGCAGCCGGGCCACCTGCTTGGACACCTCCATCGACACGAAGAGGGCCAGCTCCAGCGGCAGCCGGTCGCCCTCCCGGGTCTCGATGACCGCGTTCAGCGTCACGGCGCCTTCGGTCGAAGCGGGAAACAGGGGGCTGGTTCCAGTGCGCATGGCTCAGGGACAAAGCAATTCCGGGGCTCAGCCACCTCCCAGCCGAACCCTTCGATTTCCTTGGGGCGCCTTCCGGAGTGCCCACTGGAGTGGTCGAACAATTCGCTCAACGGCCTGCGCGCGCGCGTTCCACCGGGCGATCAGCCCACGTAACGAGCCCTGCAGGTAGGACTTCGCCTCACAGGGCGCGGGCCATGCGGCGCACCGCTTCCTGCAGCTCCGTTTCATCGAGCGCGCCGAAGCCCAGGCGCAGCGCGGACAGGGTCCTTCCTTCCGGGGAATAGAGCGCGCCGGTGAAGAAGCGCACCCCCTGGGCGAGCGCCCGCGCGGCCCAGCGCTCCACGTCGATGCCCCGCTTCACGGTGACCCACAGCGCGAGCCCGCCGCGCGGCACCTCGAAGTCCACCACCTCGCCCAGCTCGCGCCGCAGCGCCGCCACCAGCACGTCGCGGCGGGCGCGGAAGACGCGGCGCGCGCGCAGGGTGTGCCGCTGCACCTCGCCGTCGTCGAGCAGCTCGGCCACCGCGTTCTCGAGGCCCAGGTCGCCCACCCGGTCCACCTGGCCCCGCAGCGCGAGCAGCCGCTCTCGCAGCGCGCGCGGCCCCACCACGAAGCCCATGCGCAGCCCGGGGGCGAGCGCCTTGGACAGCGTGCCCACGTAGACCACCACCCCGTGCTGGTCGCTGCTCGCCATCGGCAGCACCGGCGCGCCGTCGAGCGAGAACTCGTGGTCGTAGTCGGCCTCGATGATGGCGAAGCGGTGCCGCCGCGCGAGCGCGAGCAGCCGCTGCCGCCGCGGCGCCGACAGCGTCACCGTGGTCGGGTCCTGGTGCTGGGGCGTCACGTACAGCGCGCGGATCCGCGTGCGCTCGAGCTTCCGTTCCAGCGCCTCCACGTCGAGCCCTTCGCGGTCCACCGGCACCGGCATCAGGTGCGCGCCCATGAGCGCGAAGGCCTCGCGCGCCGACGGGTAGCCGGGGGACTCCACCGCCACCACGTCGCCCGGCTTCACCAGCGCCAGGGCGAGCAGGTGGAGCGCCAGCTGGCTCCCGCGCGTCACCAGCACGTCGTCGGGCCCGACGGAGAGGCCGCGCCGGCTCGAGAGCAGCTGCGCGAGCCGCTTGCGCAGCGCCGGGCTGCCCGCCGGGTCTCCGAAGGCGAGCGGCCGCCCGCGCGGCCCCGCCACCGCCCGCCGGTACGCGCGCGCCAGGAGCGCGGTGGGAAAGAGCCGGTCGTCGGGCAGCCCGCCGGTGAAGTCGAGCACGCCCGCGGGCGCCGCCTCGAAGCGCCGGGAGCTGTTGCGCACCGGCCGCAGCGGGAACCCCAGCGCCTCGCCGCGCCTGCCCTGATCCACCCGCTCGGGAAGCGCCAGCGCCCGGCTCACCCGCGTGTGCGACGCGCGGCTCGTCTCCACCCAGCCCTGGGTGCGCAGCTCCTCGAAGGCCGCCACCACCGTGTTGCGGTGCACGCCGAGGCCCTTCGCCAGCGTGCGGGTGCCCGGGAGCGCCGCGCCCGGCTCCAGCCGCCCGCGGCGGATCTCCGCCACCAGCGCGTTCACCAGCTGCTCCGTCAGCGGCGCGCCCGAGCGCCGGTCCAGCTCCAGGGGAAAGTCCCAGCCGCGCATGGCGCCGCCACCATCGCGCACCACGGACGACTGGTACATCGGTTTTTCAAGAAACTGGCCATGGTGATGTGCCAGCCACGAGGCGCAGGGTTCCGTTCCCGAGGAGGTGCACTCATGCGCCTGAACGTCCTGGGAGTGCTGTCCGCGGTCCTGGTGGTGGGGTGTGGGCCGCTCGAGGCCGGCGTCGTGGTGGTGGACGACGGGCGCGACGGCCAGAGCTCGGCGCTGGAGGTGGCGAGCGTCGACCAGCCGGACACCGTGGACGCGGTGTCCTGGAACGTCGAGTGGTACGGCGACCCGCTCCACGGCCCCTCCGACGAGGCCACCCAGCAGGCCAACGTGCGCCGCGTAGCCTCGCACCTCGCGCCCGACCTCCTCGGCCTGGTGGAGGTCGTCTCCGAGGACGCCTTCAAGGCGGTGGTGCAGGCGATGCCCGCGCACGACGGCCTGCTGGTCACCGACCCGCGCGTGGTGGGCGGCGCCGCGAACTACTCGGCCGACGAGCAGAAGGTGGCGCTCATCTTCAACAAGCGCTTCACGGTGGAGTCCGCCCAGGTGGTGGTGACCCAGGCGTCCTATGCCTTCGCTGGCCGCCCGCCGATGGAGGTGCACCTGCGCTTCACCGAGAACGGCAAGCCGCGCACCCTGGTGGTGCTGGTGGCGCACTTCAAGGCCATGGCCAACGCCGACGGGTACCGCCGCCGCACCGCCGCCTCCGCCGCACTCAAGACGTACCTCGACGCGACCTACGCCGCCCGCTGGGTGCTCACCATGGGCGACTTGAACGACGACGTGGACACCTCGACGTACCGCCACAGCGAGAGCCCGTTCGCCAACTTCGTGGCCGACGCCAACTACCGCTTCGTCACCAAGGCACTCACCGACGCCAACCAGTCGACCACCGTGGGCTTCTCGTCGACCATCGACCACCACCTGGTGACCAAGGCGCTCGCGGCCCGCTACGTCGAAGGCTCGGTGCAGGTGCTCCACCCGGACCTCGTGGTGCAGAGCTACGGCACCACCACCAGCGACCACTACCCGGTGCTCAGCCGCTACGACCTGCGCTAGCCCTCGTCGAGCCAGCTCTTGAGCAGGGTGCGGGTGCTCTCGTGCTTGGGAGCCACCAGCACCTCGCCCGGCGGGCCGCTCTCGATGACCTGGCCGTGGTCGAGCACGCAGACGTGCTCCACGCCGCGCGCGAGCTGCAGGTCGTGCGTCACCACCACCTGCGTCACCCCGGTGGCGTCCACCCGCTTGAGCGTCTGCAGCACCTCGGCCTTGAGCGACGGGTCGAGCGCGCTCGTCGGCTCGTCGTAGAGCAGCACCCGCGGCTCCATCGCCAGCGCGCGGGCGATGGCCACCCGCTGCTTCTGCCCTCCGGACAGCTGCTCCGGCCAGGCCGCGATGCGGTGCTCGAGGCCCAGCTGCACCAGGAGCGCGCGCGCCTTCTCCTCGGCCTTGGCGCGGCCGAGGCCCTGCACCTTCATCGGCGCCAGGGTGCAGTTGTCGAGCACGCTCAGGTGGGGGAACAGCTCGTAGCTCTGGAAGACGAGCCCCAGCTTGGCGCGCGCCTGCCGCAGCGCGAGCTCGCGGGCCGCCGGCGTGGAGGCCGCGGTGCCGGGCACCTCCACCCCGTCCACCAGGATGCTGCCCTGCTCGAAGGGCTCGAGCCCCAGCACGCAGCGCAGGAGCGTCGACTTCCCGGCGCCGCTGCGGCCGAGGAGCGCGGTGAGCGTGCCCGCGGGCAGGTCGAACGACAGCCCTTTGAGCGTCGGCTCCGGGTTGCCCGGGTACTGCCGGACCAGCGCGCGCACCGAGAGACTCACGCCTCACCTCGCTTGAGGTGCCGGCCGAAGTAGGCCTCGACCCGCTGCGCGAGCAGCGCGAAGGGCAGCCCGAGCAGCAGGTAGAGCAGCGCCACCAGGGCGCCCAGGCCGAGGTGGTCGCGCATGGAGTTCGCCAGCGTGGTGTACGTGGTGGTCAGCTCGGTGAGCGTCACCACCGACACCAGCGAGCTGTCCTTGAGGAGCGCGATGAAGTCGTTGGTCATCGGCGGAATCGAGATGCGCAGCGCCTGCGGCCCCACCACGAAGCGCAGCGTCTGCCAGCGCGAGAGCCCCAGCACCTGGGCCGCCTCGAGCTGTCCGCGCGCCACGCTCTCCAGGCCGGCGCGGTAGTTCTCCGCCTCCGCCGCGGCGTAGTTGAGCCCCAGCGCCACCACGCCGGCGACGAAGGGCGAGAGCCGCACGTCGAGCTCGGGCAGGCCGAAGTACACCAGGGTCAGCTGCACCAGGAGCGGCGTGCCGCGGAAGAACTCGATGTACGCGGCCGCGAGCCACCGCACCGGCGCCGGGCCGTAGCGGCGCGAGAAGGCGAGCGTCACCCCGAGGGCGATGGCGAGCACCATCGCGCACACCGACACCAGGAGCGTCAGCCCCGCGCCGCGCAGGAAGAGGGGCAGCACCTGGGGGTAGCGGGTGCGCACGCGCTCGAGGAAGGGCGGCAGGTGGCCCACCGCGGCGCGCCAGCGCTCGAACTCCACTGCCGGCTCCGTGCTCGGCGGCCGCGTGTCGCCGAAGAGCGCCGCGGTCTGCGGCGACCACACGCCCCAGCGCTCGTAGATGGCGCGCAGGGAGCCGTCGGCGATGAGCTCGCCCAGCGCCTGGTCCACCGCCTGCGCGAGCGCCTCGTCGTCGGACCGCAGCGCCACCGCGTAGCGCACGCTGCCGAAATCGGCGTCGACCGTCTCGAAGGCGGGGTCGATGTCGCCGTAGTACCTGGCGACCGGCGCATCGAGCAGCACCGCGTCGATGCGGCCGAGCTTGAGGTCCGCGTAGATCTCGTCTTGCCCGCCCAGGTACGTCTTCACCTGCGCCTGCGCGCGCTCGGCGATGCGCGCGGCCATCGAACCGGGGAGGGTGCCCACCGTGCGCTGCGCCAGCGCCTCGAGCGTGCGCGGCGCCTGCCCATCGCCCCGGCGAATGGTGAGCCGCTCCGGCACCTCGAGGTACGGCCGGGAGAGCCGGCAGACGCGCTTCTTCTCTTCCGCCACCTCGAGGCCGTTGATGGCCACGTCGAAGTCGCCGCGGGCGAGCAGCTCGAGCAGCTTGTCCCACTGACCCGGCACCGGCCGCGCCTGCACGCCGAGCTTCTTGGCCAGCAGCTGCGCGAGGTCGACCTCGAACCCCACCAGCCGGTTGGGGTCCATGGGGTCCTGGAACACGTACGGCGCTCCGCCCTGCGCGTCCGCCCCCCAGCGCAGCGTCTTCGCCGCGCGCACGTCGCTCAGGGTGTCGGCGCTCGCGGCCCCGGAGGCGACGACGAGGAGGAGGGCGAGCGCGCGCGTCACGTGGGCGGCGCTTCTTTACCGCCTTCCGGCGCGCCCGTGTCCCGCGGCGTGAAGCCCGGACAGCGCCGCACCGGCTGCGGCGGGTAGCGCTGCGCCATCGCCAGGCACTGGAGGAAGACGGAGCGCGCTCCCGGCACCAGCTTCAGGTGCCGGCACCCGTGGCACAGGCTGTCGGGGAAGGGCGCGTCCACGCCCCGCTGCATAGCCCAGCGCTACTTCCAGATCTCCGCGAAGCCGGGCGGGTGCTGGCCCGAGTTGTTGCGCATGAAGCCGGTCAGCTCGTCGGCCGTCATCCGCGTGAGGTTGGGCCGCGCGGGGTCGGCGATGATGAAGCTGCCGTCGGGGTTCTTGCCCGCCACGTAGAGGAAGTGGCCGCCCGAGCTCAGCGAGCCGTTCACCACGCAGGTGTGGCCGGCGTCGATGGCCGCGCTCACCGCCGCCGCGTCGTTGCTCGAGTTGTAGCTGGCCTGCAGCCCGTCACGCTTCGCCTGCTCGGCGATGAGGCTCGCGTTCCCCGGCACGCCGGTGTCCGGCGAGACGCCCATGCCGCGCGAGAGCCGGTTCATGGTGTCCACGTTCGACGGCGCCACGCCCCAGGCCGCCTCCGCCATGGTCAGCGACGTCGGGCCGCACGTCCACCCGTTCGGCTGCTGGAGGTAGATGGCATTGCGGTCGGTGTTGGCGCCCCCCGCTGCAGGGGCCGCGGCCGGCGGCGCTTCACCCGGGGCTGCTTCACCGGGCGCCGCTTCGCCCGGAGCCTCCGCCGCGGGGGCGTCCGGCGCGGGCGCGGCCGGAGCCGCCGCCTCCCCCGGAATCTGGAGCTGCTGCCCGGGGAAGATGAGGTCCCGGTTCTGGATGCCGTTGGCCTGCACCAGCGCGTCCACCGTCGTCCCGTTCGCCGCGGCGATGGCGCTCAGGGTGTCGCCCGGCTGCACCGTGTACTGCTGCAGGCGCGTGGGCTGCTGGTTGCCCAGGTCCACCTTGGGCGCGGCCGCCGGCTGGAAGTCGTCGGCCGGCGCAGCAGGGGCGGCCGGAGCAGCCGGGCGCACCGGGGGCCGCGGCAAGAAGCGCTCGGGGTGCTGAAGCGCCCGGAACCACTGCTGTGCGCGGTTCACCCACTGCGGAATCGTGTGGTTCGACATGCCCGCCTCGTCCAAGAAGACTGCTCCCCTTGCAGACGGGTTGTCGGCGCGGTGTCGCGCGTCGTCGCGCGCGGAGTTGTGAACGGGGTGGACAGGATGCGCTTGGAGCGCAGGTCCTCAGGCGCGCTCGGTGGGGTCGACGCCCTGGGCGAGCTGCTCCTCGATGCCCGCCCGCAAGGCGAGGTGCGCGCTCGAGCCCAGCCGGCCTTCCAGCGTCTCCGGGCCGCGCACGAAGCGGTGGGCGAGCGCGTCGAGCCGCGCCTTCGACGCCTCCAGCCGCGCGCGCGGAATCACCCCGCGCTCCACCGCGTGCACCAGCGCCTCGATGGCCTGCTGCTGCAGCGCGGCCTCGCGGCACACCAGGAAGAGGTCGACGCCCGCCTGCGCACCCCGCACCACGGCTTCCTCGAAGCTGTAGTGCGCGGCGATGGCCTTCATCTCCAGGTCGTCGCTCACCAGCACGCCCTGGAAGCCCAGCTGCTCGCGCAACAGGCCCATCGCCTTGGCGCTCATCGTCGCCGGCATGCCCTTGTCCACCGCGTCGAACACCACGTGCGCGGTCATCACGCTCGACAGCCCCGCCTTGGCCCAGGCGGCGAAGGGCGGCAGCTCCACCGCGTTCAACCGGGCGAGGTCGTGCGGCAACCGGGGCAGCTCGTGGTGCGAGTCCTGCGCGGTGTCGCCGTGGCCGGGGAAGTGCTTGGCGCACGACGCGACGCCTTCCGCCTCCATGCCCTGGCCGAGCGCCACGCCGAGGCGCGCCACCACCGCGGCGTCGCGGTGGAAGCTGCGGTCCCCGATGACCGGGTTCTTCGGGTTGGTGTCCACGTCGAGCACCGGCGCGAAGTCCCAGTCGAAGCCCACGCTGCGCACCTCGTAAGCGAGCAGCCGGCCGACCCGCTTCGCCAGCGCCTCGTCGCCGGTGAGCCCCAGCGCGCGCATCGGCGGCACCGCGGTGAACGGCGGCCCCTTGAGCCGCGCCACCCGGCCGCCTTCCTGGTCCACCGCGAGCGCGAACGGCCGGCCCGCGTGCCCCTTCAAGGCTCGCACCAGCTCCGCCGTCTCCTGCACGCTGCCCACGTTGCGCGCGAAGAGGATGGCGCCGAAGAGCCCCTTGCGGATGAGCGCCTTGGTCTCCTCGGGCGCCGCGCGGCCCGGGAAGCCGACCATGAACAGCCCGGCGCAGAGCGCCTCCAGCGAACCTTGAGCCATGCGCCTTCTTACCGGACGCCGAGGTAACCGAGGAGCGCGCCCAGGTCGTCGTCGCTCAGCACTTCCTGGGAGAAGGGCGGCATGTTGCCCCCGATGCCCAGGAACTGGCCGTGGCGAATCTTCTCCACGAAGACCAGCGTCGGCTTCACGCCGGGGAACACCGAGGCGTAGTCGTCCTGCACGTCGGGGAGAATCGTGGCCAGCGTGCTGTTGCGGCCGTTGCCGGTGTGCGGCTCGCCGTGACAGGCCTGGCACGCCTGCTGGTACACCGCCTTGCCGCGCACCGCGTCGCCCGGCGCCACGTCGACCACGTTGGCGACCACGGTGAAGGGCAGCGGGCCCGACGGCGCCGCGGCCGGCAGCGACTGCAGGTACGCCGAGAGCGCCTTGCTGTGCGGCTCGTCGGGCGAGAGCGCGCCCGGGCCGCGCATGAAGGCCACGTAGCAGAAGCTCGCCGCGTCGATGGGCCGGGGCAGGGCGCCGCCCCAGGTCGCCGAGCGCTGGAAGAGGCCCGGCATCGGGTGGCCGGTGAGGATGCGCGCGTCGCCGCTGCGCACCGCGTGGCAGGTGGCGCAGCTCCAGGCGTTGAACTTGCTGCCGGCGAACTGCGGGTCGTTGAAGAGCTGCTCGCCGTAGCTCTGCGCGGTGGGCGCACAGCCGGCCAGCAGCGCCGCGGCGAGGACGAGCGCGCGCCTCACGGCGTCCTCCACAGGCCGATGTAGTCGGGGAAGGTGCCCACGTCGGTGACGCTCTTCACCGTGCCGTCGGTGCCCAGCACCACCAGCGAGCCCGGCGCCACGTGGTCGCCCTCGCACACCACCGCGAGCAGGGTGCTCGACAGCGCGAGCACCTGGTGCACGTTGCGGCAGCGGTCGCGCGGCACGTTGAGGCTCGCGGTGCGGGTGCCGGTGAGCGGGTCGACCGCGTGCACCCGGTCGTCACCCTGGGTGGGGACCCAGAGCGTGGTTCCGTCGGGGCTGAAGCCCGACAGCTGCGGGAGTCCGCCCAGCAGCGTGCGTCGCCCATCGTCGATGGTGAGCGCAGCGGTGAGTACCCGCACGTCGCCGCTCCGGGGACAGGAGATGAAGACGTCGCCGGTGAGCGGAGAGACCGACAGCGCGTACGGCGTCTGCCGCGCCTCGAAGGCGGTGCCCGCGTTGGCCGCCACCTTGATGCGCGTCACCGGGAAGTCCTTGGCGTCGAGCTGCACCACGGCGACCTCGTCGGAGTAGCAGGCGACGTAGAGGCGCTTGCCGTCCTTCGAGAAGCGCACGCCGTGCGGCGCCGCACACACCATCACCGCCGCGCGCTGGGTCATCGACGCGGTGTCGATGAGCACCACCCGGGCGTCGGGCGACGGCGCGGTGCCCGCCTGCGCTTCCTGGATGCGCAGCAGGTCGTAGTGGGTGACCGCCACCAGCGTGCCGTCGGGGCTCACCTCGAGGTCGCCCGAGTTCCGGTCCACCCGCGTCGTCCCCAGCAGGTGGCCGGTCGCGCCGTCGAGCTTGAGCACCTTGCCGTCGATGGTCCCCGTGCCGTGGGCGCCGTGAGGGCCGGTGCCGGTGCCGGGCGCGTACTCCGAGAGGTTCACGTAGAGGGCCGAGCCGTCGGGGGCGATGGCGGCGTGGTGCGGCGCTTCGATCTCCACCGGGTTCAGGCCCACTGGCACCCGCGCCACCTCGGGCAGCGTCGCCTGGCCCACCTTGGTCGCGTCGAGCACGCTCAGGGTGTCGTCGCGGCTGTTGCTCAGCACCAGGCGTCCGTTGCCGGCGCCCGGCCACCACGCGGGCTCGGGCCAGGTCGGCGTGGAGAAGGTGAGCGACGGCGCAGGGAGGCTCGGGTCGCTCGAAGGCCGGCAGGCCCCGAGCGCGAGCAGCACGACGAAGGCGAGGCGCTTCATGGGCTCACGGTGAAGTTGAGCGTCGAGGCCGGCCGGTACGGACCTTCGGTGACGCGGTTCTGCTCCAGGTACGCGCTCACCGCGGACAGGGTGAAGGTCTTGCCCTTGGCGTCGGTGAGCACCTTCCACTCGTCGGCGGCGAGCGCCCAGGTGGTCTGCGTGGTGACGAGCTCCACCGGGCAGGTGCGGCCCGGGACCGCGACGCGCAGCAGATGCACCGGGCCGGTGATGGGCGCGAGGTGCGCCCACGCGCTGGGCACCACGAGGTCGCTCAGGTGCTGCCAGGCGGAGCGGGGCGGCGGCGCGGCGGCGTACCGGTGCACTCCCGGCGTCTCAGGCCGCACCACCAATGTGCTCGCCCAGGTGAAGGTCGGCGCGCTCGCCGCCGGGAAGGCCTGGTCCGGCATCGGCACGCTGAAGCCCGGGGCCTTCGCCGCGTCCACGGTGGCGCGCGCTTCCGCGTCCACCAGCGAGCGCCAGGCCTCGTCGGTCGCCTTCCCGCCGTAGCGGGGCTCGGGGCAGGTGCCGCCACCGCACGCGGAAACGAGAAGAAGTGTGACGACGCCGACGACCCGCATGCCGGCGGACCGTACGGCCGTTACACTGGAAAATCCAAGTGAGCACGCCAGAGCCCGCGCCCGTCCCCGCCACCCGCATTCCCCTGCTGCTCTTCATCCAGGGCGTCACCGCGCTGACGGTGATGTCGTCCATCGTGGTGGGGGCGCACTACTACCTGGGCGCGCGGTTGGTGCGCGACGCCGAGCTCCCCGAGCCGTGGAGCACGCTCGCCTACGGCGCGCTGGCCTTCTTCTTCCTCTCCATCTTCGGTGGCTTCATCGCCGGCCGGCTCCTGCGCAGGCGCACCGGCGCGCTGGTGCAGTGGCTCGGCTTCCTGTGGATGGGCACCTTCGGCGTGCTGCTCACCGCCACCGCCTTCAGCGACCTGGTGCTGCTCGTGTGGCGGCTCGTGGGCACCGCGCCCGAGCACCCCGGGCCGATGCGCGCGCTCATCGTCGCCACCGTGTCCGCGGCGGCGCTCTTCCACGCGTTCCTCGCCGCCCGCGGCACGCCGAGCATCGAGCGCGTGGAGGTCAAGGTCCCCGGGCTCCCCAAGGGCCTCGACGGCTTCACCATCGCGCAGATCACCGACGTGCACATCGGCGACACCCTGCGGCGCGACTTCCTGGAGCGCGTGGTGGCGGTGGTGAACGGCCTCGAGGCCGACGCGGTGGCGGTGACCGGCGACCTCATCGACGGCTCGGTGGCGAGGCTGCGCGGCGAGATGGAGCCGCTCTCGCAGCTGCGCGGCAAGCTCGGCGCCTTCTACGTGACGGGGAATCACGAGTACTACCACGGCGGTCAGGCCTGGGAGGCGGAGGTCCGCCGCCTCGGGCTCACCGTGCTCCACAACGAGCACCGCGTCGTCGAGAAGAACGGCGCCCAGCTCACCATCGGCGGAGTGCCCGACCTCGAAGGCCGCCGCTTCGACGCCGCGCAGGCGCTCGACGCCATGCTCACCTTCGCCGCCGCCCCGAGCGCCGAGATCGCCCCGCGCGTGCTGCTCGCGCACCAGCCGCGCTTCGCCAAGGCGGCCCAGGGCGCGCAGGTCGCGCTGCAGCTGTCGGGGCACACCCACGGGGGGCAGATCTTCCCCTTCATGTTCTTCGTGAAGCTGCAGCAGCCGGTCATCGCCGGGCTGCACACGCTCTGGGGCACCCAGGTCTACACGAGCAAGGGCACCGGATACTGGGGCCCGCCGTTCCGCCTGGGGCCGCGCAGCGAGGTGAGCCACCTGACGCTGCGTCCGGCCTGAGCGGCTACAGGTCCTGGCAGTTGGCGAGCAGCACGCGGATGTTGGTCTGCTGCTGATTCGTCGACGTGCGCTCGAGGCCCACGTCGATGCCGTTCGTGCAGCCGTCGAGGCTGGAGTTCACCGTCGTCACCGGCATGGTGGCCGCTGCCGAGCAGTCCTTGCTCGAGAAGTAGTTCGCCTTCGCGGACAGCGACTGGACGGCGTTGAAGAAGGCGCCGTCGATGCAGATGCCGGCGCCCTTGTTCCCGTTGGTCGGCGTCTGCAGCACGTTCTTCCCCAGGTTGTCCGGCCCGAGGTTGATGGTGGGGCCGGAGCCTGCGCCGGTGATGGGGCCGCTGAACGACGCGGTGATGCGCACGCCCGACTGCTCGTTCTTCGCCGCGACGCTGTTGCGCAGGTTCACCGCGGAGCCGGAGGAGAAGTTGAAGCCGTTGCCCTTGCCGCCCCAGGCCACCACGCCGTTGAGGAGCGAGACGGGCCGGGTGGCCCCCGACTGGCTGATTCCGACGTTGGCCAGGGTGTTGCCGTTGATGGTCAACGTCCCGAGGCCTGCCGAGACCGCCGGCGGGTTCTGGTTCAGCGGGTAGCCGGTGAGGTCGGGCACCCCGGTGAAGGTCACCGAGCCGGAGTTGTTCACCAGCAGTCCGTTGCCGAGGTTGGCGTTGAAGCCGACGCCCGCCTGGCCCAGCGCGATGTTCGCCGTCACGTTGCCCCCGGTGACGCTCAGGCCGGCGCCTTGCCCGCTGTTGGCGATGTTCTGGCCGTTGGCGGTGAAGAGGCACCCGGGGTTGATGCGCAGCCCGCCGGCGGTGACCAGCACGCCGTTGCTGCCCATGTTCCGGATCGTCACCGTCGCGAGCGTGGTGGTGACGTTGCTCGATGCTCCGCTGACCTGGACACCGGTCACCCCCACGGCCTTGCCGTCGATGATCAGCGACCCGAGGCCGGAGTTCGCCGCGGTCAGGCTGAAGCCCGACTTGCCCGAGGGAATCTCGATGGTGCGCGGCCCCGCGACGTTGGCGCCGGTGATGATGACGTTGGCGGGGACGTTGACGGGGAACACCTCGCCCCGCGTCGCGTTGCTGTTGAGCGAGTTGTTGACCAGCGTGATCTGCGTGCCCGCCGGCGCCGCGCCACCCGCGTTGATGAACTGGATCGCCCGGCCGAGGCTGCGGAACGGGCAGATGGCCGAACCCGTGCTGTTGGTGTCGCTGCCGTTGATGGGGTCGACGAAGTACTGGTTGTTGGTGACCGCGCCGCAGGTGGTGCACGTGTTGCTGCGGCAGACGCCGGCATCCTGGGCCGCGCAGTCGGGGTCGGAGCAGCAGTTGCCTGCCGCGCAGCTGGTGCCACCCGCGCGGGCGCAGCAGAAGTCGGCGGGGTTGGCGGCGCTGCAGGCGGTCGACACGCTGGTCGTGGTCTGGGTGGTCGCCGCGTTGCCGCACGCCGCCGAGATGCAGGTGCCGGCGTCGAGGGCGCACATCGTCGAGGCGCCGTACCCGGGCGCGTTCGTGCAGTGGGTGTCGATGGAGCAGGGCGCGCACTGGTTCGCCACCGAGAGGCCACAGACCCACCCCGGGTGACCGGCGGACGCGCAGTTCACGTCGCTGCGGCAATTGGCGACGGCGCAGGCGCCGCTCAGGCACAGCCGCGGCGCTCCGTAGGCGGTGGCGCAGGCGGAGTCATCCGTCGGGTCGACGCACGCGGAGCACACCTGCCCCTTGCAGAGGCTGTTCTGTCCACAGGGCGTGTTGTCGGCGAGGCCCACGCAGCCCGTCACGCCGGCATCGATGCCGCCGTCGATGGTGCCGCCGTCGATGGTGCCGCCGTCGATGGTGCCGCCGTC
>JAIBBQ010000160.1 GCA_019694595.1 Myxococcaceae bacterium
GCGCGGCGGGCCCGGAGCTCATGTCGCTGGTGCTGGGCGGCGAAGGCCGGCTGGCGCTGGTGACCCGCGCCACCGTGCGCTGCTTCCCCTGGCACGACGCGCGGCGCTCGGCGGCCTTCACCTTCGAGCGCCCCGGGAACGCGGTCGACGCGCTGCGCGCGGTGCTGTCCGATGGCGTCGCGCCCGAATGGGCCGCGCTCGACGCACAGGGGCTCACCGTCGCCCTCTCGGGCGCGGAGCGCGCGCTCGAGCGCGACGTGGCCGCGCTGCTGCGGCGCGCCGGCCAGCACGGGGGCAGGGGGCGCGGCGCGCTCGAGGCTCCGGGGAACTCCACCGGCGTCGAGCGCGAAGCGGCCTGGCCCGAGATCGTCCGCGCGGCCAGCTCGGGCGCGGTCCTCGGCCTGCACCGCCTGAGCCTCGCCACCGCGGTGGTGTCGGGGCCCGTTCAAGGCACCGTGGTCTCTCCCGACGCCGCGGGTGCGCCGCCGCTGGCCGCGCTCGTGGCGGCCTTCGACCCGCGGCACGTGCTGGGGCCCCCTCCATGACCGACCCTCGACTCGACGCCAACGCCCGCGCCTACACCCTGTGCGCGTTCTGCCCGAAGGTGTGCCGCTTCTCCTGCCCGGTGTCGGAGTCCACCCGCACCGAGTCCACCAGCGCGTGGGGCAAGATGAACGCCGCCCACCTGGTGCAGACCGGCGCGGCCCCGCTCGATGCGGGCACCGCCAAGGACCTGCACGCCTGCACCGGCTGCGGTCGCTGCCAGGACGTGTGCAAGCACGACAACGACGTCGGCCACGCGGTGTTCGCGGCACGCGGCGCGGCCACCGCCCAGGGGCACCAGCCCGCCGGGGCGGCGAGCACGCTGGAGACCTTCCGCCACTCGGGCAACCCTTTCGGCCGCGACCTGTCGCGTGAAGTCGAGCGCTTCCGCCCCGAGGCGCCGGTGCGCCACGCGCTCTTCCCTGGCTGCAGCACGCTGGTGAAGCGGCCCGAGCTGGTCGAGGCCGCGCTCGAGGTGGGCGAGGCCTTCGGCGCCTCGCTCGGCCTGTGCCGGGCGAGCAACACCTGCTGCGGCTACCCGCTGTACGCGGCGGGCGACTTCGAGGGCCTCAAGGCCCACGCGCGCTCGCTCGAGGCGTCGTTCGCCACCTGGCCGGAGCTGGTGGTGGTCGACCCCGGCTGCGCGTACACGTTCCAGGTGGTCTACCCGCGCCTGGGCATCGCCTTCCCGTCGCGGGTGCGCACGCTGGTGGAGGTGCTCGCCGAGCACCTGCCGCACGCGCCCCGCCGCCCGCCGCTCGACGAGGTCGTCGCCTACCACGACAGCTGTCACCTGGGCCGAGGCCTCGGCCAGTACGCGCCACCGCGGGCGCTGCTGCAGCGGGCGGTGAAGCAGGTGAACGAAGGCTTCGAGTCGCGCGCCCACGCCGGCTGCGCGGGCGGCGGCGGGCTGTTGCCGCGCACGCTCCCGGACACCGCGGTCGACGTGGCGCGGCGGCTGGCGACCGACGTCGCGCCCGGGGGCGAGACGGTGGTGACGGCGTGCCCCACCTCGGCGCGCATGATCGAGCGCTCGGGGAAACGGGCCGAAGATCTGTTACTCACGCTGCGCCGGTGGCTGCGCCCGGAAGGGGGGAAGCGATGAAGACGTTCCTGGTGGTGAACCCGAAGAGCGGCAACGGCGACACCGGCAAGCGCTGGGGCGAGCTGCAGGCCAAGGTGCTGCGCGCGCTGCCCGACGCGAAGTGGGAGCTGACCCAGGGCCCGATGGACGCGGCCCGCATCACCACCCGCGCGCTCAAGCAGGGCTTCGAGTGCGTGGTGGCGGTGGGCGGCGACGGCACCATCAACGAGGTGGTGAACGGCTTCTTCGAGAACGGCAAGGCGCTGAACCCGTCGGCGGCGCTGGGCGTGCTGCCGCGCGGCACCGGCGGCGACTTCCGCAAGACGTTCGGCTGGACCACCGACTTCGACGAGGCGCTGTCCCGGCTGGCGCGCGGGCAGACCAACCCCTTCGACGTGGGCGAGCTGGAGTTCAAGTCGCACGGCGGCGGCACCCAGACGCGCTACTTCGCCAACATCTGCAGCTTCGGCGTCTCCGGGGTGGTGGACGACGAGGTCAACCGCACCACCAAGGCGCTGGGCGGCAAGCTGTCGTTCATGCTCGGGTCGGTGAAGGCGCTCCTCAAGTACAGCGACCGCAAGGTGCGCTTCAGCCTCGACGGGGGCCCCAAGCAGGAAGTGGCGGTCACCACCCTGTCGGTGGCGAACGGCAAGTACTTCGGCGGCGGCATGAAGGTGGCGCCGGAAGCGAACGTGAGCGACGGCCAGTTCGACGTGACGGTGTGGAGCGGCTACGGCCTGACCGACTTCGCGCTCAAGCAGGGCGCCATCTACAGCGGTCAGCACGTGAAGTGGAAAGGCACCACCCAGTACCGCTGCGCCGAGCTCAAGGCCGAGAGCGACGAGGTGGTGCTCATCGACTGCGACGGCGAGCAGCCGGGCATGCTGCCGTGCACCATGCGCATTCGCCCGGCGGCCATCAGGCTCTGCGTGTAGGCCCGGCGCGGGGCTGCGGCCGCGTCGTCAACTCCCGCCCATCCTCAGGATCTTCTGAGGAACGCCCTCGTCCTCCGAGGAGCCCTCACTTCCCAAAAAAGAAGGGCGCGCTGCAGCATGGGGGGCCGGGACAGGGGCCCCGCTCGCCGAGCGCGGAACGTGGCGCGAGTCAGCGGCGCTCCTCCCCACGAACCACGACCGAAGAGACCCCGCAGCGCGCGAGGCGACCGGGGGACAGTCCCGCTGCGGGGCCCCATGCTCCTCGCCCCTTCGGCCCGCTCTGCCTAGGCCGCCTTCGCCGCCAGGAACTCGATGAGGTCGATCTTGGTGACGATCGCCGCGATCTTCTGGCCGTCGCGCACCACCGCCACGTTGTCCTGGGCGAAGATGTCCTTCAGGCGGTTGAGGCTGGTCTCGCGGGTGACCACGCCCTGCAGCGGCGCCACCAGCGCGTCGATGGGCGAGCTCATGGTGTGGCCGCCGCTGATGATGGCGTTGAGCAGGTCGTACTCGTGGATCATCGCCACCGCGGCGCCGTCGGCTTCCACCACCGGCATCTGGCTGATGCCGTGGCGCTTCATCGCCTCGATCACCTCGCCCACCTTCTGACCCTTGCGGGCCGAGTGCAGCGTGCGCGCCTTGGTGCCGAGCAGGTCGGCCACGGTGCCCGGTCCCTTCTCTTCGACGAAGCCGTTGTCGCGCATCCACTCGTCTGAATAGAACTTCGAGATGTAGCTCGACCCGCCGTCGGGGAGCAGGGCGACGACCACCTTGCCCGCGCCGGCTTCCTTGGCCACTTCCATCGCCGCGTGCACCGCGGCGCCGGAGCTGCCGCCGCCGAAGATGCCTTCTTCACGGGCCAGGCGGCGCGCGGCCACGAAGCACTGGCGGTCGTCGACCTGGCGAACCTGGTCCACCACCTTGAAGTCCATCGCGCCGCAGACCATGTCCTCGCCGATGCCTTCGACCTTGTAGACGTGCGCCGGGCCGACCTTGCCGGTCTTGAAGTAGCCCGCGTAGATGGACCCGATGGGGTCGACGCCCACGTTGACGATCTTGGGGTTCTTCTCCTTCAGGTACTTGCCGGCGCCGCTCATGGTGCCGCCGGTGCCCAGGCCCGAGACGAAGTAGTCGATCTTCCCTTCGAGCTGCTCGTGCACCTCGCGGCCCGTGGTCAGGTAGTGGGCCTCGATGTTGTCGGGGTTGTGGTACTGGTTCGGGTAGAAGGCGCCGGGCGTCTCGCGGGCCAGCCGCTTCGCGGTCTCGTAGTAGCTGCGCGGGTCCTCGGCGGCCACGTTGGTCGGCGTCACCACCACGGTGGCCCCCAGCGCCTTGAGCCGGTTGATCTTCTCGAGCGACATCTTGTCCGGCATCGTGAAGATGCACTTGTAGCCCTTGATGGCGGCGATCAGCGCCAGGCCCATGCCGGTGTTGCCCGAGGTGTTCTCGACGATGGTGCCGCCCGGCTTGAGCAGCCCGGCCTTCTCGGCCTTCTCGATGATGTGGAGCGCCATGCGGTCCTTGATAGAGCCGCCGGGGTTCATGAACTCCAGCTTGACGTAGACGGTGGCGTCCTTCGGGCCCACCAGCTTGTTGAGGCGAACCAGGGGAGTGTGGCCGATGGCCGAGAGCACGTCGGGGTGCACGTTGCGAGCGTTCATGACCGCCCGCATACCACCAACGCCGTCACTGCACTCGCCGGACCTTGTCACCCTTCATCAGCGACTCGATGCGCTCCAGCACCTCGGCCTTGTAGACGCGGGAGCCGCACTGGGGGCAGGCCCCCTGGGGCACGTCGGTCAGCACCACGACCTTGCCCTGCACCGTCATGCGCACCTCGACCGCGCGGTGCTCGTATTGCCCGCCGCAAGGACACCGCCCGTAGTCACGCTTCCCGTAGTCGGCCATCGTCGGTGTGCGTACACTAGCGGGTCTCGTGGCTCACCGCGTCCCCCCTCGAGGTGCCCCTCCGCCCCCTCCGGCCGTGGCCAAGAAGCCTCGCCCGGGCCCCGAGAAGGCCAAGATCATCAAGCCCGGCGGGCAGGCCAGCACCGAGGAGATCGCCGAGACCCCGCACCTGGAGGCCAACCCCGGGGCCGAGACGAACAGCCCGGAGCGCGAGGCGCACAACCTCCACCACGCCCATGCCCAGGGCTGGGCGCCCGAAGGCCAGGCCGAGGCCAAGGAAACGAAGGAAGCCAAGGAAGAGGTCGCCAAGGCCAACGAGGCCGAAGGCGAAGGCACCGACGCGCACGGCAAGCCGGTGCTCGGCCCCAAGGACGTCAAGGCCCCCATTCGCGGGACCCAGGGCTCGGGCACCGAGGGCAAGAAGCAGAACGACGGCTTCGAGAAGAAGCTCAAGGAGCCGTCGCTCGCCGCCGGCAAGCTCCGCGGCGATGCGCTGACCCAGAAGGAGAAGCTCACCGCGTCGCGCAAGGTCGCCGAGGCCTCGCTGCAGGCCGCCGCGCGCACCGATCGCCCGCCCGACGCGCTGACCCTGCTGCACTCCGCCAAGGAGCCCGGCACGCTCTTCAAGGAAGACGACGCCGACGGGAACTCCGCCGAGGTGCTGCCGAGCGACGCGGGCCTCGCGGACGCGGTCGAGGAAGCCATTCGCCGCCTGTTCGGCACCCGCGGCATCATGCGCATCGGCTCGGGCCGCAACGAGGCCAACGAGCCGGTGGTGGTGGTGGTGGCGGCGCCGGGCTTCAACGAGACGTCGCTCAAAGCCATTCCGCCGCGCATCCAGCGGTTCGAGACCCTGCTCGCGATTCCGTACGAGCTGCTGCCGCTCAAGAAGGAACGCGCCTGACGGCGAAGGACCGCACGATGCTCGAAGCTTCCCTCCGGCAGAACGTCGAACGGGCCACCGGCCGCAGCGTCGGCGCGGCCCCCATCACCGCCCTGGTGCAGAACGCGTCGAACCGCTCGTACTACCGGGTCGGGGTCGCGCCCGACAGCTGGGTGGTGATGGTGATGCCGCCCGACGCCGCGCTCAAAAGCGAGGAAGTCACCCAGGGTGGCACCCCGCGGGAATTGCCCTTCCTCGACGTGCACCGCTACCTCGAGAAGCTCGGCATCCGCGTGCCCAAGGTGCACGCCTGGACCCCGGCCGAAGGCCGCATGGTGCTGGAAGACCTGTCGGACCAGACCTTCGAGAAGGCGCTCGAGACCCAGCCCAAGGAAGCGCTCTACCGCCGCGCGGTCGAGCTGCTCGCGAAGATGCGGGCGCGCGCCGAGGCCACGCCCGACCCGAAGTGCATCGCCTTCAGCCGCAAGTTCGACCACGCGCTCTACGACTGGGAGCTGCACCACTTCCGCGAGTGGGGGCTCGAGGCCTGGAGCGGAAAGAAGCCGACCGACGCCGAGCGCAGCGAGCTCGACCGCCACTTCAACGCCATCGCCGCGCGGCTGGTGGCGGCGCCGGTGGGCTTCACCCACCGCGACTACCAGAGCCGCAACCTGATGCTGAAGGGCGGGGAGCTGGTGGTCATCGACTTCCAGGACGCGCTCCAGGGCCCGCGCCAGTACGACCTGGTCGCGCTCCTGCGCGACAGCTACGTCGAGCTCGAGCGGCCGCTCGTGGAGCACCTGGTGGGCGAGTACATCGCCGCCTTCGAGCGCGAGACGAAGGAGCGCATCGAGCCCAAGGGCTTCCTGGCGTACTTCGACCTGCTCACCGTGCAGCGCAAGCTGAAGGACGCCGGCCGCTTCGAGTTCATCAACCGGGTGAAGGGGAACCCCGGGTTCCTGCCGTCGATCCCCGCGTCGCTGCGGTACGTGCGCGACGCCTTCGCCCGGCAGCCGGACCTGAAGCCTCTGCAGGCGCTGTGCGCGAAGTACGTGCCGGAGCTTTCGTGACGTGAAGGCCATGGTGCTGTGCGCCGGCCTGGGCACCCGCCTGCGGCCGCTGACCGAGCGCTGGCCCAAGCCGGCGGTGCCGCTGCTGGGCCGGCCGCTCCTGCGCTACGCGCTCGCCGGGCTCCGGGCGGCGGGCGTGCGCGAGGTGGGCATCAACACCCACCACCTCTCGCAAGTGATGGAGGCCACCGCCCGCGCCGAGTGCGCGCGGCTGGGCCTGGGCTTCACCGCGGTGCACGAGCCCGTCATCCAGGGCACCGGCGGCGGCATCCGCGGGCTGCGCGCCTTCCTCGAAGGGGGCGATGCGCTGGTGGTGAACGGCGACGTGCTCTTCGCCTGCGACTACGCCGCGGTGCTGGCCTCGCACCGGGCGTCGAAGGCCGCCGCCACCATGGTGCTGCTGCCGATGCCCGAAGGTGAGACCTACAACGCGGTGGAGCTCGACGGCGCGAAGCGGGTGCGCCGTATCGCCGGCATCGGCCCCGCCGTGCCCGGGCTCACCCGCTGGCACTTCAGCGGCGTGCACGTGCTCTCGCCGCGGGCCTGGGCGGCCTTCGGCGCGGGCCCCGAGGACGTGAACCGCGACGTCTACCCCCGGCTCTGGGCGCAGGGCGGCGAGGTGCACGGCGCGGTGGTGAGCGGCGCCTGGAGCGACCTCGGCACGCCCCAGCGCTACCTCGCCGCGCACCAGCAGCTGCTCTTCGGGCAGGTGCCGCTCGAGGCCTTCCCGGGGGCATCGCCCTTCGACGAGGCCCCCGCGCGGCCCGCCCTGGTGCGGGTGCACGTGCACCCGTCGGCCCGCCTCGACGGCAAGGTCACCGGGCCCGCCTGGGTCGGCCCGGGCGCGGTGGTGGAAGCCGGCGCCTCGCTGGGAGCCGGGGTGTCGGTGGGGCCTTCGGCCACGGTGCGGGCGGGGGCTCAGCTCAACCGGTGCGCGGTGCTCGACGGCGCCGAGGTCGGGCCGGGGCTGTACGAGGACCGGATTCTCGCGCCGGGCGGCGTGTCGCTCGCTGCGGGCTGAGGGCGGCCGGGTCCCCCCGGGAAGGCTGCTTCAGCTCTTCCAGCGGGCGAGGATGCAGGTGACGTTGTCGTTGCCGCCGTTGGCGTTCGCCGCGTCGATCAGCAGGCCGCACGCCACCTGGAGGTCGGTGTTCTTGGTGAGGACCTCGGCGATCTGCTGGTCGGTCACCATGCCGGACAGGCCGTCGCTGCAGAGCAGGAAGATGTCGCCGTCGGCCGGCTCGAGACGGCTCACGTCGACCTGCACGGTGTCCTTCATGCCCAGCGCGCGCACGATGACGTTCTTGTGCGGGAAGGCCTCGATCTCCTCGGGCGTGAGCTTCTTCGCCTTCAGGTAGTCGTTGAGGAGCGAGTGGTCCTCGGTGACCTGCTTCAGCATGCCGCCGCGGAAGAAGTAGACCCGGCTGTCCCCGACGTGGGCCACCACCGCCGCCTGGTCGGTGAAGTGCACCGAGACCACCGTGGTG
Source organism: Myxococcaceae bacterium (assembly GCA_019694595.1). Classification (GTDB taxonomy): domain Bacteria; phylum Myxococcota; class Myxococcia; order Myxococcales; family Myxococcaceae; genus JAIBBQ01. The sequence goes on from JAIBBQ010000160.1 coordinate 7,911, forward strand.
CCCATGCCCTTGTACCGCTGCTCCGCCGACGCCTTCTCGAAGATGCTGCGGTTGGCGAGCTTGATGGCGGTGGCGAGCCGGTTCTCGTCGTAGTTGCGCGCCTTGTCCATCTTGTAGGGCCAGGTGGCGTCCTGGTCCTTGGCGGTCATGGAGAAGAAGTCGGCGAGCTCGTCCACGGCGATCTTGGAGGCGATCTCGCCCGAGGAGTGACCGCCCATGCCGTCGGCGACGCAGAACAGCCGCTCGTCGGGCAAGAGGAGGTAATTGTCCTCGTTGTGGTTGCGCTTCATCCCGACGTGGGTCTGGCCGGCGACGTCGAAGTTCATGGTCGGTTCGAAGCGTCCAAACTTGAGCAAAGGTCGGCTGTCCCGTCAAAAGGGATCAGCGTGCCTCGAACCGAAGCTGGTCGCCCACGACGGTTCCGCTTGCCAAAGCGACGCCGGCAGGCAACTCGAGAACCGAGTGTGCTGAGAGGTAGACGCCGGACACCCGCCAGGGGGCCATGGCAGGACACACCTTGACCACCCGGTGGGAACGATCGAGGAAGACGGCGTCGATGCTCAGGGACATGAAGAACGTGTGGATCGAGTTGCAGGGGACGATGTGCAGCCCCTGTCCCACCGGCATCGCCCGGGTGCCCAGGAGCCCCTTGAGCCGGGTCAGGAAGGTGCGCGCCTCGCGCACCTGGTCGCCCAGGAGCTTTCCCCGCGTCTCGTTGGTCACCCGCTGCACGCCTTGGGGAGCATAGCGGTGCTCACGCCCCAAGCGGCTCCGCTCCAGCTGGTGCTCGTCTCTCCCCAGATTCCCCCCAACACGGGGAACATCGCCCGGCTCTGCGCGGTGACGGGGTGCAAGCTGGTGCTGGTCGAGCCGCTGGGCTTCTCGATCGCCGACAAGGAGCTCAAGCGGGCGGGCCTCGACTACTGGGACCAGGTGTTCCTCAAGCTCCACCCGTCGTGGGAGGCCTACCTGGCGGCCAGCCCGGGGGCCCGCCGCTGGCTCTTCACCGCCCGGGCCACCCGGTCCCTGTGGGACGTGCAGTTCGCCCCCGGCGACCACCTGGTCTTCGGCGCGGAGACCACCGGGCTGCCCGAGGCCATCCTGTCCGGTGGGGCAGGGGAACGGCTCGGCATCCCCATGCTGGAGGACCGGCGGTCGCTCAACCTGTCGACCGCCGCCGGGGTGGCCGCCTACGAGGCGCTCCGCCAGCTTCGGTGACGCGGGCTGGCGAAGCGGCGGAACGGCACTAGAGTCGCCTTCCGCGTGCGCTCCACCACCTTGCCCGAGGCGCTCCTCGAGGCCCACCTCGAGAAGATGAGCGGCTGGATGACCGTGCAGGTCGACGGCAAGCCGTCGGTGCTGCTCATCAAGAACGGCGACGTGGTCGAGGCGCAGATGGGCGCGCGCTTCCAGTCGCCGCTCCAGGCGCTCCTGCAGCAGGGCCGCCTGTCGCCGCTGCAGGTCGACGCGCTCTGGGCCCGCGGCGAGGGCAACCGGCTCGACCCCGAGACGCTGGAAGACGCCGGCGTCACCCGCCAGGACCTGGCGGCCGCGCATCTGACCGCCAACATCCGCCGGCTGGTCGAGCACGGCGCCCAGGTGGCCTTCGTCCAGGAAGCGGTGACCGGAGAAGGCCGTCTTCCGGGCGCGGACGCGGCCCGCATCGCCTTCGAGGTCGCGAGCGTCGACGGCGCCGAGGCCCCGTACTTCCGCTGGTCGGGCCAGCAGCCGAGCTACGTGCGCGACGCCGATCTCCAGGCGCTGCAGCGCTTCCAGGAGTTCGCCTCCAGCGCCGACGTCCCCTCGAGCGTGCGTGCGCTCCTGGAGATGCTCACCCGGTCTGGCGTGGTCGAGCGCCTCCCGGCCGAGGAGTACCGCCGGCGAGAAGAGGAGCGGCGTCGCGAGGAGTCCGAGCGCGAGCGTGCCGCGCGCGAGGCCGAGGAAGCCCGCCGCCGGGCCGAGGAAGAGCAGCGGCAGCGCGAAGAAGCCGAGCGCGCCCGGATCGCCGAGGAAGCGCGGCTCGCCGAGGAAGCCCGCCGTCGGGCGGAGGAAGAGCAGCGGCAACGCGAGGAAGCGGAGCGCGCCCGGCTCGCCGAGGAAGCGCGGCTCGCCGAGGAAGCCCGCCGCCGGGCGGAGGAAGAGCAGCGGCAGCGCGAGGAGGCGGAGCGCGCCCGGCTCGCCGAGGAAGCGCGGCTCGCGGAGGAGGCCCGCCGTCGGGCCGAGGAAGAGCAGCGGCAGCGCGAGGAAGCAGAACGCGCCCGGCTGGCTGAAGAGGCGCGGCTCGCCGAGGAAGCGCGGCTGGCCGCGGAAGCCGCCCGTGTGGAGCGCGAACGCCAGGAGGCGATCGCCGAGGCTGCCCGCCTCGAGCGTGAGCGCCGTGCAGCGGAGGAGCTCGCGGCGCGGCTGGCCGAGGAAGCGCGCCAGGCTGAGGTGGCGCGGCTGGCCGAGGAAGCGCGGCTTGCTGAAGAAGCGCGTCGGGCCGAGGAGGCGCGGCTGGCCGAGGAGGCGCGGCTGGCCGAGGAGGCGCGTCGGGCCGAAGAGGCGAGGCTGGCTGAGGAAGCGCGTCGGGCTGAGGAAGCGCGTCGGGCTGAGGAAGCGCGTCGGGCCGAGGAAGCGCGGCTGGCTGAGGAAGCGCGGCTGGCTGAGGAAGCGCGGCTGGCTGAGGAAGCGCGTCGGGCCGAGGAAGCGCGTCGGGCCGAGGAAGCGCGTCGGGCCGAAGAGGCGAGGCTGGCTGAGGAAGCGCGTCTGGCCGAGGAAGCGCGGCTTGCTGAAGAAGCGCGTCTGGCCGAGGAAGCTCGCCGGGCTGAAGAGGCGCGTCAGGCCGAGGAAGCGCGCCGGGCTGAGGAGGCACGTCGGGCCGAGGAAGCGAGGCTGGCCGAAGAGGCGCGGCAGGCTGAGGAGGCACGTCGGGCCGAGGAAGCGCGACTGGCCGAAGAGGCGCGGCTGGCCGAAGAGGCGCGGCTGGCCGAGGAAGCGCGGCTGGCTGAGGAAGCGCGTCGGGCCGAAGAGGCGAGGCTGGCCGAGGAAGCGCGCCGGGCTGAAGAGGCGCGTCAGGCCGAGGAAGCGCGCCGGGCTGAAGAGGCGCGCCAGGCTGAGGTGGCGCGGCTGGCCGAGGAAGCGCGGCAGGCTGAAGAGGCGCGGCTGGCCGAGGAAGCTCGCCGGGCGGAAGAGGCGCGACTGGCCGAAGAGGCGCGGCGCGCTGAAGAGGCGAGGCTGGCCGAGGAAGCTCGCCGGGCGGAAGAGGCGCGACTGGCCGAAGAGGCGCGGCGGGCTGAAGAGGCACGACTGGCTGAGGAAGCGCGTCGGGCCGAAGAGGCGAGGCTGGCTGAGGAAGCTCGTCAGGCCGAGGAAGCACGTCGGGCTGAAGAGGCCCGGCTGGCCGAAGAGGCGCGGCGCGCTGAAGAGGCGCGACTGGCTGAGGAAGCGCGTCGGGCCGAAGAAGCGCGGCTCGCGCAAGAAGCGCGTCAGGCCGAAGAAGCGCGGCTCGCGGAAGAAGCGCGTCAGGCCGAAGAAGCGCGTCAGGCTGAAGAAGCGCGTCAGGCTGAAGAAGCGCGTCTCGCCGAGCAGCGGCGCCAGGCGCAGGCCGAGGAACGAGCCGCCGAGGAAGCGGCGCGTGCCCAGGAAGCGGCCCACCTCGCCGACGCCCAGCGCCGTGCTGCCGAGGAAGAAGCGCAGATCGAGGCTGACCTGCGTCGCGCCGAGGAGGTCCGCGCGCGCATGGCCAGCGCGAACCTGTCCACCTCCTTCGGCGAGGCGTCGGACCCGCGCCCGATGGAGGAAGCGCTCCAGGCGGCGAGCGACGCCGATCGCGACAACCTCCGACAGCACCGCGCCCAGGAAGACCTGCTGCGGCGCATGAACGAGGCGCTCAAGGCCTCGGCCACCGCGGAGCCGTCGCCGCTCGCCTCCGCGCCGACCCAGCCCCACCCGGTGCCGGTCGACAACGAGCCGCTCACCGACGTCAACCCGATCCCCCTCACCGCGAGCATCGACCCCGATCGGACCTCTCCGATTCCCCTGTCGACTCAGGCGCCCATCTCGCTCACCACCCCCGCTCCGGCGCCCGCGCCCAAGCCGCTCATCCTCGGCCCCTCCGCGGCTGCCGACCAGAGCGACGGCGACCTCTGGAGCATCGTGCAGCCCACGGCGCCCATGGCCGCGGCGCCCGCGGGCGTGGCTTCCTTCGAGGAAGCGCTGCGCCGGGTCGATTCCTCGCTCGAGGCGCTCGTCGGCGCGTCACCCACCGTTGACGATGCTCCGCTGATCGAGGCAACCGTCGAAGCAGTCGTGGAAGAATCGCCTGCCGAGGTCATCGAGGCCACCGTGGACGAGCCGTCTGATCCCGCCGAAGCCGCACGCCTGCGCCGGCAGCGACTGCTCAAGCGCGCCATGGACAGCCTCGGAGGCGGCCCTTCCCGGCGCGATGCGCCCACCCAGTCCGAGAGCCCGGCGGCGGCGCCGGTCACCGTCACCACCCCGATGGGGGCTGCCGCGGCGCCCACCCCGTCGTCGCTCGATCTCCAGTTCGCCGCGCAGCTCGATCAGCGCCTGGGGGAGCTCCAGAAGGGCAAGGACCTCTACGCCATCCTCGGCGTGCCCGCCGGCGGCGGGAAGGACCAGATCAAGAGCGCCTTCCTCAACCTGGCCAAGGTCTTCCACCCCGACCGGCTCCCCGCCTCGCTGCCCACCTACCAGGCGAAGATCACCACCGTCTTCGAGTCGATCCGCGAGGCGTACGAGACCCTGTACGACGACGCCAAGCGCGCCGCGTACATGAGCCAGAAGCTCACCGGGGCCGGGGCCGCGGGCGCGGCGGCACCCGCCAAGAACGCGCAGCAGGCCGACGACCTGCTCCGCATGGGCGAGGTCTTCTTCAAGAAGCGCGACTACAGGTCGGCCGAGCAGCACTTCGCCCGCGCGCACGCCATGGACAAGGGCGCGGTCAGCCTCGCCGCCCAGGGGTGGGCCATCTACATGGACCCCACCCGGCGGGCCGAGGCCGCCACCTCCAAGCAGCTCATGGAGCAGGCGCTGAAGCTCGACCGCAACTGCGACCGCGCCCACTACCAGCTCGGCGTCATCGCCCGCGTCGAGGGCGACATGACCAAGGCCGAGAATCACTTCCGCGAAGCGGTGCGGGTCAACCCCCGGCACCTCGAGGCCAACCAGGAGCTGCGCCTCATCGAGATGCGCAAGCGCAAGGACGGCGGCAAGAAGGGCGGCGGGTTCTTCGGCTAGGAGCCGGCCGCCAGGTAGCGCGCGAGCAGCTCCTGGTCTTCGTGGGGCATGGCGACGAACTCGACTCCCATGCCGCCCTGCTGGTCCGGCGCCGGAAACCGACGCACCCACGCCACCCGGGCCTGCGCCCGCATCACCCGCGGCAGCCCGGGCACCCGGAACTCGAGCGACAGCGGCTCCCCCTGCTCGAGCAGGAGGTTGGCGCTCAGGAAGCTGCCACCCACCGAGACGTCGGCGCCCTGGAAGCTGAGCTCGCCGACGCCCGAGGCGTCCCGGCCACGGAACTCGACTTGCACCGACCGCCGCACGTGCCGCCGCAGTTCCTCGCCCATGGCAGGGTCGAAGGTAGCAGAAGTTCAAGGTTCCATCGTTGACACCCCACCCAGCGGGCCACAACATCCGCCGGTTCCCGCTGGTGCGCCGAAGAAAGGTTGAGCCTCGTGGCGAAGCAGCACCTCTTGCTGGTCGACGGTGACGCGAAGAGCCTTCGCGTCATGGAGGTCAGCCTCAAGAAGGCGGGCTTCCAGGTCACCACCGCCATTCATGGCAAGGACGCGCTGGAGAAGGTCCAGATCAGCCCGCCCGACCTCGTGCTGTCGGACACCCGCATGCCGGAGATGGACGGCTTCGAGCTCTGCCGGATCATCAAGAGCGACGAGCGGTTCCGGCAGATTCCCTTCGTCTTCCTCACCAGCCAGAAGGCGGTGGAGTTCAAGGTCAAGGGGCTCGAGCTCGGCGGCGACGACTACCTGACCAAGCCGATCTACATCAAAGAGATCGTCACCCGCGTGAAGATGATCCTTCAGAAGGTCGAGAAGGAGCGCATCGAGAAGAAGGAACCCAAGGCGGGGTTCAACGGCAGCCTGGCCGACATGGGCGTGGTCGACCTGGTGCAGACGTTCGAGATCGGGCGCAAGACCGGCACCATTCGCATCGACGGGGAACGCAGCGGCCTCATCTTCTTCAAGGAAGGCAAGGTCATCGACGCCGAGCTGGGCCGGCTGCGAGGCGAGAACGCCTTCTACCGGATGCTCAACACCTTCGAAGGCAAGTTCGAGGTCGGCTTCAGCACCGTCGACCGCCCCGAGCGCATCGAGGTGAGCACCCAGGGCCTGCTGATGGAAGGCATGCGCCGCCTCGACGAGTGGGGCCGCATGCTCGAGCAGCTGCCCCCGCTCGAGACCATCTTCGAGCTCGACTACTACCAGCTCACCGACCGGCTCTCGGAGATCCCCGACGAGGTCAACGGCCTGCTGCGCCTGTTCGACGGCAAGCGCTCGCTCGCCCGGGTGGTCGACGACTCCGACTTCGAAGACCTCGCCGCGCTGGGCATCATCTCCAAGCTCTACTTCGAAGGGATGATCCGGGAGCTGGGGAGCGGCCCGTCCGACCAGCCGGAGCGCCGCAAGCCGGGCATCGAGGAATGGCTCCACCCCGCGACCCCCGCGGAAGGGCAGCCGGCCCCGGCCCAGGCCCAGCCGCCCA
>JAIBBQ010000161.1 GCA_019694595.1 Myxococcaceae bacterium
GGCGGTCGAGCGCGGCGCGATAGGCCTGGCGCGCGGCGCTCGCCCTGCCCTCGAGCCCCTTCGCCAGCGCGCCCAGCCGGCCCGGGTCGGTGGACAGCTCGCGCAGGAGCCGGGCGTCGGCGGCGGCGAGCACGCCGGCGCGGTCGAAGTCGGCGTCGAGGCGGCGCAGGTCGTCGAGGCCACCCGCGCCCGCCTCGCGGGAACCGAAGAAGGACCGCGCCCGCTGCCAGAGCCCGACCGCGGCAGGGGCCTGGCCGGCGATCAGCGCGTCGAGGCGCTCACGGACCTCGCGCAGGCTTGGTGCCAGCACGGCGCGGCGCCTCCTGGGCCCAGGCGACGTCGATCAGCCGCCGGGTGTAGCTGCCATAGTCCTCGGCGATGCCGCGCAGCAGCACGCCGACCTTCTTCGCGGTCTCGCCGACCTCGCCCGCTTCCTCGGAGAAGGCGTCGCAGGCACCGAGGAGCCGGACCAGCTCTCCTTCCCGCGAGATGAGGCGCTGGAGCTGGCTCTTGACGAACTTGTCGAAGGCGAGCTGCGCCTCGGCCCGGCTGGGCAGCTCTTCCGGCACGGGGAGCGCGGTGAGGAGCTGCGACAGCCACGCGCGCAGGTAGCGGCCGCGGGCGTGCAGCGACGCCAGCTCGCAGAGCGCGAGGGTCTGGCGCACCGGCCCGTCGGCGAGCCGCTGGCCTTGCGGCGCCTGGAGCAGCCCGTCGAGGCTGGCCAGCGCGGCGAGCGCCCCGTCGGGCGCGGTGGCGGCGAGCTGCCGGCGGTAGAGCTGGTATGTCTCTCCGCTGAGCACCTGAGCGAGCTGGGGCGGAGCGAGCTTGGGCGGTTCCAGGCTGCGGGCGTGGGCGGCGATCTTCTGTTCCAGCGCGGCCCGGTTGGCCTGCAGCGACGCGGCGGGCTCGAGGCCGGCGCGCTTGAGCTCCTCGACGAGCTGCTCGACGACCGGCACCAGCTGCTCGAGCTGCTCGAACTGGGCGGCCGCGAGGCGCTCGCGGACGAGCGACTGGCCGGCGGGGGTGAGCAGATCTTCCCGCAGGCCGCCGAAGCGCGGCGAGAGCTCGGCGAGCGAGCCTTCGAGGTCCTTGAGCTTGCGCCCGTCGGCCGCGAGCACCTCGGCGACCTCCGCCTTCGGGGGCGCCTTGGTGACCAGCCGCTCCGCGCGGCGCCGCAGGGCAGCGCCCACCTGCTCGCGGGTGCGCTGCAGCGCCGCTGCGAAGGCCGCCCGATCCTGACCGGCAGCGCCGAGGGTGGCGGCGAGCTCGGCGACGTTGGACAGCTCGTCGGCGAGGTTGCTGGCGAGGCCGCCCAGCGCCTCGAGCTTGAGGCCTTCGTCGAGCTCGGCGTCTTCCGCCGAGGCGGCGATGAGGTCGAGCATCTGGGTGCCGTAGCCCTCGAGCGCCCGGCCCAGCGCGGTCACCTGCCTCGACAGCTCGGGGACCCGGCGCGCCAGCTGGTGGCACTCGATCAGCGCCGCGAGCTGGCCCACGCTGCCCCGCGTCTCACCGGCAGGCACCGGCCCTTTGGCCAGGCGCGCGCTGGCGACGCTCATCAGCGCCTGCGCGACCATCACCAGCTCCTTGCGGTTGTCCGGGTGGCGGGGCCCCGGCACGAGCCGCTGCTGGAGCGCCTTGGCGAGCTGCACCACGCCCTGGGCATTCCAGGCGCGCTGGGTGGTCGCCACGCCGGTGCGCAGCTCGGCGATGCCCAGGTCCTGGCTCTCGCGCTGCGCGCTGCCCTGGAGCGTGGGGAGCACCGACGCCAGCACCTGGTCGAAGAGCCGGTGCTCGAGGCGGATGATCTCGAGCTGGGCGCGCTCGCGCGGATCCACCGCCGACTTGAGCAGCACCTCGAGCTCTCCGGCCGGCGGCCCGCCGAGGAGGAAGAAGTAGCGCAGCGACGCGAGGTCGTCGGTGGTGGCCACCAGCTTCCGCGCGGGGTGGTGGAAGATGCGGTCGCGCACCACCGCCGCCTTGAGCGACCACAGCGCCTTCACCGAGGAGCGCTGCGAGAAGTACTTGGTGGGCACGTAGTCGGGCAGCTTCACCACCTGGGCGAGCAGCTCGCGCTCCAGCGCGTCGGCCACCGCCTCGATGCCCTCGAGCACCTCGCCGCCGACCTCGACCCGCTCCACCGCGGCCTGCAGCACGTCGAGCTGCTGCAGGGTGAGCGAGGCGCTCAGGGTCGGCTTGAGGCCCTTCTCCGCCCGCTGGAGCATCTGCCCCCGGCTCTGCTTGCGGGCGAAGCTCTTGGGGCAGAAGCTGATGAAGGAGATGCGGTCGGCGAAGGCCTGCAGCGTCTCCGGCGAGCGCGCCAGCACCTCGGACAGGTACCGGTTGCTGGTCATGATCGCGCACTCGCAGCGACCCGGCGTCACCTTGCGGCCGTGCTTGAGCTCGCGCTCGTGCAGCACGTTCAAGATGCTGCGCAGGAGCATGTCGCGCCCGTCGAACACCTCGTCGAGGAAGGCGTGGGTCGCCCCCAGCATGCCGTCGTCGGTGAGGTACTCGGTGCGCCCGGTCTCGGTGAGGACCTTGAAGTCCACCGCGCCGATGAGGTCGGTCTGCACCGTGTTCTCGGCGAGCTGCTTGGAGAACAGCGACGGCTTCCCGGTGGACGCATCGACGATGCGGGCCAGCACGGAGGTGGCGATGGCGCTCTTCGCGGTGCCCGGCGGGCCGAGCACCAGCACGTGTTCCCGGCAGAGGAGCGCGAGCTCGATCTGGGTGAAGACGGCTTCCCGCTCCAGGAACGCGTCTCGAAGCTCCCCGAAGAACCGGCGGAACGCTTCGCCGGCCTCGGCGAGACGCTCGTCCACCGCTCCATCGGTGCTCAGAGCAGGACCTTCCAGTCGAGCACGGCGAACACCTTGAAGTCGGAGTTGCTGTACTTGCTGACGTTCTCTTCCACCATCACCGAGGCGCGCACGTTCTTGCCCAGGAAGTAGCTGCCCCAGAGCTGGGCGCCGAAGAAGCCGCCGACCAGCCGGTTGTTGAGCGCGTCGGCCACGTGCACCCAGGAGATGCGCGCGTCGATGGTGAAGGGGAGCCCTTCCCTGGCCCAGCCGCCGGACAGGTCGAACCACACCTGGCGGCCGCCGTAGCCGGTCTTGAAGGTGAGATCGGCGCCCGCCTTGAGCGACGCCGGCAGCCGCGCGCCGGTGCCGAAGCTGCCACCGATGGAGATCGGGCTGGAGGCGTTCTTCACCTCGTCGGCGGTGCCGAGCGAGCTGTTGATGGGCGTGGCGTAGAAGTCGGAGGTGAACTGCCCGTAGAAGCGGAACCAGCCGCTCGGGTAGTAGTCGGCGCGGGCGCGCACGCCGTCGTGAGCGCCGCCGACGAAGTACAGGAAGATCGAGTCCGCGCTCAGGGTGGGCGTGACGTGGACGAACTCGCCGGTCACCGAGAACTCGGAGGCGTCGAAGCGGCCCTGGAGGCGCGCGTTCGACACCCGGGACGTGACCAGGTCGTACTCCAGGCCGCCGAGGGCGTTGATGCCGCGGCCGCGGCCGTACTTCGCTTCGACCGAGAAGCGCTGCACGTCGGTCTTGCCCGACAGCCACGACTGGCGGAAGCCGGCGGCGGCCGAGATGCCCTTGACGTTCTCCATCAGGAGCTTGGCGCCGAAGAGCGGCTCGATGTCGTCGAGCGCGGCGTACGGCGGCGCGGTCTCGGCGGCCACGCGGCGCAGGTCGCTCTCGCGGATGCCGTCGGGCTGGTAGACGGACGACCCGAGCGGGCTGGAGGCCTTCACCCACAGGCCGCCGTAGGCCTCGGCGCCGAGGCCGCCGAAGCTGAACGGATGCACGTAGCGCACGTGCGCGCCGTCGAAGGACGCGATGTCCATCAGGTCGACGATGGTCTGCCGGCCCAGGCGCACCGAGAGCGTGTTCGAGCGGTAGTACGCGTTGGCGTACATGAGGTCGGCGTCCTCGGAGCGGGCGCCGTCGAGGCGGCTCGACTCGCCGCGGGGCAGGCCCCAGTCGGCGAAGACGCGCAGCGACGACTCGAAGCCGATGGGCTGGCCGGTGACGAGCTCGAAGGCGTCGAGGCCCAGGTACTGCACCAGCCGCCGCCGCGGGAGGATGGTGAAGTCGCTCGGGCCGCCGCCGCGCCAGGCGCGCCAGCTGGACACCTGCGCCTCGGTCCGGGCCTCGATCTCGAAGGCCGATGGCCAGGCCAGCGCGGGCAGGAGCAGCGAGACGAGCGCGACGGCACGGGGCCAGGACACGGGCGGGGCAGTATAACGATGCGCGTCGTGCTCCCAAGCGCTGAGTTGCCCACCCTGCCGCCGCCGAGAACGCTGGGGGTGCCGGCGGTGGCGGCTTCCCTGGTGCTGGCGCCCGCCTTCCTGAGCGTGGGGGCCATGGTGCAGCTGGCGAACCCGGCCTTCGGGCTGTGGTTCACCTCCCTGCTCCTCTTCCTCGGCATTCCCTGGGTGGTGCTGCGGGCGCAGGGGTTCGCGCCCGGCCCCACGCTGGGGTTCACCCCCTTCTTCGGTCGGGGTCTCGCGCTGGGCTTCGCCGTGGGGGCGCTCAACGTGGCGGTGGTGGGCCCGCTGCAGGACCTGGCGACCCGGGTGTTCCCCCAGTCGTGGGTGGACACCTTCGACTCGTCCAAGCTCTTCGAGCGCCAGTCGCCGCTGGAGCTGGTCTTCATCTGCGGGGCGGCGAGCATCGCGGCGCCGTTGGGAGAAGAGGTGTTCTTCCGCGGCCTGCTGCAGCCCGCGCTGGTGAGCCGGCTCGGGCGCTGGGGCGTGGTGCTCGCGGCCTTCATCTTCAGCGCGATGCACCTGGACCCGGTGGGCTTCACCGCGCGCTTCCTGCTGGGGCTGCTCTTCGGGGCGCTGGCGTACCGCTCCGGCTCGCTGTGGCCGGGCATCGGGGCCCACGCGGCGAACAACTTCGTCTTCAGCCTGGCGATGGTGCTCTTCCCCGACGAGGAAGGTCACGCGCCGCTGGCGGTGACGATGGCGATCTTCGCCGGGGGCCTGCTGGTGGTCGCCGCGCTCGGCTGGTGGCTCAGCGCCCGGCCCAGGCTGCTGGAACCAGCGGCGCGCGCGGCGATCGTCGAGGTGCCGCCGGTGCGCCTGCTGACCGCCGCGCGCTGGTGGTTCGTCGCCGGAGCGGTCGGAGCGCTCGTGCTGTGGCTCGCCGACTGGCGCGGGGTGACGCTCAACGTGCGCGAAGCCCAGGACGTGAAGAAGCCGCTGTCCCCTGCCCTCAAGGCGCTGCGGGCGAAGGCGCGCCGGGGCGAGGTGCCGCTCGAGGCCTACGAGGCGGCGCGCAAGGCGCAGTGAGCGCTCACCCCGGAGCGCGCCGGCTGGACCACAGCGACCGCGCGAAGGCGAGCGCGACCAGCCCGCTCACCGCGAGCGTGGCGTTGCGCTCGCGCACCGCGCTCATGAGGCCCAGCGCGCCGAGGAGCCCGTAGAAACCGGCACCGAGCAGGCCAACCCAGGGCCGCGCCTTCTCCCGGGTGCACACCGCCGCACCGACGAGGTGGAGCGCGGCGACGGCGAGGAAGGCTGCCAGCGCGCGCCAGGCGTCGAACCGCAGCGCGGCGGCCTGCTCCGCGGTGACGGGATCGATGCCGTGGTACCAGCTGCCGTCCTCACCGAGCGTCGGCAGCATGGCGCTGCACGCCGCCACGCCCAGGAGCGTCCACGGCAGCGCGGCCGACAGGAGCGCGATGCGCTGCGCCGGCCAGCGGTGACTCAGAGAAACCGGTAGCTCCGCACCACGAAGCGGTCACCCACCATCGCGAAGGTGGCCGACTGCGAGTCGACGTCGCCTTCGGCCTCGATGCGCGCGCCGCTCTTCTTGATCTTCCGGTCGCCGCCCGCGAGCAGGTACGTCTTGCCGTCGTCGGCCTCGAGCACCCAGACGCCCGTCTCCAGGTCGCGGAACCCCACCACCCCGGTGAGCTTCATCAGGCGTCCTTCTTGAGCATGGCGCGGGCGATGACCACGCAGATGAGCGCGTTCACCACCAGCCAGGGAATGGCGAGGAAGGTGAAGGGCAGCCAGGCGAGCGCGGGCGCCTTGGCCCACGCGGTGTAGCCGAGGATGCCGGCGAACCCGATGGCGAGGCCCGCCACCACCGGGCGGAAGCCCTTGGCCTTGATGGCCACCAGCGACGCGATGATCGGCCCCAGCGCGCTGTAGACGAGCGGGTTCGCCAGGGTGCCGCGGCCGAAGATGATCTTCTGGAGCCAGTCGGGCAGCGGCAGCGTCCAGGCCACCGAGACCTCGGAGGGCGGCACCACCCAGCGCAGCGCGAAGACGCCCACCGTGGCGAGCACCAGCGGCAGCGCGAAGGCCGGCCGCAGCAGCACGTTCAGGTACCCCGGGCGGGCGCGCTTGTTGAGCGTCACCAGCGCGAGCACCAGCAGCGCCGCGCCCCAGGCGAGCGGAGCCCACTCGACCGAGGGGAACGCGAGCACCGCGGGCTGGGACGACGCACCCACGCCCATCACCTGCTCACCGGTGGCGGGCACCTCGGTCGGCGTGAAGTCGCCCGCCGCGCTCACCTTCTTGAGCGCCTTGAGCGCCGCGTCGGCGTCGATGACGCCGTGGCCGAACTGCTCGGTCCACCCGCGCTGGCCCTGGGGCGGGTGCGCGCTGGCGAAGATCGCCTTCTCGACCTGGTCGGGGCTCTTCGCGCCCGCGGCCCAGAGGAGCGCGGCCACCGCGGCCACGTGCGGCGTCGCCATGCTGGTGCCCTGGTACGAGGCGTACACGGACCGCGACGGATCCTGCGGGTCGATGGTGTTCTGGAGGATGCCGCCCGCCTCGCCCTGGCTCTTGTCGCCGCCGGGCGCCGCGACGTCGAGCTCCTTGCCCCACGAGGAATACGGGGCCTTGGCGCCGGTCGGGCCCACCGCGCCCACCGCCACCGCGCCGGGGTACGCCGCGGGGTACTCCACGGTGCCGCGGCCGTTGTTGCCCGCCGCCGCCACCACCACCACGCCCTTCTTGCGCGCGTAGGCGACCGCGTTCTCCAGCACCGCGCTGCGCCCGCCGCCGCCGAGCGACATGTTGATGACCTGGGCGCCGTGGTCAGCCGCCCAGCGGATGGCGTCGGCAATGGCGGCCGTGGTGCCGCTGCCGAAGTGGTCGAGCACCTTCACCGGCATCACCGAGGCCTCGAAGGCCACGCCGGCCACGCCTTTCCCGTTGTTGGTCGCCTGGGCGATGGTGCCCGCGACGTGGGTGCCGTGGCCGTGGTCGTCGTTGGGGTGGCTGTCCTGGTTCACGAAGTCGTAGCCCGGCACGAAGGTGACGCCCTCGAGGTCCGGCACCTGGATGAAGCCGTCGTAGTTCTCGTAGGCCACGCCGGTGTCGAGCACCGCGACCACCACGCCCTTGCCGCGCGAGCGCTCCCACGCCTTGGGCATGTTGATGGCCTTCAGGTTCCACTGCTTCTCGAAGTCGGGATCGTTGGGGACGTAGCTCGAGTGGAACGTCATCAGCGGCTCGGCCGCCTCGACGTCGGGGTTCGCGCGGATGCGGGCCAGCAGCGCGTCGACGTCTTCCCCTGCCGCGAGGTGCGCGACGGTGATGGCGCTGTCCTGACCTTCTTCCTGGTCGGCGAGCTCGAGGTCGATGCCCCAGTCCTGTTCCAGCGCGTCGAACTGCGCCTTGGTGAAGCCGTCCTTGAAGTCGACCACGATCTCGTCCGCCACCCGGTCGCTCGCCGAGTCGTCGGAGTCGGCGGAGGTGAAGCCCGGCCGGTCGAGCGCGTGCAAGGTGACGGCGTCGTCATCGGCCTTGGCGGCCGTGCCGGAGCAGGCGGCGAGGGCCGCGGTGGAGGCCGCGAGAAGCAGGAACCGGGTCGACCGCATGGCACACCCCTGGCGCATGAACTGCTCTACGAACGACTGGGCCAACGATTGGATCTTGTCGTTCGTTCCGACACCACGGCGTGAAGTTTGGTGAAGGCCGGGGCGCCGCCGCAATTCCAGGGGGTTACAGCTTGGCGAGCCACTCGACCACGGCCTTGCCCACCTGCGGCAGGCCGCGTTGAAAGGTGTGGCTGGCGCCGCCCACCACCGTGAGCTGGTCGAGCATTGCACTCGCCGCGCGCAGCCACGGCTCCACCGACGCCTCACCGGCCAGCGCACTGACACGCCTGTCCCCGGGGTCGAACCGGGTGGGGGAGATGGCGAAGAGCCCGCGCACATCAGGCTCCTCGAGCAGCGCGAGGCCCACCTCCACGCTGCCGGAGATGGAGGCCACCGCCACCTGGCCGTCGGGCGAGTTGTCGCGCGCGAGCTCGAGCGCGGCGCGGGCGTCTTCCACCAGCGCCTTGCCCTGCCCACGCTTGCCCTGACTGGCGCCCACGCCACGGTAGTTGAAGCGCAGCGTGGGGTGCCCGGCGGCGGAGACGGCGAAGGCGAGCTCGGCGCCCACCACGTGGTCCATGCCGCCGCCGTCTTCCGGGCGCGGCGGGAGCACCAGCAGCAGCGGCCCGCGCGCGCCGCGATGGGAGACCGAGTCGAGCACGTGGCTCCCCACGGGGATCAGCGTCGGCCGCTCGAGGAACTGCCCTTTCAGGACCATCAGCGCCCGGTCTGCAGGACGAGGAACTTGAGGTAGCGGCCTTCGGGGAACTGCAGCCGCAGCGGGTGGTCGGCCGGCTGGAAGCGGTCTTCCACCAGGGTCAGGTCGACCTGCGCCTTGAAGCCCGCTTCCTTCACCGCGTTGAGGAACTGCTCGTGCGTCACCCGCGCCGAGCAGCTCGCGGTCACCAGCAGCCCACCCGGGCGCACCAGCTCCAGCGCCTGGCGGTTGAGCGACGCGTAGCCGTCGATGGCGGCTTCCACCGCCTTCTGGCTCTTGGCGAAGGCCGGCGGGTCGAGCAGCACCAGGTCGAACTTCTGGCCCTGCTTGGCGAGCGAGCCGAGCACCTTGAAGACGTCGGCGGCCATGAAGTCGTGCTTCGCCGGCTCGAGCCCGTTGGCCTCGAAGTTCTCGCGCGCGAGCGCGATGGCGTCCTCGTCCTGGTCGACCGAGAGCACCTTGGTCGCGCCGCCGAGCGCGGCGTTCACCGAGAAGCCGCCGGAGAACGAGAAGCAGTTGAGCACCTCGCGGCCGCGGCCCAGCCGGCGCACCAGGTAGCGGTTCTCGCGCTGGTCGAGGAAGAAGCCGGTCTTCTGCCCTTCGTAGACGTCGACCAGGAAGCGGGCGCCGCGCTCGCGGATGGCGATCGGCCGCGGCGCCTCGGGCCCGAAGAGCATGCGGCCCTGGCCGCGCCCCTCTTCCGGCTCGTCGTCGCGCGGCACCTCGTCGCGGCCCACCACGCCCTTGAGGCCCGGGACCTGCGACTTGAGCGCCTCGACGATCATCGCGCGCGCCGGGGTGAGCCCCGCGGAGTACAGCTTGAGCACCGCCCAGCCGGCGTAGAGGTCGACCACCACGCCCGGCAGGCCGTCGCCTTCGCCGTGGATGAGGCGGTACGCGTCGGTGTCCGACAGGTCGAGCATCGACTGCCGGCGCTCCCAGCACTCGCGCACCACCTCGTCGAAGAAGCGCTGGTCGATGGTGCGGGTGTGGTCGCGGGTCAGCACCCGCACCGCGATGGAGCTCAGCGGATCGAAGTAGCCGCGCGCCAGGAAGCGGCCGTCTTCCACCAGGTCGATGATCGCCCCCTTGGGGAGCTTGGGGACCTGGTCGAGCGCCTTGCGGAACACCCAGGGGTGGCCCGCCTTGAGGTGGCGACCGACGCCTTCCTTCACCTCGAGCCGCACCAGGGCGCTCATCGCAGCGCCTTCGCGATGGCGTCGGCCACCTCGACGAAGCCGCGGCCCTCGCGGGCGCGGGTGACGAAGGCGGGCGGGTGGTCGAGCTGCGGCAGCACGTCGAGCACGTTGGCGACTCCGATCGACAGCGGAAAGGCGGCGAACATCGGCGCGTCGTTGAACGAGTCTCCCACGTACACGAAGCGCCCTTCACCCGGCCGCACCTCGGTGCCCCACTCGGTGCGCAGGAACTTCTCCACCATGGTGCGCTTGTCGAAGGCGCCCAGCCAGCAGTTGACGTGCACCGACGAGCGCACCGCGGTCACGCCCCGTGCGCGCAGGTAGCGCTCGAGCGCGTCGGCGCCCTTCTTCCCCAGCCGCGCGTCCTCCGCGTAGTCGATGGCCAGGTCGACCTCGGTGGCGCTGGAGTCCATCGAGAGCCGGGCGCCCTTCACCGCCCTGAGCGCGCCGGCCACCAGGCGCTCGAGCTTCCTGCGGTGGCGCACCCGGACCGCGGGCGCCTCGGCGTACACCTTGTGGAGCTCGCCCTTCTTGCGCACGAAGTACAGGCCGCCGTTCTCCACCACCACGCCCGCCACCGGCAGCTGCCGCGCCCAGGCCTCGCCCCAGCCCGACGGCCGGCCCGAGACCAGCACCACCTGCACGCCGTGGGAGCCCAGCCACTCGATGGCGCGCAGGGTCTGGCTGCGCAGCTGGCCGCCGGTGGTCAGGGTGCCGTCGACGTCGGTGAAGACCGCGCGGACCTTCGAGAGCGATGCCTGCTGGAGCGGCCGCGGAACCAAGGTCTTCTAGATGGCGGCGAGGGCGCCCAGGCAGGTGAGGAACTGCTGCATGCAGGGCGTGAGGTCGGCGAGCTCGAGCTTCTTGGCGAGCCGCTGGCGCAGAAACCCGTCGAAGGTGTCGTCGCGCCCGTAGAGGTTCTTCGCCTGCCGCAGCGCCCCGATGAGCGTCTTGAGCGCGTCGTCGAGCTGGCCGGCCGCCTCGAAGCTCATCACCTGCTCGATGGCCACGCCGCACATGGCGAGGATCTCGCGGTCGTGCTCCAGCAGCACGCCGCGCTGGTTGATGGTCTTGAGCCCGGTGGTGAACTCCACGAAGGGCTCCAGCACGTCGGCGAGCGCCTTCTGGGTGATGGTCGCCTTGGGCAGCGACTCCAGCAGCGCCTTGAACTCCAGCACCGTCTGCTTGTCGGGCGCGCGCAGCGCGAGCCAGCCCTTGGCGCGGCCGAAGGCGTCGAGTTCCTTCATCAGCTGCTCGAGGTGCCAGGGCACGTCTTCCCGCGGCGCCTGGCAGATCTGCGTCAGCCGCGCGGTCATGCGCATGCGCAGCTCGGTGGTGCCCGCGCGCACCGCGAGCGCCTGGGTGACCTCTTCCAGCCAGCCGGGGTCCACCTCGGAGCGGCGGCACTCGCCGAAGGGGCTCACCGTCTCGAACACCAGGGTGCCGATGCGGCCGCGCACCTTGGAGCGGAAGGCCTGCACGGTGTTGAGCAGGCCCCAGCGCTCGCCCATGATCGACGGGTCGCGCAGCGACATGCCCAGCTGGGCCACCGACTGCCGCAGCTCGGCGCTGGCGACGTGGAGCAGCCGGCCGGGGCCCTTGAGCGACTCGGCCGGAGGGAAGCGCTGCTCGATCTCCGCCAAGAGCCCGTTCACCGCGGAGATGGTCGAGGCCACGGTGGGCGCGAGCTGCTCCCACAGCGACAGGTCCGCGGAGCCGCTCGACTCGCCGCCCTCGTACTGGATGAGGTCGAGTTCCCCGAGCGCGTTGATCGCCGCCGCCGCCGCCGTGTGCACGGCGTGCAGGCGCTGCGCGAGCTGGCGGTCGGGCGCCTTGGCGAGCAGCTCGAGGAGACGGGCGGGGAGCGCGGCGGACACGGAGGAACGGGGAGTCTACGCCACGGGTAGCACGTCCTCCGGTTTGGGGGTATCGAAAGACCCATGCTCACGGTCCGGACGCTGACCTCCACGGGTGCGCTCAAGGTGGGTGACGAGACCCAGCTCGGCGCCCCCGGGGTGACCTGGGTGGACCTGGAGCAGCCCGACGCCGCGGTGCTGGGGCGGCTCAAGGAGCGCTACGGCCTGCACCCGCTGGCGGTGGAAGACTGCCTGACGCTCGACCAGCGGCCCAAGCTGGAGGCGTACGCGGGACACCAGTTCCTGGTGCTCCAGGGCTTCGAGTGCCCAAACCACGACCTGCTCCACCTCGAGCTCCGGGAGCTGCACGCCTTCATCGGGCCCGACTGGATCCTCACCGTGCACGACGGGCCGCAGCCGGCGATCGCCGAGGTGGTGAAGCGCCTGGAGGCCGACCCGGCGAACACGCTCGGGCGCGGCCCCGACTTTCTCGCCTACCTGCTCGCGGACGCCATGGTCGATTCCCACTTCCCGCTGCTCGACCGGTACTCCGACGAGATCGAGTCGCTGGAAGAGCGCATCTTCGAGCGGCCCAAGCCCGCGCTCATGCAGCGCGCCTTCGCGCTCAAGCGGGCGCTGGTCCAGCTGCGGCGGGTGCTCTCTCCGCAGCGCGACGTGCTGGGGCTCCTGTCGCGCTCGGGCGTGGCGCAGGTGAGCGAGAAGACGTCGGTGTACTTCCGCGACGTGTACGATCACCTCATGCGGCTGTCGGAGCAGATCGACTCCGCCCGCGACCTGCTCGGCAACGCCATGGAAGCCTGGCTCTCGGTGGTGGCGAACAAGACCAACGACATCACCAAGCAGCTGACGCTCTTCGCCAGCATCTTCATGCCGCTGTCCTTCGTGGTCGGCTTCTTCGGCCAGAACTTCGAAGGCCTCGCCGCGCCCTGGCTCTTCTGGCCCACCCTGGGCGTGCTGGTGGCGCTGCCGGTCGGCATGGTCGGCTGGTTTCGCTACCGGAGGTGGCTGTGAAGACCCTCGACGTCGCGGGCGGCACGGCCGCCTACCAGCGGGTGGGCCAGGGCGAGCCGCTCCTGCTGCTGCACGGCTTCCCGTTCACCTCGGAGTGCTTCTGGCCGTTGCTCGAAGCGCCGCCCAAGGGGCTCGAGCTCATCGTCCCCGACCTGCCCGGCTTCGGGCGGAGCACGCCGCTGCCGGGGCCCGCGCTCACCATGGAAGCCATCGCCGGCTGGGCGCTCTCGCTGCTCGATGGGCTGGGGCTCGAGCGCTGCCACGTGGGCGGGGTGTCGATGGGCGGCTACGCGGCGCTGGCGCTCACCCGGCTCGATCCTTCGCGGGTGCTCTCGCTCACCCTGCTCGGCAGCCACCCGTTCACCGACGACGCGGTCGGGGTGGCGCGGCGGCACGCGACCGCCGAGGAAGCGGAGCGCGAAGGCACCGCGGGCATCGTGGCCCGGATGCTCCAGGTGGTGCTGAGCGAGAAGGCGCAGCCGCTCGTCCGCACCCGGCTCGAGGCGGTGATGCGGCAGGCGAGCGCGCAGGTGGTGGCGCAGGCCTCGCGCGGCATGGCGGCGCGCGTCGACCAGCGCGAGGTGCTGGCGCGCTTCTACGGCCCGGTGCTGCTGGTGACGGGCGCGCTCGACCCGCTGGTGCCGCCGGACCGCGCGGGCCAGGTGGCGCAGCTGCCGTCGAAGGCGGTGGCCAGGGTGCTGCCCGACGTGGGC
Source organism: Myxococcaceae bacterium (assembly GCA_019694595.1). Lineage (GTDB taxonomy): Bacteria > Myxococcota > Myxococcia > Myxococcales > Myxococcaceae > JAIBBQ01. The sequence goes on from JAIBBQ010000161.1 coordinate 13,367, forward strand.
CACCTGCCCCAGCTCGAGGCGGCCGACGAGGTGCGGCGCCTCTTGGAGACGCTCCCTCAGGGAGGGGTGCAGACGACCTGATCGCCGTTCACCATGCAGGTGCGGCAGTCGAGGGTCTTCTGCAGGGTCAAAGGCTCGCCGGCGCCGTTCTCGCGGCACTCCAGGGTGCCCTTGCCGTCGGCGGTGCAGAGGCCGCGGCTCACCGCGGTCGAAGCGCAGTTGTCGCCCGCGACGTTGCCGCTCATGTCGCAGCGCACGATGTCGTTCTCACGCTTGCAGCCGTTGGTGCCCTTGCACGGCAGCTTGACCCACTTGCTGCCGTAGCACTCCATGGCGTTCGCCGAGTCGAGGCAGAGGAAGCCGATGGTGTCGCACTTGTCGCCCTCCTTGGGAGAGCCACAGGCGAGGAGCGGCAGCACGGCGAGGAGAGCGAGGCGGCGCATGAAGAGTTCCGGGAAAGAGGCGGCCCAATGACGGCGCGGCCACTCTGCGTGGGGGGCCCTGCGCCGTCAATCAAGGAATTCGTTCTCAAAGCTCGCGAAAGAAGCGCCGCAGGTTCTCTCCGAGGATCTTCTCCACCGTGCCGGTGGGCAGGCGCTTCAGCAGCGCAGCGGTGACCTTGCGCAGGTCGCGCACGTCGCTCATGCCCTGGGGAAGCGGCACCATGCCGTCGAAGTCGCTGCCCAGCCCCACCCCGTCCTCGCCCATGACGGCCAGGGCATGCTCCACGTGGCGCACCACGGCGTCGAGCGAGGTGCCGCCCAGGTAGATGGGCGTGAGGATGATGCCCACCACGCCGCCCGCGTCGGCGATGGCCTTCAGCGCGTGATCGGGGAGGTTGCGCCAGGAGCGGTGGGCGCCGTCGACGCCGCCGTGGCTGCAGAAGGGGCGCACGCCGGGCACCGCGAGCAGCTCGTCGAGCGTGCGGCGGCTGGCGTGGGCCACGTCGACCGCCAGGCCCGAGGCGTTCATCGCCTCCACCACCTCGCGCCCGTGGGCGGTGAGGCCCCGGTTGCCCATGAGGGGGAAGGACGAGCCGCCGAGGGCGTTGTTGGCGAGGTGGAGCGGGCTCGCGAAGCGCACGCCTCGGCGGGCGAGCTCGGCGACCCGGGTGGCGTCGCCGTCGAGCGCCTGCAGGCCTTCGACGCCCAGCACGGCGCTGAGCGCGCCG
>JAIBBQ010000013.1 GCA_019694595.1 Myxococcaceae bacterium
CCCGACGCGCTGCCGCCACCGGACGCGCTGCTTCCGCCGCCGCCGCCGCTGCTCCCGCCGCCCGGCGAGCAGTTGCACGCCGACAGAAAGACCACCGACAGCAGGCACGCCATCCGGACAGCGACCATGGAACGTCCTCTCGTGCGACCGCGAACGGGCCGCGGGGCTGATGCGTGGGCGCCGGGTTACTTGGCGACGCGGTAGATCTTCGAGTCACCGAAGCCCGGCCCGGCGACCCAGTACACGTACTTCCCGTCGACCGCGTAGACCTCGGTGGCCTGGGAATCGTGGGCCGCGACGACCGGCGACAGCTGCTCGGGGACGCCGCCGCACATGCCGACCCGGTACATCGCGTCGCCCTGCTTGAAGTAGAGGTAGGCGCCGTCGGTGGCGAGGCCTTCGGGCAGGTTGAGGCCGGTCACCACGTCCTGCGGCACTGCGTTGGGGTGACCGAATTCGTAGCGGCGCAGCTTGCCGTTGGGGGCCGCGGACTTCTCGGTCCAGTAGACGAAGTCGCCCGAGCGGATCAGGTAGGAGCCCGGCGTGGCGGCCGCCACCTGCTTCACCAGCGCGGCGTTGCCCTGGGTGCCAGCGCGAGGCGCCTCGTAGAGGGCGATGCTGGAGACGGTGCTGCGCGCTTCCAGCCACAGCAGCTTGGTCGGCGTGACCACCAGGTTGTACCCGAGGCCCAGCCCTCCCACGAGGAGCGTGTCCTGGGTGTCGCTGCGGCCGCGGCGCTTGATGCTCGCGCTCACCACCATGCCGCCGGCCGTGTGCCGGTTGTGGACCCAGTAGTACGTGTCGTCGACCACCTGCAGGCCGTCGAAGCGGGTGCCGGCGTCGGTCTCGAAGCGGGTGGAGATGGGACCGCCGTCGCTCGCCGACACCTGGAACACCTTGCTCGGGTTGCCTTCGAGGCCGAAGAGCACGTCGGGGCCGTCGAGCGTGAGCCCGCGCATCGCGACCACCGACACGTTGTTGTACGCGACGAGCGACGTGCCGCGGACGTCGCTGCCCGGCTCGATGGGCGCGGTGCGCAGCTCGGAGAGGTCGTTGTTGCCCCAGCAGGTGACCGCGAACAGCCGGTCGGGCGTGAAGAGCGCGTGGCAGTAGTTCGACGACACGTCGGGGTCCATCAGCAGCGTGGCGCCGCACAGCCCGGCACCACAGGTCGCGGCGCCGCCACACACCCGGCCGCAGCGGCCGCAGTTGGCGGAATCGGTCGCGATGTTGGTCTCGCAGTCGTTCGGGTTGGAGTCGCAGTCCGCGGTGCCAGGAGCGCACACCCCTGCGTCGGCGGTGCCGGCATCGAAGGCCGGACACACCGCAGGCGGACCGGCGTCGAAGCCAGCGTCGAAGCCAGCGTCCACCCCGGCATCGGTCCCCGCGTCGGTGAAGCCGGCGTCAGTCCCGGCGTCGGTCCCGGCATCGATCCCGGAGTCGGGCTGGCCAGCGTCGGTTCCGCCGTCGGTGAGGCCGGCATCGGGCGAGCCGGAGTCCTGCGCACCGCCGTCGACCTCACCGGCATCGTGCATTCCGGAGTCGGTGGGCCCCGCATCGAGGTTGCCGCCGCCGCCGTTGCAGGCGGCGACGATGACGAGGCAGACCAGCAGGCTGAAGCGCATCGGAGCCCCGGAGTTCGGCATGGGGCGGGCCCTTAGCGGCTCCCGGGGCCGGAGCCAAGGACGGCTCGGGGCGCCTCAGGCTGCCTTCGCAGCGGCCAGCGACTTCCACCGCCCCACGGCGATGAAGCCCGCGAAGCCCGCCACCACGAGCCAGTAGATCATCTCTCCGTGCTGGGTCGAGCCGGAGGCCAGGTGGAGCACCGAGAAGAGCAGCATCTCGACCACCAGCGCGGCCGCGGCCACGAGGGCGAACTTCGCCAGAGGCTTCACCAGGGCCGGCAGCACCAGGCCGACGGCACAGAGGACCTCGACCCCGATGAGGGCGAGCCACGCCGCGTGCGGGAGCGCGCTGAGCGAGGGCACCGATTGTTCGGAGTTGGTCACCTTCCACACCGCGCCCATCAAGGTGTGCAAGGCGAGGAGGATCTGAAACACCCACAGCAGCGCGTTCATGGCGGTCCCTTCCATTGAGGTGCACCGGGGGGTTCGACTCCGAACTGCCGGGCGTACTCGGCGTTGAGCCGCTGCCACCCTTCGAACTGGAGCGCGGCGGGCCCGACGATGCGGCCGAGCGGGTCACCAGCGAGGTGGTGTTCGAGCACGTCGAAGCAGATGTGCCAGCCCGCGGCCCCCATGGAGATGAAGCCCCGGTTGATGTTGTGCCAGAGCGTGAGGCGGGTGCCGGCCTCGCGCGGCTCGAGCTCCCAGCGCAGGTCCTGACCGCCCCAGGAGTACTCGAGCAGGCGCGGCGCTTCGGCGCGCTTCACCCGTGCCTCGGACACCATCGGGGTGGGCGCCCCCACCGTGGTGAGGTTCACGGCCCCGACGGCGCCGAGGCCGCGGTCGGCATCGAAGGGCGCCCACTCGCGCAGGTGTTCGGGCTCGGTGAGCGCGGTCCACACCTTGTCGGGCGGGTGGCGCAGGTCTCGGACCAGCACCAGCGTCCACGCGTCGCCTTCCTTGTGAACGTGGGCGCCGGCGGCGGGGCCTGGCTGGTAGCGGGTGCGGCTGGTCATGGCTTCCTCTTCCCCTTCGGTGACGGAGCGCGGTCCATGGCGTCGAGGTGGCGCTCGAGCGCGTCGACGTGCTTGGTCCAGAACCGCCTGAACGGCACCAGCCACTCGTCGAGCTCCATCAGCGGCTCGGGCCGCAGGCGGTAGAGCCGGCGCTGGGCTTCCACGCGCGACTCGACGAAGCCGGCCTCGCGCAGCACGCGCAGGTGCTTGGAGACCGACGGCTGCGAGAGCCGCAGCTCGCGCTCCAGCTCGCCGACCGAGCGTTCCTGCTCGAGCAGGAGACCGAGGATCGCGCGTCGACTGGGCTCGGCGACGATGGAGAACGAAGATTCCACGCCAGACATATAACCATCGGCACATATAACCGTCAAGCCATGTTCTTCCCAGAACGGCCTGCGGCGAGATTGCGGCCCGGTGGGCGATGGGGTCTCCTTGCGGCCGCTCCCGGCGTGACGTCCACCTCGAACCGCCCTCCGTGAATCGCCTGCGCGCCGTCGTGTTGACCGCAGTTCTGCTGGCACCGGCGATGGCCGTGGCGGCCGACGTGCGTCAGGGGCCCGCGCTCCTCACCCCTCGCAGCTTCCAGACCGCGACCCTTCTCCCCGACGGGCGGGTGTGGCTCGCGGGCGGCGTGTCGATCTCCCCTTTCGTGGTCCACGCGTCGACCGAGCTGTACGACCCGCGGACGGAGCTGCTGAGCCAGGGGCCGGCGCTGGTGGTGGGCCGCCACTTCCACTCGGGAGTGCTGCTGCGCGACGGCTCGGTGCTGCTGCTGGGGGGAAAGAGCTCGGGCACCCAGCGGGAAGCGAGCACCGAGAGGTTCTCGCCCTCGACGGGGCAGGTGGTGGCGGGCCCGCAGATGAAGTCGAGCCGCGAACGCCAGACCGCGACGCTGCTGGAAGACGGCCGGGTGCTGGTGGTGGGCGACTTCGACGGCACCTCGAACCGCGTCACCGAGCTGTTCGTCGACGGCGGCTTCGTCCTCACCGGCTCGCCGTCGGTCTCTCGCGGAGAGCACGTGGCGGTGCGGCTGCTCGATGGGCGGGTGGTGGCGATCGGAGGCCGCGACGGGACGAGCACCTTCTGGAAGACGGGCGAGGTGTACGAGCCGGTGAGCGGGACCTGGTCCGCGCTCTCGGGCGCGCTGGCCACCGGGGTGGCGGAGAGCGCAGCGTGTCTCGCCGCCGACGGCACGCTCGTCACGCTGGGAGGCAACGACGGCAACGTCGCGACCGCGCAGGTGACGACGGTGGCGGCCGGGGCGAACGCGCTTGCGGCGGCGACGCCGATGCCGGTGCGCCGCGACGTGCCCAACCTGGTGTCGCTCCCCGACGGGCGGCTCCTGGTCGCGGGAGGCACCGGGGGGAGCGACGACACGCAACTCCTGGTGCGGACGCTCTCGGGTGGGTGGCAGGACGCCGGGCACCTTCCCCAGTCGCAGTCCGGGGGCACGCTCACCGTGCTGGCCGACGGCACGGTGCTCCTCGCGGGCGGCTTCGAGGCCTACCCCACTCCGCTCTCGGCGCGCCTGCAGCTCATCTCGCCGCACGAGCCGTTCTGGAGCAGCGCACCCCAGCTGTTCCAGAGCTGGCGCGACGGGGCACTGCTGGTGGCCGTCGATGGGCACGCCTACCTGTTCGGCGGAGCGCCGGATGGTCGGGCGGTGTCCCGGCTCGAGGCGAGCGCGTGGGTCGACGGAGGCCGCTTGCTGGCGGACCACGCCGACCACCCGACGGCGACGCTGCTGCTCGACGGGCGGGTGCTGATCGTCGGAGGCGTGGGCGCGACGAGCGAGGTGTTCGACCCGGCGACGGGGCGCTCCACGGCGACCGGCCCCATGGCCCACCCACGCACGGGCCACGCCGCGGTGCTGCTGGGGACGGGCGAGGTGCTCGTCGCCGGAGGGACCGGGCCGGGATTCATCAGCCAGGCCGAGCGCTTTCACCCCGGCACGCTCAGCTTCACTCCCGCGGCCTCGGTGAACGTGACGCGGACCGGTGGGCAGCTGACGCTGAGTCGCGATGGGCGGGCATGGCTCGGGGCCGGGGCGACGCAGGTCGAGCGCTACGACCCGGCGCGCGACGCGTGGGACGTGGTGGCGACGCTGGGCTCGGCGCACCAGCAAGGGGCCGTGCTCCTGGAGTCCGACGATGCGGTGACCATCGCCGGCGGCGTCGGCACCGCGACGGCGGACCGGGTCCGCGTCGATGGAGGCATCGACGTGAGCCGGGCGTTGCTCGGGACGGTCCCCGTCGCCCGCAGCTACCTGCTGCGCGACCGCTGGATGCTGGCGCACGCGAACCCCGACGGCGGGCCGGCGACGGCGGAGCTGCTGACGCCCCAGGGGCCAGCGCTGGCGTTGCCCGATCTGCCGTTCCGGAGCAGCGGGGCGGTGTCGGCGATGGCGGCCGACGGACGCCCGCTGGTGGTGTCGACGTCGCCAGCCCAGGGCGACAGCGCCTGGTTCGACGAGGGGAGAAACACGCTGGGCTCCCTGGTGCCGAACCTCGTCTCCGCGCCAGCGGTCTGGCGCCCGGGCGATGCCGTCACCCTGACCGGCTCGGGCTTCTCGCGCGGCGAAGGCGCCCGGGGCGCGTACAACTCCTCGAGCAGCGAGGTTCCGCTGGTGAGGCTCGAGCGGCTGGGCGACCCGGCGAGCGAGTACCTGCCCGTTCGAAACTGGGGGCAGTTCGCGGTCACCGTCGACGTACCGAAGGGACAGCTGCCGGGGTGGTACTCGGTGCGCGTCATCGCGCGCGGCTCTCCGTCACAGCCGCAGCTGGTCCGCGTGCGCCTGCGCACGGGAGGCCCGTGCGTGGAGGGCGTCGTCTGCGAGAGCGGCCAATGCGTGGCCGGGGTCTGTGGCGACGGTGGCGTCACCGACGGCGGAGTCAACGACGGCGGTCTCATCGACGGCGGCCTCAACGACGGTGGCATCAACGACGGCGGCCTCATCGACGGCGGCCTCATCGACGGCGGCCTCATCGACGGCGGCCTCATCGACGGCGGCCTCATCGACGGCGGCCTCGTCGACGGCGGCCTCATCGACGGCGGTCTCACCGACGGCGGCCTCACCGATGGCGGCCTCACCGATGGCGGCCTCACCGACGGCGGCGTCACCGACGGAGGAACTCCGGGGGGCCCGCCGTCGTCGCTGCAAGTCGGCTGCGGGTGTGGCCAGGCGGGCGGCGCCGTCTGGATCCTCGCGCTGATGTTCCTGCGAGGTCGGCGCCGCGCGCGGCATCTCGCGGACTGAAGCCGCGAGGGCGGGCGTCACTCCTGGGGGCGGGTCGCGGGCAACCGGGCGAGCACTGCGGCCACCACGCGGTCGCAGCGGCTGGCGTGGAAGCCGAACGCCTCAGCAGTCGCACTCCCGAGCTGCGCTTCGAAGTGCAGCCGCAGTGCCGCGCGGGCGCGCGAGAGCCGCGTCTTCACCACGTCCTCGCTGACGGCGAGCACCTCGGCCGCCTCGCCGGTGTCGAGCCCCTCGACGTCGCGCAGCATCACCACCACGCGGTAGAGCTCGGGCAGCGAGTCGATGGCGCGCTCCAGCAGGGCCACCAGCTCGCGGTGTCCGGTCACCGCTTCGGGGGTGAGCGGGGCGGTGGCGACGGGCGACATCGTGAGCTCCTCGTCGAAGTCGTGACCGACGTGTTCGTGGCGGCGGCGGTGGCGCAGGCGGCCGAGGCCCTCGTTGAGCGCGACCTGGGTCAACCAGGTGGCGAAGCGGGCGGTGCCCCGGAAGGAGCCGAGCTTGTCGTAGGCGCGCAGGTAGGTCGCCTGCATCGCGTCCTCGACCTCGGCCTCGTCTCGCAGGAGGGCACGCAGGGCGCGGTACAGGCGCGGGTTGTTGCGCCGCATGAGGATCTCGAAGACCGCGGAGTCCCCGGCGAGCACGCGCTCGACGAGCTGCTCGTCACTCGGGACCTGGGGCACCTCGGAGCTCTGGCGCACGGCGGTGTTCATGGGCCTCACGGGGCGTTCGATGCCGGACCCGGAAATTGGTGACAGGAATGACTAGCGCGGAGCTTCGAAGCGCGCGAGGCCGCGCGTCAGCCCGGTGGACCAGTCGGCGACGGTGCTCATCGCGAGGAAGAGGCGCTCGGTGTCGACGAGCCACGGGCCGAAGCCAGCGTTGACGTCGAGCACGAGGGCGAGGTCCTCGCGCTCGAGGTAGCCCCCGATGGGCGAGTGGTGACCGCCGCCACGACCGAAGAGCGGCGCGCGCGAGAAGTTGGCCACCAGGCGCACGCGCTCGTCGTTCGACTCCCGCAGGTGTGCGCGAAGCTCGTCGCTGGAGCTCGGGCGCACCGCGCGAACGGTCCACGGCGCTGGCACCACCGCGGCGGACTCGCGCACCAGCTGGTCGAGGCTCATGGGGCGCAGCCCGATGCCGGGGAGCGGATTCTTTCCGGCGGGCACGCCGATCGAGCGCAGGACGTTCGCCACGCTGGTCGGGCCGCAGATGGACAGGAAGCTCTGCGAGAGGAGAGGGGCGTACCGCCTCGCGACCGGGAGCGCCGAGGCCTCGGCGAGGAGATCGGCGCGCTTCCAGGCCGGAGTCGAGCTGAGCGGCGGAGACTGGCCCGGGCTGCGCTGCATGCCCGTGGATAACCCTTCGCCGAGCACGGTGCCCTTGGACCGCCGACGCACCAACGTAACGGTCCGATACTGCTCGGAGAACTGGATGTCCTTCCGAAGTGGACACTGTAATGACCACCACCATTCTGCGGTGAAACGCACACGATTCGGTTCCCGAAAATCATGCAGGTCAGGCTGAACCCCTCGCAGCCGAGCACACCTCCATGACCCGACCCATCTCGTCCGCGGCTCCGTCGGCTTCCGTTTCGCAGCAGCTTCAGCAGCTCGACAGCTGGTTGGAGCAGGCACTCCAGGGGTTCGAGCAGGAGCTGGAGCAGATGTTCCAGGGCCTGCTCGGGCAGGACGCCTTCGCGCCTCCGTCGCTGCCCACCGTGCCGCAGAGCCCGGCCAACCCGGCGGCCGATCCTTCGTTTCAGAGCGTCGGTGCCGGCAACAACGCCGGCGGTCACCACAATGCCGGCGGTCCTCACCACGCTGGTGGCTCTCACCACGCTGGCGGCCCTCACCACGCCAGCGGCCACCATCACGCGGGCGGTCACCACCACGCGGGCGGTCACCAGAACGCAGGCGGCGCCGGCGGTGGCAACGCGAGCGGCGGCACCGACTTCAACGTCTCGAGCTTCAACGTGCTGGGGGCGAGTCACACCAAGCCGGGCGGAGAGCACCCCGACCACGCCTCGGGCGCGCGGCGCATGAAGGCCGCGGTGAAGGCCATCCAGCGTCACAACGTCGACGTGGTGGGCTTCCAGGAGCTGCAGGCTCCGCAGCTGAAGGAGTTCAACAAGCTCACCCACAACAAGTTCGGGGTGTACCCGGGTTTCAAGAAGGGCAAGGGCGACAACGAGAACTCGATCGCCTGGGACAAGTCGAAGTTCTCCCTGGTGAACGCCCACACGATCAAGATCCCGTACTTCAACGGGCAGAAGCGCGACATGCCGGTGGTGGTGCTGCGCAACAAGGAGACCGGGCAGAAGGCGGTCTTCATGAACTTCCACAACCCGGCGGACACCAAGCGCTTCCACCACCAGGAAAAGTACCGGGACCGCGCCACCGACATCGAGATCGCCGCGGTGAAGCGCATCGAGAAGCGCACCGGGCTTCCGGTCATCCTCACCGGCGACATGAACGAGTCGACCGAGTACTACCGGCGGATGACGGCGGGCACCAACATGACGTCGGCGCACCTGTCCGGTCAGCACGGCGACCAGCACCACCTGGGCATCGACCACATCTACGGCTCGCCAGCGGTCACCTTCAGCCAGTTCATGCGCGACCGCAGCAAGCAGATCCGCTTCGCGACGGATCACCCGATGCTGGTGAGCCACGTGCACATCAAGGGCTGAGCCCTCCCGGGCAGGGCCACGGCGGCTCGTGCTCGTCGCGCGGATGCGACGACTTGCTCTCGGCGGCGCTCCAGGAAGTCCCGACCCGGAGCGCACTCACCCGTACCCCGCAGCCTTGCGTGCACCGGACGTCCGGGCGCCGTTCTTGCTCCCCGCGGTGGGATGGCCACCTCTCCCCGGCTCGGCAACGCGTTCGTCTGGCTGCTGACCACCCTGCTCTGCTTCGCAGCCTGTGAGCCCGAAGGCACCGCCGACGATGGCGCTGGCGGTGGCAGCGCCATGCCGTCGATGGGCGGCGGTGCTGCGGGCTCCATGGGTGGCGGCAGTGGGGGCGGCGGGAGCGAGGCGAGCGGCGGCGGCAGCGCGGGCGGCGGTGGCGAGGAGCGCCCCGGAGGCGGCACCGCGGGCGGAGGCCTGGGGGGCTCCGGAGGTCAGGGCGGCGCGCTGGCCGATGCAGGGCCGAGCGACGCCGGACCTCATGACGCCGGCGTGCGCGACGCCGGAGCGGATGCCGGGAACGTGGACGCCGGGCCGCCCCGTCCTCCACACACCGACGGTGGCTTCACCCGCTTCCCCGGGCTCTCGTACGCGCCAGGCGCCGCGCACGGCATGGACCTCACCGTTCCCAGCGGGGCCGGGCCGTTTCCGCTGGTGCTCTACATCCACGGGGGCGCGTGGCTCGAAGGAGACCGCAGCGAGGCACAGCCGCTCGTCGACCGGCAGGCGCGGCGCGGCTACGCGGTGGCGAGCATCGACTACCGGCTGACCCCGGTGGCGAAGTTCCCCGCGCAGATCCAGGACGTGAAGGCGGCGGTGCGCTGGCTGCGCGCGCACGCAGGCCAGTACCACCTCGACCCGGCGCGCTTCGCCTCGTGGGGCGCGTCGGCGGGCGGCCACCTCGCGATGCTCGTGGGGACCTCGGGCCGCGTCACCGCGCTGGAAGACCTGTCCCAGGGCAACCCGGCGGAGTCGAGCGCGGTGCAGGCCGTGGTGGACTGGTACGGCCCCACCGACTTCCTGCAGATGGACGCGCAGACGGTCGCCGGCTGCGCCTCGCAGAACCACGACGCCGCCGACTCTCCGGAGTCGAAGCTCGTCGGCTGTCAGATCCAGAGCTGTCCGCAGAAGGTGGCGGCGGCGAACCCCATCACCTACGTCGACCCGGCCGACCCACCGATGCTGCTGATGCACGGCGCGAAGGACTGCACGGTGCCCACGCCCCAGGCGGGGCTGATGGACGCGGCGCTGAAGGCGAAGGGCGTGGGCTCCACGCTGGTCATCGTCAGCGGACTCGGCCACGACTTCGACGGCATGCGCAGCTCGAGCACGCGGATGCAGCAGATCGACGACTTCCTCGACCGCACGCTGTACCCCTGACATCGCTGCGGCGCTGCCGCGTGCTAGGGGCACGGGCCATGGCCACGCCCGCGGCCCCGCGAGACCCCGAGCTCCAGGAAGCGCACACCGCGCGAGGTCCCTTCGCCTACACCAGCGAGGGGGCCGGCCCGGCGGTGGTCGCGATTCACGGGCTGCCGGGCAGCTCGCGCGACTACCGGTGGCTGGGCGCGGCGCTGCCCCCGACGGTGCGCTTCGTGCGCCTCGACCTCCCTGGCTTCGGAGGCACGAAGGTGTCCACCGCGCCGGGCCCGAGCATCGACGAGCGCGGCGCCTTCGTCGTCGAGGCGCTGTCGGCGCTCCGCCTCGAGCGCTGCGTGCTGGTGGGGCACAGCATGGGCGGCCCGGTGGCGCTCTCTGCGGCCGTGCAGTCGCGCGGCGCGGTGACGGCGCTGGCGCTGCTGTCCTCGGTCGGGCTGCGCCCCCACCGGCTGATGCGGCGCTTCGTGGGCCGACACCTCTTCGCGCGCGCGGTGGACGCCCCGCTCCTCGCCGGGCCGACCCGCGCGCTGCTCCGGGCGGCGTTCCGCAGCGTCGGCTTCCCCGCGCAGACGCGCACCGACGAGGTGGCGCACACCGTGCGCTGTGTCTCCGCGGTCGACTTCGAGGTGCAGGCCCGCAACACCGCCGCGTTCCGTCAGCCCACGCTGAGCGCCTGGGCCGACGACGACGCGTTCATCGAGCCGGCGGTCTTCGAGCAGCACGCGGCGGCGCTCCCGGCAGGTCCCCGGCTGCGCTGGCCGTCGGGCGGACACAACATCCAGAAGAGCCACGCGGTGGAGCTGGGCGAGGCGCTCACCGCGCTGACGGTGGGCTGAAGGTCAGGCGTCAGCGGCCGGCGAGCTCGGCCTCGAGGCGGTCGAGGTTCTGCTCGTTGGCGGGCTCGACCACCTGGCGAATCCCCGCGGCGACCTGGGGGCTGTCGAAGCGCTGCTCCCAGCGAATCACGGTGCCCGCCCCTTCCGGCGCGAGCGTCACGGTGAGCGTGAACTCCGGCGCGGACTCGTGGCGGACGACCACCTTCGAGTTCGGCTCCACTGCCTCGAAGCGGCTGCGGTTCGGGTAGGCCTTGCCGTCGGGTGAGTGCATCGCGAAGACCCAGGCGCCGCCAGCGACGAACTCGAAGACCTCGAAGGTGTTGCGGAAGCCGCTCGGCCCCCACCAGCGCGCGAGGCGGGCACCATCGGCGAAGGCGGCGAACACCGCGGCCGGGACATGCGCGACCGTGCGCACGGTGAAGAAGGTGGCGACGCCGTCGAAACCTGGCTGGCCTGAACTCACGGGCGGAGCACCTTCATGGCGGACTGTCAGCAGCGAAGACTGGAACCAGCCGTCGCCGCGCGGCGAAGAGGCCGAGGAGCAGCACGCCGGTGAGGGCACTCACCACCGCGCCGAAGGTGAGCCCGGGGGTGTGGAAGTCGAACACCACGCTGTGCGCTCCGGCCTCCACCCGCACTGCACGCACCAGGCCGTTGGCGCGCACGATGGCCGCCGGGGCGCCGTCGATGGTCGCCGCCCACCCGCTCGCATGGAGGTCGTTGAGCACCAGCCACGACGCGCGCGCGCCCGACGTCTTCAGCTCGACGTGCTCGGCCTGGTAGTCGACCACCTCGGCCTGACCGTCGCGGTCCGGCGGCTCGGGCGGCTGGCCGGGAATCCACACCTCGCCGGGCGCGAGCGCCGCCAGCGCCTCGAGCGGGTCGGTGCCGTGCACCTCGACGGCGCCCGCCCGGTAGGCGCGCGGCCACGGGTTCTGGAGCGACATCAGCACCAGGCCTCCGCGGGTGGCGAAGCGGGTGCGCGCCCCGTCGGGCAGCAGCGTCTCCTCGCCCTGCGCCAGGGTGAGCGCCGCCCGGGTGTTGAGCCTGGGGGCCAGCTCGCGCACCAGCAGGTGGCCCGAGGCGTTGAGCCGCATCATGTCGGCCGGCACGCCCTGGAGGTACAGCCCGATGGCCTCGATGTGCTCGAGCGCGCGGTTGGGACCGGTGAGCGCGCCGCGCTCGCGGAGCGCCCAGTCGCGCTCCTCCTGGCTCGCCACCCCGCCTTCGTCGATGGGCACCCAGGACACGCGCAGCGGCAGGAAGCGGCCCTTCCCCAGTCCCACGCCCAGCTGGGCCAGCGGCTCGGCGAGGCCCGACGGCTCCTCCAGCGAGCCCGGCGGCAGCGCGTCGATGAGCGGCGCCGACGACCACGCGAGCTCGGCGCAGAGCAGCCCCAGCGCGGCGAAGGTCTGCGCCCGCGCGCTCAGCCGGGGAAGCGCACCGACGGTGGCGACCACCACCGCGGCGGCGGCGAGCGAGGCGGCGAGGTCGACCAGGTAGTCGTTCCACGCGGGGGCCACGGACTGACCGGCCGCGAACGCAGCTGCAGCGGCGAGCGCGCACGCCCCCGCGGTGGCCCACAGCGCGCGTGCCCGCGCCGCGGCGAGATGAGACCACCCCAGCGCCGCCAGCGCGGCCAGCGGCGCGAGCGCCAGCGGGGTGAACTTCTCGGGCCAGCGGAACGCCTTGAAGAGCGGCACGAAGGCGTGCACCAGCCGGTACAGGCCGGCGTACTTGCCGAGCGCGAGGACGAGCCCCAGCGCGAGGCTGCCCAGGAGTACCGCGCGCACGCGCCGGGGCGCGGCGCTGGCGCCGGCCACCGCCGCGAGCACGGCGATGAGCGCGCTGCCGCCGAGCGCCTCGGCCCACAGCAGGTAGCCCGGCGTGCTGCCGAAGAGGGCCTCGGCGCGCCCTGGGTGCCCCAGGGGAGAGAAGCCGGCGAGCACCAACTCCGGCAGGCGCAGCGGGTGGAGCGACCAGTAGCTGGATTCCTCGAACGACAGCCCGGCGCTGCGCGCGCTCTCGTGGAGCAACGCCCACGACGGTGCGAGCTGCGCGGCGCGCAGCGCCGCCATGCCCACCGCGGCGAGCGCGGCGCCGGCGAGGTAGCGCGGCCAGGCCTTCACCGGCGTGAGCGCGAGGCCGAAGAGCCCGCCGGCGCCGAGGGAGACGACGGCGAACTGCAGGTCGCCGATGAGCACCGAGGACAGCGGCGCTGCGATGGCGGCGGCGAGCGCCCGTGCGTTCCACCCCCGCACGCCCGCGCGAGCGAAGGCCGCCAGCGCGAGCGGGAAGGCCGCGGCGCCCCAGAGGTAGACGACGTTCGAGGTGACCGCGGTGAGGTACCCGCTCAGCGCGTAGCCGAGCGCGGCGAGCGCGCGGCCGCCCGGGCTGGCGCCGAGGACCCGGGCGAGCGTCCACGCGGCGAAGGCGGCCAGCGCGACCCCGGCCAGCACCTGGAGCCGCAGCACCGCGGCGGGCCCGAGCACCAGCGCCGACCACGCGAGCGGGTGCAGCACGCCGCACACCGCCTGCGCGTGAAAGGGCACGCCGAGCCCGTCGTAGGGAAACCACCCGGGGAAGCGGCCCGCCCGCAGGGCCTCGCCGAGGAAGGCGTGGCACCCCGGGAAGAGCTGCACGCTGTCCCGGCGGTAGACCTCTCCGCCGAGCAGGAGCGGTGCGTAGAAGGCGGCGACGACGGCGGTGACCAGCCAGCCGAGCAGCCTCGCCGAGGGCTCCGCGGAGGGGGCCGGAGCGCCGGGAGCGCCTGACTGCGGGGTGAGCACGGGCGGCGAAACTTACGGGCATTCCCCTGCTCCAGCCAGCAGCTCAGCGCAGCGCCGCGACCTCGGGTGCCTCGCGGGCCGACGCGCAGGCGCGCTCGGTCGCCTGCAGCTGCGCGCTCAGCGTCTCCACGAGGTGGTCGCGCAGGAGCGCCACCCGCGTGGGCACGAAGCGATTCGAGGGCAGCACCACGTAGACCGAGGCGCCGCGCTGCGACCAGCCGGGGAGCACCGACTCCAGGGTGCCGGCGCGGAGGTCGTCGACCACGGTGTGCACCGGCAGGAGCCCGAGCCCGGCCCCGGCGATGACCGCCTTGCGGCAGAAGGACAGGTCGTCGGACGCCAGGGTCGCGGTCGTCTCCAGCGTGCGCGGGCCGCGGGGCCCCTGCAGCTGCACGGTGCCGCGGCCGTTGGCCGCCCGGTAGAGCACCCAGTCGTGGCCGTCGAGGGCCTCGAAGGTCCGCGGGCGGCCCCGGCGACGCAGGTAAGCCGGCGCGGCGAGCAGCGCGAGGTCGGCGGCGCCGATGCGGCGGGCGACCAGCGACGAGTCCTCGAGCTTGCCGGCGCGGATGGCGAGGTCGAACCCTTCCCCGACCAGGTCGACGAAGCGGGAAGCGACCGAGACCTCGACCTGCACCCCGGGGTGCTTGCGGGTGAAGCGGGTGAGCGTCTGCGGGAGCGCACCGAACTCGGGCGCCACCGTCATGCGAATGAGCCCTCGGGGCGCGTCGCCATGCTCGCGTGCCAGCGCACCGGCCTGCTCCAGCGCGCCGACCGGCGTCTTCACCGCCTCGAAGAACGCGGCGCCCGCCTCGGTGGGCGTCACCTTCCGGGTGGTGCGCTGCAAGAGGCGCACGCCGAGTTCGCGTTCGAGGAGCGCCACCGTCCGGCTGACCGAGGACTTGGGCACCCCGAGTTCCTTGGCGGCCGCCGAGAAGCCACCGGAGGTGACCACCTGCACGAAGACCGCGGCGTGGTTGTAGTCCATTGTTCGAATACCGATAACAGTCGGTTCGCCGCTGCACCACTACCGGAGTGCTCTCCAGGGGCGCATGAAGAGGCCAGCACGACGCGAGAACGAATTCCTCGTCCTGGCGAACAATCGAGGGAGCACCCCATGGCCTGGCAGATCGACACCGTTCACACCCACCTCGGCTTCAGCGTGAAGCACCTGATGGTCTCCACCGTGCGCGGGCAGTTCAAGAAGTACTCCGGCACCTTGAAGCTCGACGCGGCCGACTTCACCCGCTCGGTCATCGAAGGGTCGGTCGAGGTGGCGAGCATCGACACCGAGAACAAGGACCGCGACGCGCACCTGCGCACCAACGACTTCTTCGACGCGCCGAACCACCCGCTCATCACCTTCAAGAGCAAGCGCATCACCGCCAAGGGCGGCTCGGAATACGCCGTGGTGGGCGACCTCACCATTCGTGGCGTCACCCGGGAAGTGCCCTTCGAGGTGGAGTTCAACGGCACCGCGAAGAGCCCGTACGGTCACACCGCGACCGGCCTGAGCGCCAAGGCGACCATCAACCGCCACGACTTCGGGGTGTCGTTCAACAAGACCCTGGAGACCGGCGGAGTCATCATCGGCGACAAGGTGAAGCTCGAGCTCGAGCTCGAGGCCATCGAGGTGCCCGATGCGGTCGACCCCGCGGCGCTCGCAGGCAAGGGTGCGCGCCCGGCGCAGGCGAGCACGCGCTGAGGGCCGCGTTACCGCCCGGCGGACAGCAGGAGGTCCATGGCGTCGGACACCCGGCGCTTGAGTTCCTTCGGCTCGGTGACGCCGTCGAGCCCGGCCTGGCGCAGCAGCGGCGCCAGCTGGGCCACGGGCCGCTGGGTGGCCATGCCGAACTGGATGTCGGAGTAGAGCTTCTTGGTCCGCTTGAGGAAGGCGTCGATCTGCGCGCGGAGCTCGGGGGTGATCTTGGTGAACTGGCAGCCGTAGCCGTACTGGTTCTGGTAGCGGCTCTCCGCCGCCACGCGCAGCAGCCCCCCGCCCGGGAGCATGAAGGACACCACGAACGGCCGCGCGGGCAGCTTCTCGTTGCTCTGCAACAGCAGCCCCCCTTCGCTGATCTGCTTGAGCCGGGCCCGGAAGCGCTCGGCCTCGACGGCGACCTCGCACTCGATGTCCAGCGGAGCGCGACTCCACTGGCGTTTCCTCGTCCGGATGAAGGGATGCATGGCGTCGTTCAGTCTATGCCTCGGCCCCATGTCGATCACCAGCACCAGCCTCCGGCGGCTGCGATGAGAAGCATCACCCAGTGGAAGGAGCGCCTGCGCGGCGACCTGCGCGAGGCGATGCGCGCGCGGCGGACCGAGGTGGTCGCGGTGCTGCGGGAGACGCTCTCCGCGCTGGACCAGGCGGAGGCGGCGGAGCCGTCGGTCGCGCCCCGCGGGCAGGCGGGACCCATCGCGGGCGCGGTTTCCGGGCTGGGCGCGGGTGACGTGCCGCGCAAGGCGCTGGGCCCGGAAGAGGCCCGGGCGGTGGTGGAGCGGGAACGCGAGGAGCGCCGGGCGACGGCGGCGGCCTACCAGGCGCTGGGCAGGACGGGGGAGGCGCGGACGCTCGCCACCCAGGTCGAGGTGCTCGACGCGCTGCTCGACGCGCCGGCCGGGTAGACGGCGCTCCGGCGCTTCAGCGCGCGACGCGGTAGCGCAGCTGGGTGAGCCCGCTCTCGTAGCCGCGCGCGCCCAGCAGCTCGAGGCGCTGCTCGCGCCCGCCCGACTCGAAGAGCGGCAGCCCTTGCCCGAGCAGCACCGGCACCACGGACAGGGTGAGCTCGTCGATGAGCCCTTCGGCGAGGAACTGGCGAATCACCGCGCCGCCGTCGACGTACAGGTGCCGCGCCCCTTCTCGCCCCAGCGAGGCGACGAGCTCCGAGGGAACCCCTGCGAAGAAGCGCTCGCCGTGGCGCGCCTCGCCGCCGCGGTGGGTGAGCACCACGCAGCGCTTCTGGGCGTAGGGCCACTCGGGAAAGCCGAGCGCCACCTCGTAGGTCGCCCGGCCGATGACGAAGGTGTCCACCGAGGCCACGAACTGCGCGTAGCCGTAGTCCTCGCCGTCGCGCTGCACCGAGGCGAGCCAGTCGAGGCCGCCGTCGGGCCGGGCGATGAAGCCGTCTGCGCTGGTGGCGATGAAGACCGAGCAACGGACCGCGGCATCCTTGGCCATGGCGACGTCTTGCCACGGCCCGGCGGTGCTCGCACGCGAAGGGGGCGCGGCGTCACCAGCCGGCGAACTTCTCCAGCGCGCGCAGGTCGCCGTTGAACACGTCGTGGTCGTAGCCGGGCCCGTCGCTGTACTGAACGAAGGGGACGCCGCGCTCCGCGAGGCCGCCGGTCCACTTCGCTTCCCAGAGCGGCGCGTGAGGAACGAGGTGCTTCACCGCGGGGACGTTGCTCGCCGAGGTGTAGACGAGCGGCCAGGTCCCGGTGACCTGGTGGATGTACTTGGCGGCGTCATGGAGCGTCTGCGGGCTGTGCAGCGCGCTGCCTTCCCAGTCGAGCGCGAGGCGCGTTCCCGGCTTGAGCTTCCCGTGAATGCCGAGCGTGTCGAGGAAGTGCTTCGCCTGGCCCTTGCCGTCGCCGGGCTCGAGGTAGTGGTACGCGATGCGCAGCTTCATCGAGCCGCCGTGAATCTTGTCGCCCAGCTGGTTCCACCGGTGGCGGAAGGTGGGGTCGGTGTACGTGTGGCCGTCGGTGGCCTTGATGGCGGCGAACTTGGCGCCGCGGATCGAGCGCTCGAACTGCGACTGCGACTGGTAGTGCGAGGTGTCGGAGCTGAAGAGCCGCCCGCCTCCGCGGTGGTCGGCCTGCCCCGAGGTGGTGGCGCCGGAGCTGCCCGGCCCGCTGCCGCGCGCGCCTTCGAAGCGATCGCCGCCGAGCGCCTTCCAGGTCTGCGGCCCCGCGATGCCGTCGGCGGTGAGGCCCTTGGACCGCTGGTAGGCCTCGAGCGCGGAGCGCGTCCTGGGGCCGAAGTCGCCGTCGACGCCGTGCGGGTCGAAGCCCGCGGCGCGCAGCTCCTTCTGCAGGTCGACGACGCGCTGTCCGTGAGCGCCGAGGCGCAGCAGTCCGTGCGGGATGTTCATGTCTGTTTATCCGCGCTGGGCCAAGCGGGTTTCCACTGTCCACTCGAGGCTTCAGGCCGACATGTGGGCACTTGGCCGCCGCGCGGCGACCGTTCACCAGCGCAGCGACAGCGACGCGTACGCTCCGCCACCCGGGGTGGGGATCAGCGCGAGCTGCGGAGACGACGGCTCCAGCAGCAGCGCGAGCGACGAGCCCGCGAGCACGGCGAGACCTGCCGCGGTGAGCGCCCAGGCCGCCGTCTCGGCGCGCCGGCCACTCTCGACGGTGCCCGGCACGTCGGCGGGGCTGACCAGGCCACTCGACAGCGACGCCGCGGTGGGCCGCGCGACGCCGAAGCCCAGCACGAGGCCCGTGGCGACCAGCGCGCCGCCGAGCCCCACGCCCACCCACGGGAGGACCGGGCGCGAGGGAAACAAAGGGGCGCGCAGGCGGCCGGCGATGCCGTCGAGCGCGGCGAAGGCGAGATCCTCCGAGTCCAGCTGGGCCGTCTCGCTGGCGACCGACGCGCCGGTGGAGACGCGCAGGAGCCGGGTGGTGAGGACCCACGAGTGGCGCGCCACGGTCACGTTGAGGGTGAGGAAGAGGTCCGCGCCGAGGCCGCCGCCCAGCTCCGCGAGACAGCTCGAGCCATCGGCGCACCCCTGGAGCTGCCGCTGCCGCTCCGCGCCGATGAGGGTCACCAGGTCGCTGCGCGTCATCACCCGCAGCTGGCCTCCCTGCTCGAGCGCGGTGGCCAGCCGCTGGGCGAGCGCCTCGCAGCGAGGTCCGTCGACGCCGACGCAGGTGGTGCCGGGCATCACCACCACCAGTGGCGCTGCGCGGAGCGAGAGGGCGACCAGGAGCGAGAGCATCACCGGGTCCCCACCGCGACGACCGGGTCGTTGCCGCCATTGACGCTGCCCACCACCACCAGGCGGTTGAGCGACGGCCAGTGGAGCCCGCGGACCTCCGTCGGCGCCGCGAGGTCGGGCGTCACCGCGCCCCACCCGCTCGCGTCCAGGTGCAGCAGTCTGGAGCCCGACGACGCGGAGCCCCCGGCGTAGGCCTGGGTGCCGAGCGCGGCGATGGCCCGCAGCTCGCTGTTGGCGTTGGGGCCGTGGACGGGGGCCCAGCTGGTGCCGCTGCGCTTGAAGACGCGCTGGTTCACGGTGACCGCGTGGACGTCGGTGCCCACGACGGCGAAGGCATAGAACGACATGATGAACTGCTCGTTCGAGGTGATGCCGGTGAGGTCGATCGTCTCCGGCGTGACGTTGCCGCCGGAGTACAGGGCGATGGCGGTCTGGCCGCCGACGAGCACCGAGCCATCACTCAGCACCACGCAGCCGTACGGCGACTTGAGTCCGAGGTTGCTCGACACCTGGGTCCAGGCGCTGCCGTTCCAGCGGTGGAGCGTGCCGGTGTCGTTCCCGTCGCTGGTGGCGGTGGCGTAGACCTCGGTGCTGGAGCGGCCGCAGAGGCCCCGGCTCTCCGCGGTCCCTCCGATGGAGAAGAAGGTGTAGCTCGCGCCGCTCTCGCAGCTGGCGCCACAGCTCGCGAGTTCGCGCTGCGCAGACAGGAACACCTTGCCGTCGGGCGCGACGTACACCCCGGTGAGCGTGTGGCTCGCTGCGAAGGCCGAGACGAGCTCGATGGGCCCGGTGCCCACCTGGCGGATCATGGCGCCCGTCTGGGAGGTCGCGTACCAGACGCTGGCGTTACCCGAGAGCCCGGTGAGCCCGGTGGTGACGGCACCCGGCACGGTCAAGGTGGTGAAGGAGAACCCCGAGCCGCCGCCCGACGCGCTGCCGCCGCCCGACGCGCTCCCGCCGCCCGACGCGCTTCCTCCGCCCGACGCGCTGCCACCACCCGACGCGTTGCCGCCGCCCGACACGCTGCCGCCGCCCGACGCGCTGCCGCCGCCCGACGCGTTGCCACCGCCCGACGCGTTGCCACCGCCCGACGCGCTCCCGCCACCGCTCCCGGCCGAGCACGTCCCGGTGGATCCACAGGCCGCAGCGTCCCAGTCGATGCACCCGGTGCCGGCCGCGAGGGTGAGCAGCATGGTCACCGCGGCCAGGGGCCGCGACCGCGCGCTCGAGCTGCACACCCAGTTCTTCCGGCCCACGGTCGACACCTCTCTCTGGACCGGAGGCATACCCACTGTGCTCGCAAGAAGTGCAGGGTTTCGGCGCCGGTGAAGGCCCACGCGCAAGTCTTGCGGGAAGAGGCCCCCGCCGCTCGGGCCCCGACCTTGCACCCCCGGGCCGCCATGGCCATCGACTACGCCTCGAAGATCCCCAACAACGTGGGGCTCAACTCCAACAAGACGCTGCAGCGGGCACTCGAGCACTGGCAGCCACGCTATCTCGACTGGTGGCGCGAGGCGGGGCCGGTGGACGCGGAGGCTAGCGACGTCTACCTGCGCACCGCGGTCTCGGTGGAGACGGGCGGCTGGGCACAGTTCGACTACGTGAAGATGCCCGACTACCGCTGGGGCATCTTCCTCGCGCCCCCGGAAGCGGGGCGTCAGGTTGGCTTCGGGCAGCACCTCGGCGAGGCGGCGTGGAACGAGGTCCCCGGTGAGTACCGCGCGACCTTGCGGCGCATCATCGTCACCCAGGGCGACACCGAGCCCGCGAGCGTGGAACAGCAGCGCTGGCTGGGCCGCACCTGCCCGTCGCTCTACGACCTGCGCAACCTCTACCAGGTGAACGTGGAAGAAGGCCGCCACCTCTGGGCGATGGTCTACCTGCTCCACGCCCACTTCGGCCGCGACGGCCGCGAGGAAGCGGAGTGGCTGCTCGAGCGCCGCTCCGGCGACGCCGACCGCCCGCGCATCCTGGGCGCGTTCAACGAGCCCACGCCCGACTGGCTGAGCTTCTTCATGTTCACCTTCCTCACCGACCGCGACGGCAAGTACCAGCTGGCGGCGCTGGCGGAGTCGGGCTTCGACCCGCTCGCGCGTTCCTGCCAGTTCATGCTGACCGAGGAAGCGCACCACCTCTTCGTGGGCGAGTCGGGCATCGCGCGCACCATCAAGCGCACCGCGGACGTGATGAAGGCCAACGGGGTGGAAGCGCCGGACCAGGTCCGCGCGCTGGGGGTCATCGACCTGCCGACCATCCAGCGGTACCTGAACCAGCACTTCAGCGTGACGCTCGACCTCTACGGCTCCGAGGAATCGACCAACGCCTGCACCTTCTACAACCTGGGCCTGAAGGGGCGCTTCGAGGAGCGCAAGCTCGACGACGACCACCGGCTGGACCACGCGAGCTACCCGGTGCCGCGGCTCGACGCGCGCGGGGTGCACCTCGAGCAGGTGCCCGCCCAGCTCGCGCTCAACGAGCGGCTGCGCGACGACTACATCGCCGACGTGCAGCTGGGCATCGACCGCTTCAACAAGCTGTTGCAGCGCGAAGGGCTCGCCTTCCGCTTCAAGCTGCCGGACAAGGGCTTCCACCGGCAGATCGGCACCTTCGCCGGTCAGCACCTCTCGCCCGACGGCACGCGGCTCACCCAGACGCAGTGGGACGGGTGGCGCCACCGCTGGCTGCCGTCGCAGAGCGACCGCGAGTTCGTCGCCTCGCTGATGCAGCGGGTGACCGAGCCCGGCAAGTTCGCCGGGTGGATCGCGCCGCCCGCGCGCGGCATCCACAGCCAGCCGGTGGACTTCGAGTACGTACGGCTGAGCTGAAGCGCGCGACCCGCGCTACCGCGGGACCTTGCCCAGCGCGCCCGCGAGCAGCTCGAGCAACGTCGAGCCGTCGTCGGGGCAGGACGCGATGCCGGCCGCCACGCGCAGCCGGAACGGGCCCTGGCGCCCGGGGAAGCTCGCGCCTTCGAGCTGCTCGGTCAGCTTGCGCACCACCACACCGGCGGCCTCGGGGCGGCAGTCCTGCAGCGCGAGCGCGAAGGTCCCCGGCGACCAGCGCCCGCAGAGGTCTTCCACCCGCAGCCGCTCGGTGAGCAGCGCCCCGCTGGAGCGCAGCGCGTGGTCCACCGCGAGGTACCCCTGCGCGGCGTTGAGCTCGGCGAGGCCCGGGAGCGAGAGCATGGCCACGCTCAGCGTGCGCTGGTTGCGCCGCACGCTGCCCAGCCGCTGGGCGAGCGCCTCGAGGAAGGCGCGGCGGCCGAAGACGCCGGTGAGCCCGTCGTGCACCTCGCGTTCCTTGAGCCGCTGCGCGGCGTCGAGGCGCACCTCGAGCACCGCCATCACTTCCTCGAGGTCGCTGCCGCGGGGCAGACAGGCGTCGGCGCCGGCCTCGAGCACCGCGATGCGGCCCGCGGCGTTGGCCGCCGACAGCGCGACGATGGGCAGGTCCTTCCACCGGGCGGAGCCGCGCAGCTTGAGGATGGTGGCGACGCCGCGCGGGTCGCCGCCGTTGACGATGAGCGCGCTCGGCCGCTGGGCGTGCACGAAGTCGTCGGAGCCGCCGAGGCCCTGGCAGGCCGCTTCCATGCCGTGCCGGGCGAGCTGGAAGCTGAGCTCTTCCTGGAGGTCCTGGTCGTCGTCGAGCACCACCACCTTGAGCATCGGAGGGTGAACGCCGACGCCGAGCAGCTGGCAGACCTGCGCGATGACCACCTCGCGGGTCAGCGGCAAGGTGACCAGCGCCCGGCCTTCGAGCGCGCGCACCACCGTCGCGGTCTCGGCGCGCTGGCCGTGGCTGGCGATGAGCCCGAGCGCGAGCCGGTTGCCACCCGGGAGCAGCCGCAGCGACGCGGCGGCATCGCGGGTGCCCGGTTCCTGCGAGAGCAAGGCGCCATGGAACGGAGGCGACGCGGCCCCCGGCGCGCCGGCCCGCTCCACCGCTTCCTGGAGCGTCGGGACCAGCGTGAGCTCGCAGAGGCTCCTGGGGAGGAGCGCGCGCAGGTGCCGGCGCACCGCCGCGTCGCCGTGGGCGACCAGGAGCCGCAGCGACGGCGCGCCCGCCGCGGACTGGGCCTGCGCCGTCTTGCGGGCGAGCTCCAGCCCGTCGGTGAGCAGCGCGCCCACCGGGGCCCACGAGGCCTTGGTCGCGGCGCGGTCGGCGCCCAGCACCCGCAGCGCCTCGGCGATGCGGGCGGCCGCGCTCGCCAGCTCGGGGAAGCCGCTGGCGGCGGCGAGCGAGCTGAGCTGCTCGGCGCGCTTTCGCCCGTCGGCGGTCTGCACCACGTCGAGCCGCTGCATCGCCTTGACGAAGGCGTCGGACAGCGCCCGCATGCGCTGGCCCAGGGTGCGCGCGGCGTCGAGGCGGAAGAGGTGCCGTTCCCAGTCGTCCTTGGACAGCGCGGCGTCGGCGGGCTCGTCGATCTCGATGAGCTCCTCGGGCTCGTCGGCGACGGGCCCCCGGCGCTTGTCGAGCTGCGCCTGCACCGCGGTGGCGAGCGCCTCGGGGTTGATGGGCTTGGAGAGGACCTGGGCGACCCCGTGGTCCTTCACCAGCTGCGCGGCGGTGGTGGCGTCGCGCCAGAAGGCGGACACGAAGAGCAGCGGCTCGGTGTGCCCCGCCCGGCGGAAGGCGTCGATCCACGCCACGCCCTTGGTGTCGGGGAGCAGGCCGTCGACCACCACCAGGGCCGGCTTCTCGGCGTCGAAGGCCTTGGTCCCCGCGGCGCCGGTGCCGGCGGTGACCACGCGCAACCCGCGGGCTTCCAGCGCCGGCGTCACCATCGCGCGGAAGAGCGCGTCATCGTCGATCACCAGCACCGTCTCGGGCATGCGCGCGACGATTCCACACCTCGGCCAGCACCGCAGCAGCGGCGGCGCCGTTCCTCGCTCGCCACATTCCCTTGCACTGGCTCGCGCAGAAGCGCACACATCGCCCACCACCGCTTCGGGGAGTCCCATGCCCTTCACTGCCGCCTCGGTCGCCGATCAGTCCCGCAAGGTGTTCGTCATCACTGGCGGAAACAGCGGCATCGGGCTGGAGGCCGCGAAGGTGCTGGTGGCGCGAAATGCCACGGTGGTGCTCGCGTGTCGCGACGCGCGGAAGATGGGCGAGGCCGCCGCGTCGCTGCGGGCCGCCGGCGCCGGCCGCGTCGAGCAGGTGGTGCTCGACCTGTCTTCGCTGGCCTCGGTGCGCACGGCCGCGAGCGAGCTCGCGAGCCGCTTCCCGCAGATCGACGTGCTGGTGAACAACGCCGGGGTGATGGCGCTCCCCGAGCGCAAGAGCGCCGACGGCTTCGAGCTCCAGTTCGCCACCAACCACCTGGGCCACTTCGCGCTCACCGGCCTGCTCCTCGGGCCGCTGGCCGCAGCGCCGGCCGGCCGGGTGGTGACGGTGAGCAGCATCCTCCACCGCCGCGGCCACATCGTCTTCGAGGACATTCCGACCCCGCGCGCGTACGACAAGCGCAAGTCGTACTCGATGAGCAAGCTCGCCAACCTGCTCTTCGCCTTCGAGCTCCACCGGCGCCTCGAGGCCGCGGGCAGCACGGTGACGAGCCTCGCGTGCCACCCCGGGTACTCGGCGACCAACCTGCAGGGCGCGGGCCCCAGCATGAGCGGCTCGAAGGTGGGGGCGTTCTTCTCCGAGGCGGCGAACGCGCTGGTGGCGCAGCCGGCGGCGATCGGCGCGCTGGGCACGCTGCTCGCCGCGACCTCGCCCGAGGCCAAGGGCGGCGGGTACTACGGCTCGACCCGGCTCCTCGGGCTGCGCGGCTACCCGGAGCAGTCGCCGTCGACCCGGGAGGCGAACGACCCCGAGGTGGCGCGGCGGCTGTGGGAAGTGTCCGAGCAGCTCACCGGCGTGCGCTTCGCGCTCGAGCCACGGCCCGCCCGCGTCAGCGCGTGAGCGGCGGCCAGGCGAAGGCGGCCCGTTCCTCGGCGGAGAAGGGGTCGAGCTCCGGCGCGTAGTCCACGCTCCAGAGCACCAGCGGCTCGGGCGCCGCGGTGGGGCAGTGGAAGTTGCGCTGGGCGGTGAGGCCTTCGCGGAACGCGTCGAGGCTCACCTCGCGCCGCGACACGGCGCTCAGCGCGCCGACGAGCATGCGCACCATGTGCCGGCCGAAGGCGTCGCCGCGCAGCTCGAGCGACAGCCCGCCCGGCGCCGGCGACGGCTCGACCGCGAAGACGGTGCGTGGCCGCACCTGGCTGGTCTTGAAGTGGAAGACGCGGAAATCGCGCGTGCCCGGAACGAGCGCAGCGGCCTCGGTGAGCAGCCCGAGGTCTCCCACCTGGGACGCCGGCAGGAAGTAGCGGTAGGTGCGGGACGACGCGCTGAACGCGGGGTGAAAGACGTCGCGCGCGGGCCGCGCGAGGTGGAACCCGAGGTCCGCGGGCAGGTGCGGCGTGAGCCGCTCGACCAGGCCTTCGGGCGCGCGGTCGCGCTCGAGCCACAGCCCGAGCACCTGCATGCGTGCGCTCACACCCCGGTCGGTGCGGCCGCCCACCACCGGGTTGTGGGTGAGCCCCGCCTCTCGGAAGGCGCGCAGCAGCTCGCCTTGCACGGTGCGCTCGCCCTGCTGCTGCTGGTACCCGCGAAAGCCGGTCCCGGCGTACCAGCACCAGGCGGCGACGCGCTGGAGCCGCTGCGTCATCGCCGGCACGCTACCAGCGCACGCCGTCAGTGCTCTCGCCCGCGTGCCGGCCGTGCGCCTGCTAGCGTTGCGGCCTGGTCCCGATGGCGACTCCCCTGGAAGGCATCGCGCTCGCGCTGGTGGAAGGCGCCCCCGACGGGGTGGTGGTCTCGCACGACGGCACGGTGCTGTTCGCCAACGAGGCCGCCGCGCGCATGCTCGGCTACGAGAGCCCGCGCGCGATGGAAGGGGTGCCGCTCTCGCAGTGGCTGCTGCCGGACGAGGCGCAGGAGATGGGCCGGCGCATCCACGCGATGCTGACCACCGGGGCCCGCTTCCCGCCGCGGGAGTACGGCGCGCGCAAGCTCGACGGCTCGCCGCTGCGCGCGGAGATCACCTCCACGCCCTTCCTGTGGGAAGGGCGGCCGGCCATCGTGGCCTTCGCGCGCGACGTCACCGAGCGCAGCCGCATGCAGGCCCGCCTGGCGCTCACCGACCGGCTGGTCGCGCTGGGCACGCTCGCGGCCGGCGTGGCGCACGAGATCAACAACCCGATGACCGCGGTGCACTTCGCCGCCGAAGCGCTGGAACGCTCGCTGGTGCGCCAGCTGCGCCCGGTGCCGCCGGAGGTGACGACGCTCCTGGGCGACCTCAAGCGGGGGGCCGAGCGGGTCACCAGCCTGGTGCGCGACCTGAAGCAGTTCTCGCGGCCCGACGACGAGCAGCGCCGGCCGGTGACGTTGCGGGACGTGCTCGAGCAGGCGGTGCGCCTGGTCGGCCACGCGCTGCGCCACCGGGCGACGCTCACCACCCACCACGCCGAAGCGCCCGCGGCGCTCGGCATGCCGGGGCGCATCGAGCAGGTGGCGGTGAACCTGCTGCTCAACGCCTCGCAGGCGCTGCCCGAAGGCCGCAAGGGCAACCGCGTCGAGCTGCGCAGCTTCGCCACCAGCGACGGCCGGGCCGCCTTCTCGGTGCAGGACAACGGCGTGGGCATCAGCGCCCGCGACCTGCCGCACGTCTTCGAGCCGTTCTTCACCACCAAGCCGGTGGGCGAAGGCACCGGGCTCGGACTCGCCATCAGCCACAACATCGTCACCCAGCTCGGCGGGGAGCTGCTCCTCGAGAGCGTGCAGGGCCAGGGCACCACGGTGACGGTGATCTTCCCGCCGGCCTCCAGCGCTCCCATCATCGCCCCCGAGCGGCGCCCTGCCCCGGCAGGCCGCAGCGCCACGCTCCTGCTGATCGACGACGAGCCGATGGTGCTCGCCTCGCTGCGCGCGGTGCTGTCGGATCAGCACCAGGTCACCGTGTGCTCCCGCGTCCAGGAAGCGGTCGCCCTGCTGGAGTCGGGCGCGGCCTTCGACCTCGTGCTGTGCGACGTGATGATGCCCGAGTCCGACGGCCTGGTGCTCCACGAGCAGGTGCGCACCCGCTGGCCACAGCTCGCCCCGCGCTTCGCCTTCATGACCGGGGGCGTGCTCAGCCTGGAAGCGAGCCAGCGCATCGAGGCCTCGGGCCGGCCGGTGCTGGAGAAGCCCTTCCGCCCCCAGGCGGTGGAAGCGCTGCTGGCGATGCTCTCGCCCGAAGGCTGAGGGCCGGGCGAGCGCCCCGCTCAGTGGGGCTGCGTCTGCGCGGCGACGCTCTGACCGGTGTCGAGCACCTCGCGCACCGCGCGCAGCAGCATCGGCGGAGTGAACGGCTTCTGCAGCAGCGCCACGCCGGGGGCGATGGACCGGCGCAGGGGCACCGATTCCTGGGTGTAGCCGGACATGAAGAGCACCCGCATGCCGGGCCGCTGCCCCGCCAGCCGCTCGGCGAGCTCGGCGCCGCCCAGGTACGGCATCACCACGTCGGTGAGCAGCAGGTGAATGGGGCCGTCGTGCTTCTCGGAGATGACCACCGCCTCGCCGCTGCTGCCCGCTTCCAGCACCCGGTACCCCTGGCGCAGGAGGATCTGCTTGGCCACGCCGCGCAGCGCGGTCTCGTCTTCGACGAGCAGCACCGTCTCGGTGCCGGACAGCGACTGCACCTGCACCGGCGGCGGCGCCCGGCTGGCGTGCTCGTCGGTGCGGGGAAAGTAGAGCGTGAAGTCGGAGCCCTGCCCCGGCGCGCTGCTCACCCAGATGGTGCCGCCGCTCTGCTGCACGATGCCCAGCACGGTGGCGAGCCCGAGCCCGGTGCCCTTGCCCAGCTCCTTGGTGGTGAAGAACGGCTCGAAGATGCGCGCCTGGGTGGCCTCGTCCATGCCGGCGCCGGAGTCGCGCACCCGCAGGAGCACGTGCGGCCCGGGCTTCACGCCCAGGTGCCGCGAGGCGAACTCCGCGTCGAGCACCACGTTGCGGGTCTCGATGAACAGCGCGCCACCTTCGGGCATGGCGTCGCGGGCGTTGGCGGCGAGGTTGAGCAGCACCTGCTCGATGTTGCCGGGGTCGACCTTCACCTGGCCGAGGCCGACGCCGAGCTGGGTGGTGAGCTCGATGTGCTCGCCGACCAGCCGGGTGAGCAGCCGCTCGGTGGTGGCGATGACCTCGTTGAGGTTGACGACCTTGGGCTCGATGACCTGCTGCCGGCTGAAGGCGAGCAGCTGCCGGGTGAGCTCGCCGGCCCGGCCGGCCGCGTCCATGATCTCCCTGAGGCTCTCGCCCAGCGGGTCGCCGGGCGCGAGGCCCGCGGAGCCCAGGCCCGCGTAGCTCAGGATGATGGACAGCAGGTTGTTGAAGTCGTGCGCCACTCCGCTCGCCAGCCGGCCGATGGCCTCGAGCTTCTGCGACTGGCGCAGCTGGGCCTCGGTGCGCGCGAGGTCGGCCGCGGCCCGCCGCGCTTCGGTGATGTCCAGCGAGAGGATGCAGATGCCTTCCGGCACCGGCAGGCAGCGCACCTCGAACCAGCCCGGCTTGCCGTCGGTGACCTCGAACTCGGTCTCCGTGCGGGTGTGCACCCGCTCGAGCATCGTCTTCTGGAGCATCGCGAAGACGGGGGAGTTCTTCAGCTGCGGGTAGACCTCGAGCATGGTGCGGCCGAGCAGCTGTTCACGCGTGGCGCGGTTCTGCGCCAGCGCGCTGCGGTTCACGAAGAGGTAGCGCCAGTCGAAGCCCACGACCTGGCAGCCTTCGAGCAAGCTCTCGAGCACGTCTTCCGCAACGCGCGTGGTGGTCATCGGTCCGCCCCCAAAAAACGACCGCACTACCTTGCACCTGCGGGCCCGCAATTGAAAGGGGGCCCGGGATGGCTGCGGATCCACTCCTGAAACCTTGCTAGGGCGCAGGCCCGCTCATGGATCTGGAACCCCTCGCGATGGTCGCGCTGGCCGTGGTCACCTGGCTGGCGCTCACCTTCATCACCGCCCCCTATGGCCGCCACCAGCGCAGCGGCTGGGGGCCGATGCTGCCGGCGAAGCTCGCCTGGCCGCTGATGGAGAGCCCGTCCTTCGTGGGCTTTGCCCTGGTCCTGCTCGTGTCGGGAAGTCCGCTCGAGGCGGGCACGGTGGGCCCCGCGCTCCTGTGGCTCACCCACTACGCGCAGCGCACCGTCATCTACCCGCTGCGCATGAGCCCGAAGGCGAAGCCCATGCCCGCTGCCATCGCGGCGCTGGCGTTCGGCTTCAACCTCTTCAACGTGCACCTGAACGCCGGGTGGCTCCTGGCGCACCCGCGCGGCGCGGAGTGGCTGCTCGACCCGCGCTTCCTCGCGGGCGCGGCGCTCTTCGCCTCGGGCTTCGGCATCAACCTCTGGGCCGACGCGGTGCTCTTCCGGCTGCGCGCCCCGGGGCAGAGCGGCTACTCGATTCCGCGCGGCGGTCTGTACGAGCTCGTCAGCTGCCCCAACTACCTCGGGGAGCTGCTCGAGTGGCTGGGCTACGCGCTCGCCGCCTGGTCGCCGGCCGGGCTCGCCTTCGCGATCTACACGGCCGCCAACCTCGTGCCGCGCGCGCGCGCCCACCACCGCTGGTACCGGGAGACGTTCGACGACTACCCCGCTGCGCGCCGAGCGGTGGTGCCGTTCCTGTACTGAGGAAGCGGCGGCTGTATGCGCGGAGCCCACCTTCGCCCCCCGAGAGATCCACCGTCGAGATGTGTTCAGCTTTGAGACGATGCGCAGCGGGAGGTGGGCGCGAGTGGCGGGCCACAGGAACCGGCGGGGCGCCGGCGCATGACTCCCAATCTCGCGACCTTCGTCTCCATGAGCGCCTTCGTGGCGCTGGTGGGCATGGGCGTGGTCTTCACCGCCCTGGCGAGAGGGCCGCGGTGGGCGAATGCGCGGATCTACACCGTCATCGCCTTCTCGGCGGCGGCGTACTCCGCGGTCGACGTGTGCTTCACCCTGCCCGAGCTCAACGGCGAGCTGGTGCGGTCGATCGGCGTCTTGAACTACCTGACCGCGTGCATTCACGCGTGCGCGTGGGTGGTGCACGCCTTTTCCACCCCGGAGCACCCGTGGCGCGACCTGTCTCCCAGGCTGCGCGTGGTGGTGATCATCACCATGACCCTGGGCGTGGTCGCGCTCGTCCCGCACGTGATGAACACCGACGGCGTGCACGAGGTCCGGGTCGCGTGGGCCGGGGTGGTGTACCACCAGCCGGAGACCACCATCTTCGCGGACCTGATGTCGGTGTGGGTGCTCGGCGTGCTCGCGCTCCCGCTGGTGGCCTTCGTGCGGGCCTACCGGCGCGGCGAGCGCGGGCGGGGCGTGTGGGTGGTGAGCTTCACCATCTTCCTCGCCTGCGGCATCTCCGAGGCGCTCACCACCAACGGCGTCTACGACTTCCTCTTCCTGGGAGACGTCGGCCTGCTGGCGATGGTCCTGTCGGTGCTCGTCGATTCGGTGCGCCAGGTGCGCCGCGACGCACAGGCGCTGGAGGCCTTCGGGCAGGACCTCGCCGCACAGGTGGAGCGGCGTACCCTGGAGCGCGACGAGGCGCGCACGGCGCTGCAGCACGCCGAGCGGCTGGCGGCGCTGGGCCGGCTCGCGGCGGGGGTGGGCCACGAGATCAACAACCCGCTGAGCTACGTGCGCTCCAACCTGAGGCTGCTGCACGAAGCGCTGGCCCACGGGAAGCTCCCCGACGACGCCGGTGAGCTGCTGGAAGAGTCCATCGAAGGGACGGAGCGCATTCGCCGGGTGGTGTCGGACCTGCGCTCGTACGCGCTGCCGGTCGACGAGCAGCGCCGGGTGCTCGACCTGCGGGAGGTCCTGAGCTCGGCGCTCAAGGTCGCCGCCCACCAGCTGCGCCACATCGCCCCGGTGACCCAGGAGCACGGGCCCGACGTGCCGGGCGTCGTCGCCGACCCGCTCCGGCTGGGGCAGGTCTTCGTCAACCTGCTGGTGAACGCGGGCCACGCGGTGCGGGAAGCCAACCGGGACCCGCGCCGCATCGTGGTGCGCACCCGGCGTGCGGCCGATGGCCGGGCGGTCATCGAGGTCCAGGACAGCGGCGTGGGCATGCCCCCCGAGCTCCTGGCGCGCCTCGGCGAGCCGTACTTCTCGACGCGCATCGACCGCGGCGGCACCGGCCTCGGGCTCTTCGTGAGCCGGGGCATCGTCGCGTCGTTCGGCGGCACCCTGGACTTCGAGAGCACGGTCGGCGTGGGGACCGTCGCCCGGGTGACGTTGCCCGGGGCGCCGGCCGGGGCGGCGGTGGCCACGGCGGCACCGGTCACCGCCCCGACGCCCGAACCGGCACCGCCCCCCACCAAGCCGCTCCTGGCCGGGCCAGCGGCCGGGCGACGCCCGCGGGCGCTCATCGTCGACGACGAGCCGGCGGTGGCGCGCGCCTTCTCGCGCATGCTGAGCGACTTCGAGGTGACCATCCTCCACGACGCGCAGGCCGCCGCGCGGATGCTCACCGAGCGCCCGAGCCACTTCGACCTCGTGCTGTGTGACGT
The DNA here is from genome assembly GCA_019694595.1 of Myxococcaceae bacterium. Classification (GTDB taxonomy): domain Bacteria; phylum Myxococcota; class Myxococcia; order Myxococcales; family Myxococcaceae; genus JAIBBQ01. The sequence goes on from JAIBBQ010000013.1 coordinate 31,048, forward strand.
GATGATGCCCGGCATGACCGGAGCCCAGCTCCACGCCCAGCTCGAGCGGGAAGCGCCGGCCCTGTTGCCCCGCTTCGTCTTCGTCACCGGAGGCACGATGCTCCCCGAGGTGTCGAGCTTCCTCGGCCGGGCTGGCATTCACCACCTGACCAAGCCGTTCGACCGCGAGGCCCTGGTGGCCGCGTCGCGGGCCGCGCTGGAGCGCTCGGCGGCGGCGCAGCAGCCCTGACCCCCGCCACGGCCCGGACTCACCTTCCAGTTGCGTCCTGCACAATCGTCACTATATTGGTGTCAATTCAACGGCCGCCCCGATGCGCTCCAGCACCCACTTCACCATCGCGCTGCACGTGCTCACCCTGCTGGCGAGCCACCCCGGCGAGGCGCTGACGTCGGACTTCATCGCGGGGAGCGTCAACACCAACCCGGTGTTCATTCGCCGGGTGCTGGCCGCGCTGCGGCGCTCCCGGCTGGTGACTTCGCAGACCGGGCCCGGGGGCGGCTGGCTGCTCACCCACGCGGCGCGCGACGTGACCCTGCGCGACGTGTTCCGCGCCACCGAGGAAGGCGCGCTGTTCGCGCTCCACTCGAGCACGCCCAACCCGAAATGCCCGGTGGGCGGCAACATCCAGGACATCCTCGGGCGGCGCTTCGAGGCCACCCAGCGTGCGGTCGAACGCGAACTCGAGCAGACCACCATCGCCGACCTGGTCAAGGAGGTGCAGGCACGCAGCTCCTGACACCGCGCCCTTTTTTTTGAGCTCATTCGTTACTGAAGTGGTTTCAATTAACCCTGCCGAGGAGTCACCCCATGTCGTCGCGTCTGCTGTCGCTGGTCGTCGTCCTGGTCGCGTCCCTGTCGTTCGCGCAGTCCAAGCTGCAGGTGAAGGTGCTCACCGCCTCGCCCGAAGGCTTCCTGGTCAACTCCACCCTGGTGAGCGGCGCGAAGGACGCCGTGCTGGTGGACGCGGCCTTCACCGTGGCCGACGCGCACCGGCTGGTGGCGGCGGTGCTCGACAGCCACAAGAACCTGACCCACATCTACGTGACGCACGGTCACCCCGACCACTACTTCGGGGCGGAGGTGCTCAAGGCGGCCTTCCCCAAGGCGAAGCTGGTGGCGCTGCCGGAGACGGTGGCGGAGATCCAGAAGACGGCCAAGGCCAAGGTGGCGCAGTGGAAGCCACTCTACGGCAACAACCTCACCGACAAGCCGCTGGTGCCCGAGGTGCTCAAGGCGAAGAGCCTCACCCTGGAAGGGGAGACGCTCGAGCTGGTGGGCCCGGTGCAGGGCGACTCCGAGCACAACACCGCGGTGTGGATCCCGTCGCTGAAGACGGTCATCGCCGGTGACGTGGTGTACTCGGGCGTGCACCCCTGGACCGCGGAGACCCGCGCCGAGTCTCGCAAGGCCTGGGCGGCGACGCTCGACGCGCTGGCGGCACGTGGCCCGACGGCGGTGGTGCCCGGCCACCAGAAGGCCGAGCTCACCAGCGACCCGGCGGCGATGGGCTTCGTGAAGACCTACCTCGTGGACTTCGACGCCGCGGTGGCGTCCTCGAAGACGGCCGAGGAAGTGCAGACCAAGGTGAAGGCGAAGTACCCGGACCTGGCGCTCGACGTCATCGTGAAGATCGGCGCCGAGGCCCAGTTCGCGCCCGCCAAGTAGCGCGTCAGGGCGGCTCGCTCGCCGCGGGAGGCAGCAGCGTGGAGGTGGCTCTCCCGAAGGCGCGGGGGAGCCCTTCAACCAGCTCCCCGGCGAGCCACTTCTCGTACGGGTAGAGCACCGCGGCGGCCTCGAAGCGGCTGGAGTCCTTGGCCGCGGCGAGCACGCGCAGCCGGGCGGTGGACGCTTCCCGGTAGCGCTGCCAGCGAGGCCCGAAGTCGCGGGCGAGCTGGGTGAAGTCGGACAGCAGCGCCTGCGCGAGCGCGGCGCGCTGGGCGGCCTTCTGGTCGAGCTCCGCGGCGTCGGCGGCGGCGAAGGTCGACGACCGCTCCTCGGCGAAGGTCAGGTTGGCCACCGCGGTGTCGAGCTCGAGGTAGCGCCGGGCGCGCTCCACCACCGCCATCAACGCCTGCGGAAAGGTCTCCGTCGGCACGCGCGGGCGATGTTACCGCGTCACTGACCGCGCGGCGCCCTGCGCTCGGGCCAGCGCGAGCAGGAGCTCCTTCTCGCGGGTGTTGTGGGCGAGCGCGGCCGCGCGCTCGAACTCCGCGCGCGCCTCGTCGGAGCGCCCCAGCGAGGCGAGCAGCTCGGCGCGCACGCTGGGCAGCAGGTGGTAGTCGCGCAGCACGCCTTCGGCCACCAGCGCGTCGACGAGCGCCAGGCCTTCCTCGGGCCCGTAGGCCTTGGCGACGGCGACCGCGCGGTTGAGCTCCACCACCGGCGACTGGGTCACCTCGGCGAGCGCGTCGTAGAGCGCGGCGATGCGCTTCCAGTCGGTGTCCTCGGGCCGGGTGGCGCGGGCGTGGCAGGCGGCGATGGCGGCCTGCAGGGTGTACGGCCCGAGCGGCCGGGCGAGGCTCTCCGCGCGCTCCAGCGCGGCGAGCCCGCGGCCGATGAGCAGCTGGTCCCAGCGGGCGCGGTCCTGGTCGTTGAGCCGGACCGGGGCGCCCGATGCGTCCTGCCGGGTGCGCAGCCGCGAGGCCTGCAGCTCGAGGAGTGCGGCGAGCCCATGCACCTCGCTCGAGGCCGGCGCCAGCGCCTGGAGCGAGCGGGCGAGCCGCAGCGCTTCCTCGCACAGCGCCGGCCGCAGGTACGCCTCGCCCGCGGTGGCGGCGTAGCCCTCGTTGAAGACGAGGTAGAGGACCTCGAGCACCGCGTCGAGCCGCTCCTCGAGCGCGGCGCCGAGCGGCACCTCGAAGGGCACCTTGGCCTCGGCGAGCGTGCGCTTGGCCCGAACCAGCCGCTGGGCGAGCGTGGGCGCGGGAGTCAGGTACGCGCGGGCGATCTCCTCGGTGGTGAGGCCGGAGACCAGGCGCAGGGTGAGCGCCACCCGCGCCTCGACCGACAGCACCGGGTGACAGGTGGCGAGCATCAGCCGCAGCACGTCGTCGGCCACGCCCTCGTCGAGCCCATGGGCTTGCCGGGCGTCGCGCTCGTCCTGCGCTGCCAGCACGTGCGCCTTGCCGTCGTGGAGCGCGCGCTGCCGGGCCCGGTCGGTGGCGCGGTGCTTGGCCGCGGTCATCAGCCACGCGCCGGGGTTCTCGGGCACGCCGGTCTGCGGCCACCGCTCCAGCGCGGCGAGGAGCGCTTCCTGGGCGAGCTCCTCGGCGGTCGACAGGTCCTTCGTCCACCGCACCAGCGCCCCGAGGATGCGCGGCGCCTCGATGCGCCACACTGCCTCGATGGCGCGCCGGCTCTGGTCGGCCGAGTCCACCGTCTTCAGCTCCTGCGGGTGGTCTGCGCGCGCAGCGCCTCTTCCTGGGCGCGCAGCTCGGGGGTGAGCGCGGCGCCGAAGTCCTCGGCTTCGAAGACCTGGCGAATCTCGATTTCCGACGCGGAGTCTTCCTTCCCGTCGGGGTTGGGCACGCGCTTCACCCACTCCACCGCCTCGTCCATCGACTTCACCTGCCAGATCCAGAAGCCGGCGACGAGCTCCGAGGTCGCGGCGAAGGGACCATCGACCACGGTGCGCTGCTTGCCGGCGAAGCGCACCCGCTTGGCGCGGCTCGACGGATGCAGGCCTTCGCCCGCGAGCAGGATGCCGGCCTTCACCAGCTCCTCGTTGAACTTGCCCATCTCGGTGAGCAGCTTCTCGCTGGGCATCACCCCGGCTTCGCTCTCCTTCGTCGCCTTCACCATCACCAGCACTCGCATGGTCGACTCCTCTTTCTCTGAAATGACGTGGAACGTCGTGGCCTGCAGCTCCGCGACGAGCCGGCGGGGCGCAGATCGACACGGTCGCGTCGATTTTTCAAAGCCCCTGGAAGCCGGCCCGATTCCAGCGGGTTGGCGCGCCGACGCCCCGGCCTGCCCGCTCAGAACAGGTAGAAGGCCGACAGCTGCGCGCGGTGGTTCTGCGCCTGCGCGCCGTCGGCGTAGGTCTGGCCGAACCAGGCGTACTCGAGGCCCAGGCGCACTGCCGGCGTCACCTCGCAGAACAGGTTGGCGTCGAACCAGCGCGAGAAGGTGAAGACCCGGGTGGGCGCGCCGAAGTCCTGAGCGTTGCGCGAGGCGAGCTGCGAGTAGTTGGCGGTGACCCAGAAGCGGCCGCTCGGCGGCAGCGCGTACTGCAGGCCGACCACGAAGGCTTCCCACCGCACCGGGTGCAGCACGCCGTCGGGCGAGAAGCTGACCGGGCCGGTGTCCACGTCGGGCGTGTAGACGGGCGCCGGCGTGGCCCCCGTGGGGTTGGGCAGCGCGGGGAAGCTCACGCCGCCGGTGAGGCCGGTGAAGAGGTCGCTGATGCCTTCGCCGCGGACGAAGTTGGCGGTGAGCGTGAGCGCGTTGCCCCTGTCGTCCAGCGTCGCGGGGATGATGGGCACCATCGCGTCGAGCGAGAAGCCCCAGCCGAGCACCGAGGTGTCCTGCTTCGGCGCCGCGGTGAACTCCGGGAGGTCGAAGCGCCGCACCACGCCCGACACCCCGAGCGAGAGCGCGTCGACCGCGGTGTGGGTGGCGCCCATGGTGCGCAGCCCCTTGCGCTGGTTGAAGAGCACGCGCACCCCGCCTTCGCCGTCGGGGACGAGCGCGTCGCGCTGCGGGGCGCGCGAGGCGGCCGCGGCGACCTCGACGTTCACGAACTCGGTCTTGAAGACGTGGCTCAGCCGCAGCTGCGGCGAGCGGGAGTACGCCTGGCCGGGTACGCCCTGGATGCCCACCGTGTTGGGCAGGAAGTACGGCTGCCAGCCGAAGAGCTGCCAGGTCTGACCGAAGAGCACGTCGACGTACGGGCTTTCGACCTTGAGCCAGGCGTGGCGGATGCGCAGCGAGGGGTTGGTGAAGAAGGCCGCCTCCGTCGCGTTCGGCGGCTGGTTGCCGAGGAAGTCCAGCTCCAGCGTGGCGCTCGCCTTGAGGGTGTGGAACTCGGGCGCGGCGATCTTGAAGGCCACCCGCGAGTTGCGCACTCCGAAGGTGAGCCGGCCGTGGCTGCCCGCGTAGGTGTCGCCGCGCGCGACGGCGGCGTTGCCGGCCACGTCGTTGAAGCTCTGGGTGGAGTCGGCGATGGCGTCGAGCTCGACGAAGCCCGAGAGGCTGGTGTTGAACTTGGTGAGCACGGACAGCACCGCGGCCGCGGGCCCTGGCGCCGGTGCAGGGGCCACCGGGGCGGCCTGCGCCACCTGAGCGTCGCTCGCGGTGGGCGGAACGCCGGCATCGTCCGGCACCGGGGCGGAGGCGACGTCGACGGTGGCTGGTGCGACGCCCGCGTCCTGGGCGGCGGCGTGGGCAGCGAGGAGCGTGAGACCGAGGAGCAGCGTGCGCATGAGTCCTCCCGCGAGATGAGCCGCGAGCGCTTGTTGGCTACCACGGTGACGAATCGGCAACGGACCGGAAACGCTTCGGCCCTTCAGGCTCGGGGAAGACTCACCTCGAAGGTGGTGCCCCGCCCGAGGGTGCTCTCCACCGTCACCGACCCGCCCATCGCCTCCACCAGGTGCTTGACGATGGACAGACCGAGGCCGGTGCCGCCGAGGTCGCGCGAACGGCCCGGGTCCACCCGGTAGAAGCGCTCGAAGATGCGCTGGAGGTGCCGCTGCTCGATGCCCGGGCCGCTGTCCTGCACCGCGATGCGCACGCTGGCCCCGTCGGCCTGGCCGCGCACCACGACCGAGCCGCCCTCGCCCGCGTACTTCACCGCGTTCTCCACCAGGTTCGACAGCACCTGCTCGAGCCCTCGCCGGTCGGCGGTGAGCCTGGGCAGGTCGGCCGGCACCTCGGCGGTGAGCCGCATGCGGCGGGCGTCGGCGCGCTCGCGGTGCACCGAGAGCGTGTGGCGCACCACCGCGGCGAGCTCCAGCGGCTCGGGCGAGAGCTTGAACTCCTTGGACTCGATGCGCGACAGGTCGAGCAAGTCGTCGATGAGCTGCTGCAGGCGCTCGGCGTTGCGTTCGATCATCTCCACGAACTCCGGCGCGGCCTCGGGCTGGGTGTCGAGCACGCGCCGCAGCGTCTCCGCCGCGGACCGCACCGAGGCGACCGGCGTGCGCAGCTCGTGCGACACGTTGGCCACGAAGTCCTTGCGCAAGGTCTCGAGCCGCCGCAGCTGGGTCACGTCGACGAACACCGCGAGCACGCCTCCGGGCTCTCCTCCCAGCGCCGAGGCGTGGGCCAAGAGGCGCCGGGGCTTGAGCTCGCCCAGCTCGAGCTCCACCGCGCTCGGCGCCGCGCCGGCGTGCGCCTGGTCGAGCAGCTGCTTGAGCTCGGCGTGACGGATGACCTCGAGCAGCGGCCGGCCCACGGCTTCGGCGCCCAGGAGCAGCATCTCGCGCAGCGCGCCGTTGGCGAGCGCCACCCGCCCCTGCCGGTCGACCAGCAAGATGCCTTCGCGCATGCCCTGGAGCACGCGGCCCATGAGGTCGCGGTCGGCGCGCAGCGAGCCCAGCGCCTGCTCGAGGCCTTGCGCGAGCTGGTCGAGCGACTGGCCCAGCGCGGCGAGCTCGTCGCTGCCTTCGGCGCGGGTGCGCGCGGTGAGCTCGCCGTCGGCCATGCGCCGGGCGACCGCGGTGAGCGCGCGCGCCCGCCGCGACATCCAGTGCGAGGCGAGCGTCGACAGCAGCACCGCGAGCCCCAGCGCCAGGGCGCTCCCCAGGTAGACGAGCCGCCGCAGCCGGGCGATGGCCTCGTCGACCTCGGTGAGTGGCTTGGCGAGCCGCACCGTGCCCACCACCGCGCCGCCGCGGTGGAGGCCGGTGGCGACGTACATCATGCGGCGCTTGAGCGTGTTGCTGAACCGGGTGCTCGAGCCGGTGCCGGTGGCGAGCGCCTCGATGAGCTCGGGCCGATCGGCGTGGCGCTCGACCTCGGCCACCTCGTCGACCGACAGCTCGGAATCGCCCAGCACCCGACCGTCGCGGGCGATGAAGGTGACGCGGTCGCCGCCGCGCACCGCGAGCTCGTGGGCGAGCGCCGACCAGGCCTCGCCGGGCAGGAGCGGTGCCTCGAGCGCGGACGCATCGTGCTCCACCAGCGCCAGGCGCTGCAGTAGCTCGCCCCGCACCCGTTCCACCAGGTCGGCATCGAGCGCGGTCGACAGCCAGAGGTCGGCGGCGAGCACCGAGCACGCGATGAGACCCAGCGACACCAGGAAGAGCTGGGCGCGGATGCCCAGCTTCACCGCTCGGCCTGGCCCGGCGTCTCGACGAAGCGGTAGCCGATGCCGCGCACCGTCTCCACGTAGTCGCCCGCGGCGCCCAGCTTCTCGCGCAGCCGCTTCACGTGGGTGTCCACGGTGCGGGTGGTGACGTCGGCCTGGATGCCCCAGACGTCGTCCAGCAGCGCGGCGCGGCTCTGCACCCGGTTCTTGCGCTCGAAGAGCGTGACCAGGAGCTTGAACTCCAGCGGGGTGAGCTCGATCTCCGCGCCCGCCACCCAGGCGCGGTGCGCCTCGCGGTCGACCTTGAGGCTCCCGAAGTCGATGGCGGCCTTGCCCGGCTGCTCCGAGGCCCCGCGCCGCAAGATGACGTCGATGCGCAGCAAGAGCTCGCGCACGCTGAAGGGCTTCACCACGTAGTCGTCGGCGCCGAGCTCGAAGCCCACCACGCGGTCGACCTCTTCTCCGCGGGCGGTGAGCATCAGCACCCGGATGCCGGACGTGCGCGGGTCGCGCTTGAGCGCCTTGCACACCTCGGTGCCCGAGAGGTCGGGGAGCATGAGGTCGAGCAGCACCAGGTCGGGCAGCTTCTCCCGCGCCAGGGCGAGCCCTTCCTGTCCCTTGAGCGCGGACAGCACCTCGTGCCCCGCCTGCCGGAGGTTGAAGTCGAGGACCCGCTGCAGGTCCCGCTCGTCTTCGATGACCAGGATGCGTGCCATCGGCGGCTGGGCCTATACCCCGATTGTGACGGCCAGGTGACGGCGTCGCTCAGCGCGCGATGCGCCGGGCGACCCGCACCCCGCCCAGCGCCGTCGACAGCGTGCTCTGCCCGGGGAAGACGGAGTCGCCCACCAGCCAGAAGCCGTCGACCACCGGCGACGGGAAGAGCCCCTGGTAGTTGTGGAGCCCCGCGCGGCGAGGCACCCCGCCGACCGCGCCTTCCGGCCGGCCGGTGAAGCGCTCGAAGGTGCGAGGCGAGGCGGTGAGCCTGCGCACCTCGCGCTCGAGCAGCTCCGGCGCACGGCGCTGGAGCGTGCGCTCGAGGCGCGCCTGCACCGCGTCCACCGTCGCCTTGGCGTCGTGTGGAGCGCGCAGCGCGGCGAGCGGCACATGGGTGGACACGGTGACGGTGCGGCAGCCGTCGGGCGCGCGCCCCACGTCGTGCTCGCCGCTGACCGAGGCGAAGGCGTGGTTGCCTTCGATGAAGGGCGCCTGGAGGTCGTCGACGAGCTCGAGGTGGTGCGCCGGGCCCTCGCCGCGCACCACGAGGTAGCGCATCACCGCGCCCCACCCGTCCTGCACCGCGCGGTCGAGCGCCGGGAGTCCGGCGACGGGGCCGAGCCAGCGCTGGGCGACCCCCGGGAGCACGTTGGCCACCACCCGGCGGGCCTCGAGGCTGCCGCGGCGCGCGTGCACCACGAAGCCGCCTCCTGCTCTGCGCTCCACCGACTTCACCCGGTTGGCGAGGAGCACCTCGCCGCCGTGCGCGGCGATGGCGCGGGTCAGCGCCTGGGCGAGCACGCCCACGCCGCCGCGCACGTGGGCGGCGCCGCGCCAGCAGTACTCCATGGCGGAGAGCGCGAAGGGGGCCTCGGCCTCGGCGGCGGGGCACTGCACGGTGATCTGACAGAGCGCGTCGGCGAGCGCGCGCAGCGGCGTGAAGCGCGAGAGGCCGCAGTGCTCCAGCACCGCGCCCAGGGGCCGCCCCACCCAGCGCGCGACCTTGAGGTAGCGGGGGCTGCGCAGCGCATGCCAGCCGAGCGACGGCAGCGAGGCGAGCTCCAGCCGCTCCGGCTCGTCCATCACCGGCCAGAGCGCGTCGCCCACCGCGCGCTGGAGCGCGAAGAAGCGCCGCAGCCCTTCCTTCGGCGCGTCCGGCATCGCCTCGAGCTGCGCCAGCACCCGCTCGCGGTCGCGCCAGACCGGCAGCGTGAAGTCGCCGGTGCGCAGCTCGACGACCGGGTCCAGCCAGTCGAGCGGCACCTCGAGCGCCTCGCGGGCGATCCACCGCTCGAAGAGCTGCCCGGGCGCGAAGCCGGTGAAGAGCGTGGCCCCCGCCTCGAAGCGAAACCCCTGCCGGCTGAAGGTGCTCGCGCAGCCGCCGGGGTAGTTGAGCGCCTCGCAGAGCGCCACCTTCGCGCCCGCGCGCGCGAGCTCGAGGGCCGCGCCCAGCCCTCCGAAGCCGGCGCCGATGACCACCGCGTCGTACACGCGCGCGTGAGTAACCGCGCCCGCGCGAGCGCGCAGCGACTTCTTCGCGCGCCGCTCGGCGCGGCTGCCGGCGGCGGCGGGCGCCGAGGAGCAGGCCGAGCAGCGCGGTGCCCGCGAGTGGCGCGCTGCCACACCCGCACGCGCCCTGGGCCGGGGCATTGCCGCCGCCCCCGGCGCTGGAGGTCGCCCCACCGCCCGAGGCCTGGGCGCCGCCACCGGAAGCTCCGGAGCCGCCGCCGGAGGCTGCCGAGCCTCCACCGGAGGAGCCAGTCCCGCCGCCGCCGCTGCCGTCGCCACCGCCGCTGCCACCACCCGCATCGCCAGGGCCCGCGTCGGCGACGCTCGCGTCGGGCAGGCCGGCGTCGAAGCCCGGGCCCGCGTCCGGGGGCGGACCGGCGTCGAAGCCAGGCCCGGCGTCGGGGGGAGGCGGAGGCGGCGGCGGGACGAAGATGCCCTGGAGGTCGAGGATGAGGTTGGCGCGGGTAGTGGACACGGCGCACAGCGCGCCGGCGTTGCTGAGGCCGGTGACCGACAGGTTGGCGGTCGCCCCGGTGGCGCCGAAGTTGAGCGAGGAGGTGGGTGGCACCGCGCCGCACGGGTAGAGCGTGAGGAAGCCCGGGCCGTCAGCGTCCACCACCGCGGCGTTGAAGGCCACGCCCACCACGTCGCCCGGCACGTTGCCGATGGAGCGAACGTTGAGGTCGATGGGCTCGTTCGGCTTGAGCCGGCCGGTCCACGGCGTGTCGGTGCGCCGGGTGTCGAGGAAGCGGAACGGCTGGCTGGCGACGAAGCGGCCGGTGGCGCTGGGCTCGAAGCCGCCGGTGAGGTCGACGATGACGTCCACCGCCACCGAGGACACCACGCACATCGACCCGCCGGTGAGCGGCGCGGCGGTGAGCGCGGACGCCACGGCGCCGGGCGCGAAGTTGAGGTTGGAGGTCGGCGGCTGGGCCCCACCGCAGGGCTTCACGGTGAGGAAGCCCGCCGCCGCTCCGGCGACCGCGGTCAGGTTCACCACCGCCACGCCATTGGCCGAGAGCTGCGGCACCGCGATGCTGCGCTCCACGCCGGCCGCGAGCGGCGCCACGGGCGAGCGGGTGTCGAGCAGCCGCGCGGGCGTCAGCGGCCGGAAGCCGAGGCCCTGGGCCTGGAAGGTGCCCATCACGTCCACCACCAGGTTCGTCTGCACGCTGGTGAAGGCCATCACCTGGCCGTTGCCCAGGCCCGACACCACGCCGTTGCCCCGCACGTCCTGGCCCTGGAAGTTGACGGTGGAGCTCGCAGGGCGCGACGTGCCTGCGGGGTAGATGGTGAGGTAGCCGCCGGAGAGCGGGTCGACGACGGTGGCGGTGAGCCACGCCGCCGCCGCGCCGGCAGACAGGCCGAGCGCCACCGCGGTGTCGCTGCCCGCGGCGAGCGGAGCGCCGGAGCGGGTGTCGAGCGCACGCTGCGGCGTCATCGGCACGTAGAAGGACGGCGGCGAGGCCGGCACCACCGCGCCGGGGAAGGCGCTCGCCACGCGCACCGGCGCGTCGGGCTCCGGCTCCACCAGGTACACCGTCGCGCTGCTGCCCTTCACCAGCTCCGGGCGGGCCGACAGCGGCGCGCCGGGCTGCAGGCCGTCGAGCTGCGCCTGGGTCACGTCGGTCACCGCCACGCCGCCCAGGCGCCAGTTGTCCTTCACCTCGTCGTTGGCGACCAGGTGCCGGCGGCCGCCTTCCACCAGGTAGAGCGTGGTGGTGCCGGTGGCGCGCTGGAGCGAGAAGGTCGCGGCGAGGTCCGGCCCGGCGGTGAGCGCCGCGATGGCGCCGTCGGACACGGTGAGCAGGTCGAAGGCGAGGTCGAAGCCCCAGGCGCTCAGCACCGCGGGCGAGCCGATGGCGCGCCGCACGCCGCGCACCGGCGGCACCGGACAGGCGAGCTGGGTGACGCCGTTGTCGAGCTCGTTGGGCCGCCCCGGAGGCGCGCCGTGCACGCCGTACAGCCGCAGCCCGTGGAGCTGCCCGTCTTGCCAGGGCCTCGGAAACAACATCCGGAAGCCGTGGTTGCCCGAGCCGAGCGCGGCCACCAGGTCGCCGCGGAAGCGGCCCGCCGACGCCTGGACCTGCTGGCTGCCCACCACGCCGGGCTGCCCGTCGAGCACCACCTGCACGCCGATGGCGCTGGCAGGCGCGAGCGGCGACTGGGCCCAGCCGGACAGCGCGTCGCAGCTCACCTGCTCGACGTTGCCTCGGGTGGCGGTCTGCGCGCAGTGGGGCGCCGCGCCGGAGCCCGAGGCGAAGACCACCAGGTGGCTGCGCAGCACGCGCTCGGTGCCGTCGCTGGGCTTGTTCACCACGCCCTGCCCCTTGAGCACCATGGTGCTGGAGCCGCCGCTGTCGAGGCCCATCGCCCAGTGCGCGCCGAGCTCGCGGAAGAGGTCGATCATCTCGTCGCAGGTCATGCCGCGCGAGAACGACTGCCGCCCGTCGGCGACCAGCATGAAGAGCGTTCGGTGGTCCTTGGACAGCCCCACCGCGGTGCGGGGGTCGAGCAGCCCCGGCGCGCAGACGAAGCCACCCGGCGGCGGCCCTTTGTCGTCGATGCCGTAGTGCGGGTCGCCGTCGCTCAGGAGCGACCAGCGGCCGCCGAGGATGTCCGTCATCCACGGCTCGGGGTTCGGCAGCACCTCGTAGTCCTCGTAGAAGGCGATGCCGCCGTTGCCGATGGTGACGTTGCTCGAGTGGTCGGTGTCGGGAGTGCCCCACGACACGCCGCTGCCCACGTTGAGCCCGAAGTCGTGGTCCGCGAAGTCGCCGTTGGTGACCAGCTCCGCGTTGAGCAGGCTCTGCACCGCCGACGGCTTGCGGTTGCCTTCCGACGGGGAGGTGACGTGCACGCGCACGCCGGGAGCGCAGGTGTCCACCACCGCGACGCGCACGTCGAGCGGCGTCGAGGTGACCCGGTGGAGCAGCTTGATGCCGGGGAACGGCTGCGTCCACGTGTCGGTGGCGAGCGCGGCAGGACTGAGGGACAGCAGGCACAGCAGCACCGGACGGTGGATCCGCATCGAAGAACTCCTCCCCTTGTCGCCGCAAAAACCTCACGCAGCACTCGGAAGCAAGAGCGCCTGCGGCATCGAAAGTCTCACCCGCGAGCATCTGCGCGAATTCGCGTGGGCACTGGCAGCTCGCCTGACAGACGTGGCAAACAGCCCACGGTGAAATTCGTCGCCTGGTGCGCGCTCGTCGTGGCCCTCGCGGGGTGCGCCACCTCGCGCGGGGTCGTCTCGGGCCGGGTCGCAGCGCCGCCCGAGGTCGAGCAGCTGCTCGTCGACCACCCGCTGACGGGCGGGCAGATGCCGGTGTTGCTCTACCGGCCGGAAGGACCGGGCCCCTTCCCGCTGGTGGTCTTCTCGCACGGCCGCGCGGTGAACCAGAAGGAGCGGGCCGCGCTCACCGCGCCGGTGCAGCTCGGCCACGTGCGCTTCTGGCTGCGCCGGGGCTTCGCGGTGGCCGCGCCCATTCGCCCCGGCTACGGCGTCGAAGGCGCGTACGACTGGGAGAACAGCGGCGCGCGCTGGTCGGGCCCGAGCTGCAGCGGCACGCCGGACTACGCGCGGGTGGCGCAGACGGCGGCGCAGTCGGTGCACGCGGTGCTGGAGTGGGCGCGCACGCGCAGCGACCTCGACGCCTCGCGGGTCGTGCTGGAAGGCGTGTCGGTGGGCGGGCTCACCACCGTGCAGGCGTGCGCCGACAACCCGCCCGGCGTGGTGGGCTGCATCAACTTCAGCGGCGGCGCCGGCGGCAAGCCCGACACGTCTCCCGGGAAGAGCTGTGGCCCCGAGGTGCTCACCGCGCTGTTCGCGGCCCTGGGCGCGCGGCCCCAGCCTCCGTCGGTGTGGCTCTACGCGCAGAACGACCAGTTCTGGGGCCCCGACGCGCCGGGCGAGTGGTTCGCCGCCTTCCAGGCGGGCGGCGCTCCGGCGACCTTCACCCTCACCCCGCCGGTGAGCACCGAAGGCCATTACCTGCTGTCGCGCGGCGGCCAGTACTGGGCCCCGGTGCTGGACAACTTCCTCCACGTGCTCCGGCCCGCGCTGCGGTCGGGGCCGGTGCCGCCACTCCACCCCGCGCCGCCGTGAATGTTCGCGCCGGGCTTGCGTCGAAGGGCGCCTTGAACCAAGCGAAGGGGTAACCCCATGCGACTGCTCTTCTGCCTCGCGCTGTTCGGCCTCGCGGCCTGCCACCCGGCGCCGGTCACCGGCACCCGCTTCCGCACCCTGCAGCGCGCCAACGCCTTCGAGCGCACGGTGGCCTCGGTGGAGACCCAGCTCGGCGGAGTGCTCCACGCCACGCCGTCGAGCGGCGTCATCCAGAGCAAGTGGACCGACCCGTCGTATTACATCGGGCTTCCGCCGAAGTTCCTCTTCTACCGGTACCAGGTGGTGGTGCTGCAGAACCCGGCCGACGACTCCGCCGACGTGCGGGTGACGCCCGAGGTCGTCTACTGCGGCATCCTCGATTCGCGGGACCCCGACAAGATGAGCAACGCCTGCGCCCGCGCGGAGGACATGGCCGGAGCGGTGATCCCCGACTCCATCCGGCAGCGCATCGCGCAGTCGATCTCCAGCCTGCAGGACGACGTCTTCCGCCGCGACTAGCAGGTGCCGACGCCGCTCGACTGCGTCTAGACTGCGCGCCTTCAAACGCGCGGCGACGCGCTCCGAGGGGGAAGTTCCGTGAGCGAGACTGGACTCCTGAAGTTGCCCAACGGCGTCGAGCTGAAGGCGGCCGGGCCGGGCCGGCTGGGCGCGGTCGCGGGCGTCACCGCCGGGCGGCTGGAGCTGTCGCTGGCCGGAGCCGCGGAGACGCCGGACAAGGACGGGCTCGCCGCGGTGCTCACCCAGGTTCACGCGCTGTGGGCGCAGCACCACTACACGCGCGCGGTGGTGGACCTGACCCGGCTCACCTTCATGAACTCGAGCTGCTTCAAGGAGCTCGTCACCTGGATCTCCAAGGTCCAGGACGCGCCCGCGGCCGACCGCTACCGCATCCAGTTCCGCTACAGCCCCGACGTGCGCTGGCTCAAGGGCAGCATGCACGCGCTGTCGACCTTCGGCGTCGACGTGGTGGACCTGGAAGCCACGCAAGGGGCACGTTGATGGCGGCCGCGAGCACGCCCTTCATCGAGGTGTCGTTCGCCCCCAGCATGGCGCTCGTCTCGCACGTGCGGGAGTTCGCGTCGGCCTTCTACCAGCACACGCTGCAGGACCCCGACCTCATCTCCCGGCTCGGCGTGGCGACCCACGAGCTGCTCGAGAACGCGGTGAAGCACAGCAGCGACGGGCTGACCCGCGTGCGCATCGAGCTGCACGAAGAGCCGCGCACCATCTCCATCAGGACCTGGAACCGGCCCACGGGCGAGCACCTGGAGACGCTCAAGCAGAACCTGGAAGAGATCGCCCGCTCGCCGGACCCCGGCGCCCACTACCAGGTGCTCATGCGGCGCAGCGCCAAGCGCGCGGTGGGCTCGGGCCTCGGCCTGGGGCGGATCCGCGCCGAGGCGGAGTTCGAGCTGCGCTACGAGACCCACGGCCCCGAGGTCGAGGTCATCGCGGAGTGCCCGGTCGCCCCGGGGAAGTGAGCGCGGGGTACCACCGCGGCGCGCCCCTGGTGTACGCACCCGGGCATGAGCCTCGAGAACGCCCCCGCACGGTCCTTCGTCACCCACGAGGTGCTCAACCAGGCGCCCCCGCTCGAGCACAACCTCTGGCGCACCGACGTCGCGCTGCAGGAGACCTTGAAGCGCGAAGGTGGCGGCTGGGCGAACGAGGCGCTCGACACCTACGGCGCGCTGGCCGGGGGCGAGCTGATGGTGGCGGGGTTCCTCGCCAACGAGAACAAGCCGAAGCTCAAGCTCTTCGACCGCTACGGCCACCGCCTCGACGAGGTGGAGTTCCACCCGGCGTACCACCAGCTGATGCGGGCGGCGATCGCCCACGAGGTGCCGACCTGGGGCTGGCGCTACGAGTCGAAGCCGGGCGCGCACGTGGTGCGGCTCGGCCTGGGCTACCTCCACGCGCAGGCGGACCAGGGCACCGGCTGCCCGCTCACCATGACGTACGCCTGCGTGCCGTCGCTGCGGCACCACCCGAAGCTCGCCGCGGAATGGCTGCCCAAGGTCACCTCCAAGGAATACGACACCCGCCAGCTGCCGCTCGCCCAGAAGACCGGCGTCACGGTGGGCATGGGCATGACCGAGAAGCAGGGCGGCTCCGACGTGCGCAGCAACACCACCAAGGCGCACCAGCTCGCGGGTCGCGGCCCGGGCGAGCCGTACGCCCTGGTGGGCCACAAGTGGTTCTTCTCCGCGCCGATGTGCGACGCGTGGCTGGTGCTGGCGCAGGCCGAAGGCGGGCTGTCGTGCTTCCTGATGCCGCGCTTCCTGCCCGACGGCACCCGCAACGCCATCCGGGTGCAGCGGCTCAAGGAGAAGCTCGGCGACTGGAGCAACGCGTCGAGCGAGGTCGAGTTCCACGGCGCCACCGCGTGGATGGTGGGTGACGAGGGCCGCGGCGTGGCCACCATTCTCGAGATGGTCGCGCTCACCCGGCAAGACTGCATGATGGGCAGCGCGGGCATCATGCGGCAGGCGCTGGTGCACGCGATTCACCACGCGCGTCACCGCAAGGCGTTCGGCAAGCTGCTCGTCGACCAGCCGCTGATGCGCAACGTGCTGGCGGACCTCGCGCTGGAATCGGAAGCCCACCTCGCCATCACCGCCCGGGTGGCCCGTGCGGTCGACGCGAGTCACCGCGACGAGAGCGAGGCCGCCTTCTGCCGGCTGGCCACCGCGGTGGGCAAGTTCTGGGTGTGCAAGCGCGCCGCGCCCTTCGTCAACGAGGCGCAGGAGTCGCTGGGCGGCATGGGCTACGTGGAAGAGTCGATTCTGCCGCGCCTCTACCGGCAGGCCCCGCTCAACTCCATCTGGGAAGGCAGCGGCAACATCCAGTGCCTCGACGTGCTGCGCGCGCTGGCCAAGGAGCCGGCGAGCCGCGACGCCTTCTTCGGGGAGCTGCAGAAGGGCATGGGCGGCCACGTGCTGCTCGACCAGGAGCTCGCCGAGCTGCCGGCGCTCTTCTCCGACGTGGAGACGCTGGAGACGCGCTCGCGCGCGGTGGTGGAGCGCATGGCGGTGGCGCTGCAGGCGAGCCTGCTGGTGCGCGCGGGCAACAAGGTCGTCTCCGACGCCTTCTGCGAGTCGCGGCTGGGAAACCGGCACGGACAGGTGTTCGGCACCCTGCCCGCCGGCGCGCCGGTGAAGGCGCTCATCGACCGCGCGCTCCCTGCGTAGCTAGACCTCAGCCCAAGGGCGCTCCGGTCCTCGTGCTCCGAGCGCCCCTGGGCGGCGCCGGGCGAGAGCCCAGCGACCACCATCACCGGACGGGGCGAAGGCCCCGCCGTCCTCGCGGGCAGCGCCCTCGCGAGGACAGAGCTCAGCAGGCGCTCCGGTCCTCGTGCTCCGAGCGCCCCTGGGCGGCGCCGGGCGAGAGCCCCCTGACCACCATCACCGGACGGGGCGAAGGCCCCGCCGTCCTCGCGGGCAGCGCCCTCGCGAGGACAGAGCTCAGCTCCGCACGAGGCTGAGCAGGTGCCCGACGCGGCTGGCGCCCATGTTCTGCGCGAGCTCGGCGGCCGAGGCCCCGGCGGCGTCGCGGCGCTGCAGCTGCGCACCGGCCGACAGCAGCAGCTCGACCATCTCCACGTGGTCGAACATCGCCGCGAACATCAGCGCGGTGCGCCCGTCGGGGCCCGCGGTGTCGGCGCCCGCGCCGCCCTCGAGCAGCGCCCGCGCCACCGCCACGTTGCCCTTGAAGGCCACGCCGGCCAGCGGGCTCTGCCCGCGGTCGTTGCGCGCTTCCGGGTCGGCGCCGTGCTCGAGGAGCAGCCGCACCGCGTCGAGGTGCCCGTGGTAGGCGGCGAGCATCAGCATGGTGTCGCCGGCCTGGTTGCGCACGCCGACCGGCAGGCCCTGGCCGAGCGCGGTGGTGAGTGCCGCGACGTCGCCGCGGCGGGCGGCGTCGAAGGCCTGCTGGGCGATGAGGACTGCGGGGTCCCTGGGCTCCTGGCTCACGACTTCACTGCCTTCCTGGCCGCGGCGACGGCCTTCTCGAGCCGGCTGCCGAGGCTCGCATCGGCGGCGCGGAAGTGGGCGATGGACTTCTTCACCACCTCGGCATTCTTCACCTGCGAGAGCGAGCCGGCGAGGTTTTCCACGAGACGGGCCTGCTCGTCCTTCTTCATCACCCGGAAGAGCGCGCCCGCCTGGCCGAAGTCGTCGTCCTCCGCGTGCTTGATGAGCCCGTGGGTGCCCACCGCGCCGGCGACCGGGAGCGCGAAGTCGTACGCCTCGCCGGTCTGCGCCGGGGAGCCGTCGGCGTTGGGCTCGTAGTTCCTCGAGCGCCCGCCGTTGCCGTCGAAGCGCATCGCGCCGTCGCGGCCGTTGTTCCGGGCGCCTCCAGCCACGCCCTGGGGCGCGTTGACCGGCAGCCGGGTGTGGTTGACGCCCAGGCGATAGCGCTGCGCGTCGCCGTACGCGAAGAGGCGCGCCTGCAGCATGGGGTCGGGCGACGGGCCGATGCCGGGCACGAAGTTGCCGGGGTCGAAGGCCGACTGCTCGGTCTCCGCGAAGTAGTTGTCGGGCACGCGGTCGAGCACCACCTTGCCCACCTCGATGAGCGGGTAGTCCGCGTACGGCCACACCTTGGTGAGGTCGAAGGGGTTGAAGCGGTACCCGGCGGCGTCCTTCTCGGGCATCACCTGCACCTTGAGCGTCCACGACGGGAAGTCGCCGCGCTCGATGGCGTCGTAGAGGTCCTTGTGGTGGGCCGCGGGGTCCTTCGCGCCCAGCGCCGCCGCTTCCTCGCTGGTGAGCGTCTCGATGCCCTGGTCGGTCTTGAAGTGGAACTTCACCCAGAAGCGCTCACCCTTGGCGTTGACGGTGCCGAAGGTGTGCGAGCCGAAGCCGTCGGTGTGGCGCAGGGTGCGGGGGATGCCGCGGTCGCCGAAGAGCCAGATGAACTGGTGGGTGGCTTCCGGGGTGCGCGAGAAGAAGTCCCACTGGTTCTCGGGCTCCTGGCGGTTGGTGAACGGGTCGTACTTCTGGGAGTGGATGAAGTCGGGGAACTTGATGCCGTCGCGCAGGAAGAAGATGGGGGTGTTGTTGCCCACCAGGTCCCAGTTGCCGTCCTCGGTGTAGAACTTCACCGCGAAGCCGCGCGGGTCGCGGGCGGTGTCGGCGGCGCCCTTGGACCCCGCCACCGTCGAGAAGCGGATCGCGAGCCGCGTCTTCTTGCCCTTCTGGGAAAAGAGCTTCGCCTTGGTCCAGCGCGTCGCGTCCTTGGTGGTGACCTCGAGCGACCCGTAGGCGAGCGTGCCCACGGCGTGCACCACGCGCTCCGGAATGCGCTCGCGGTTGAAGCGCGCGAGCTTCTCGATGAGGTGGTGGTCCTGCAGGAGCGTGGGGCCGTTCACTCCGGCGCGCTGCGAGTGCTGGTTGTCGGCCACCGGGGCGCCGGCCTCGGTGGTGAGCGTGGTCTGGGTGGTCTTCGCCATGGTCGAAAGTCTCCGGGACAGCGGTTCGAGATGTGCGAACCATGCCCAAGGGCAGTGACAGCGGCCAACACATCTTGGCCATGACTTTGATAGTTTCTTCCTATGAACCTCGCCACCCCACCCTTCACGCTCCGCCAGCTCCAGTACGCGGTCGCCGTCGCCGAGGCGCTCAACTTCCGCAAGGCCGCGGTGCAGTGCGCGGTGTCGCAGCCGTCGCTGTCGGCGCAGCTCGCCGAGCTGGAAGGAGCGCTCGGGGTGCGACTGTTCGAGCGCGACCGCTCCGGGGTGGTGGTGACGCCTGCCGGGCGGACGCTGGTGGCGCCGGCCCGGGCGGTGCTGGAAGAAGCGCGCGCGCTCACCCGCGACGCGCACCAGGCGGGCGACGTGCTGGCCGGCACGCTGCGGCTGGGCGTCATTCCCACGGTAGCCCCGTACCTGCTGCCCCAGGTGATGCCCGCGCTGCGCAAGACGTTCCCGCGGCTCACCACGCTGTGGCGCGAAGAGAAGACCGCGCCGCTCAGCGTCGCGCTGGCCAACGGCTCGCTGGAAGCGGTGGTGGTGGCGCTGGAAGCGAACCTGGGCGACGTGGACCACGCGGTGCTCGCGATCGACCCCTTCGTGCTCGCGGTGCCGCGCAAGAGCCCGCTCGACCACGACGGCCCGGTGGGCCTCAAGGAGCTCAAGCAGTCGGAGGTGCTGGTGCTGGAAGACGGCCACTGCTTCGGCGACCAGGCCATCGCCTACTGCGAGAAGAAGGGGGCGCCCCAGCTCGAGTTCCGCGCCACCAGCCTGGGCACCCTGACGCAGATGGTGGCGGCCGGTGCCGGGGTGACGCTGCTGCCCAGCCTCTCGGTGGACACCGAGGTGAAGCGCGCCGCGGTGCGGGTGCGGCCCTTCGAGAAGCCGGCGCCCCACCGCACGCTGGCGCTCGCCTGGCGCAAGGGCTCGCCGCTGGGCCCGGCGCTGGAGAAGCTCGCGGCGGTGATGCGCGAGCACACCGCGGTCGCCCGCGTCACTTCCTGAGCGGAGTGCGCGGAAAGAAGAGGAAGAACGCGTCGGGCCGCGGAGAGACGAGCACCGTCTTGCCTTGCGCGGCGGCCTTCATTGCCGGGGCGAACCACGACTCCTTGGGCAGGTCGTCGTCCTGGGCGACGTACTCCGGCACCAGCAGGTCGAGCTCGACGTACCCGCCGTCGGTGGCCTGCGAGAGCTGCGGCCCGAAGGTGTACGCGGCGTAGTCGGGCAGCGGCGCCACGTCGTTGTGCACCGCGCCGCCGTAGAGCACGAGGAGCTTCTGGCCGGGCCCCGCCTCGCCCTTCTCCATCACCTCGAGCGCCTTCTCCGACACCAGCTTGCGCACCAGCAGCAGGCTCTTCTCGGCGTCGAGGTGGCCGTTCTCGTCCATCAGCGCCTGGTAGTCGGCGCAGCTCAGCAGGAGGATGTGGTTCTTGAGGCCGTGGTCGAAGGCCTTCTCCAGCATCGTCGAGAGCTCGTCCTCGGTGGTGTCGGGGCGCTGGGTGACCTTCTTCACTTCCTGGACCGCCTTCTTCTCGGTGGCGCCGCACTTGCCGGTGGTCATCCACGTCTCGGCGACCAGCGCGCCCGCCTGGCCGTCGAGCAGCGGCAGCAGGTCGACGGTGAAGCGCTTGAGCGCGCTCCTCACCTTCGGGGCGCCTTCGAGCTCGTGGTACTCGCCGATGCCCAGCACCGACGGGTGGGCCTCGAGCACCTGCGCGAAGGCGGCCTGGGCGTTCTTGAAGGTGCGGCAGACCGGCGGCGCGCAGGCGGTGCCCGCGTCGGGCGCGGCGAGCAGCAGCGCGAGCAGCGCCGGGGTCATTCGAGGTCCTGCCGGGTCGGGCCGCGCACCACCACGAACGTATCCGACGGCGGGGGCGGGTCAGGTGTTCCAAAAGTCCCCCAAATGACCTCGCGTCAGGGCGAGCACGCCCTCGCGTCTCACCGGCGTCACTGCCCACGGAGGGCACCTGGCCGCGCGAGAGGCGCTTCCCCGCGTACCGCGAGCGCGTCGCACAGGTGGTTCGAACCCGACGCGGGATGCGACACCCCAGGGGCCGGGAGACCGGTCCCACACGAGCCGTTCACTCGTCCTAGCTCAGTCGGTAGAGCACCAGATTCGAACTCTGGCTGTCGGGGGTTCGACTCCCCCGGACACAGGGCGGGGTCGCCGGGAGCCGGCAGTCGTGCTCGGCGTGCACGGGCAGCACCTCGTCCTTCGCGAAAGGACCGTCGCCCCCCAGCCCGTCGCGGGCCTCTCGCGTGTCGGTGACGCGGGACCCGGACCCACGGCCCGGGGGCCTCGCTCCCTCGCGAACGCCGAACGGTCGCTCGCGCACGCGCCGTGCGAGCGCGCTGCCCGTGAACGGTGGCCCCGCCCACTCCTTTCCCCATCGTCGAGCGTCAGGCCCGCGCTCCTCGAGCAGTCCACCGGGCCCCAAGAAGCGGCACGAAAGCGAGGTGCGCGATGAAGATCGAGGTGGGTGTGAAGGAGCGGGCGTTCCTGGTGCTCGACGGCAAGCCGTCGCGCTACCTCGAGCCGGGCGTGCACTCGGTGTTCGCGCCGTTCGCCAAGGTGACCGTGGAGAAGTTCGCCACCAGCGAGCTGGTGCCGTCGCTCGACGCCGAGCGGCTGGCGCTGGTGCCGGCGGAGGACCTCACCGTGGTGACCGTGGGCGAGCTGCAGCGGGCGGTGGTGCGCCGGGCGAACGTGCCGGTGAAGCTGCTCAAGCCGGGCGTGCACCAGGTGCTCACCGTGGACCGGACCGTGGACCGGAAGACGGGGGTGAAGACCAACCTCGTCACCGTGGCGCTGCTCGACGTCTCGGGCACCACCACCCGGCCGCTCAACGACGAGCTCAAGGCGCTCATGCCGGCGAGTGACTACGTCGAGGTGACCGTGCCCGAAGGGGCGGTCGCGCTCGAGCTCGTCGACGGGGTGCTGCGGGCGACCCGCGGGCCGGGCCGGCACGCGGCCTTCACCGTGGAGCAGAAGGTCAGCTTCGCGGTGGTGGACCTCAAGGAGCGGCTGCTCCACGTGACCGGCCAGGAAGTGATGACCAGGGACCGGGTGAGCCTGCGGCTCAACGTGTCGGCGGTGTTCAAGGTGGCGGACGCAGCCAAGCTCGCCTCCGTGGCACGCAACGCCGACGACGTGCTCTACCTGGCGATGCAGCTGGCGGCGCGGGACGCGGTCTCGTCCCGCACGCTCGACGAGCTCCTCGCAGCGCGGGGGGAGCTCGCGACCTCGATGGCCGCGGCCGTCAGGGAGCGGGCCACCTCGGTCGGCCTCACCCTGCTCGAGCTGGGCCTGAAGGACGTGGTCCTGCCGGGCGAGATGAAGGAGCTGCTCAACAAGGTCATCGCGGCCCAGAAGGCGGCCGAGGCGAACGTCATCTCCCGTCGGGAGGAGACCGCCGCCACCCGGTCGCTGGCGCAGACCGCGAAGGTGCTCGCGGAGAACCCGCTGCTGGTGCGCCTCAAGGAGCTCGAGGCGTACACCGAGCTCGCGGGCAAGGTGGGCCAGGTCAACCTGGTCCTCGGCGACGGGGCGCTGAGCAAGCTGAAGCTCGAGCTGCCGTCGAAGTGAGCGTGGGGGCCGGACGGGGGCAGCAAGGGCCTCGTCCGGCCCTCGCTCATTTTCCCGCGTCGGCGCCCGGCGCGATGGGCAGGAGCCCGTTCACCTTGTCGAACAGCGGCACGTCGAAGGCGAAGCGCTTGAGGGGCTCGAGCAGCGTCAGGCCTTCGAAGCGCGCCGCCTGGCGGACCGGCCCATCGGCCTTGTCGATGGACCAGAGCGCACCCTTGCCCCGGCCGAGCTCGCCCTTGGTGTCCACGAAGAGCGTGACGCGGCCCCCGTCGTTGCCGAGCGGGAGCATGCCCTTGGACCCCTTGGGAATGAGCCCACCGCCGAGGCGGTCGAGCGCTTCCTTGGGCGAGAAGACGACGAGCGTGCGGTGACCGGTGGCGCCGACCGGCACCTGGAAGGCGCCGCCGTCGCTGCGCTCCCACACGGCCCGCACTTCCTTGGGCAGCGGCCCCACCTTGGCTTCCAGCGCGGCGAGCGCCTCGGGGTCGGGGGGCTTTGGCGTCTTGTCGGGGAGCGCGAGCGCCGGCTCGAAGACGCCGGGAGCGAAGAACGGGTCCATGGTCTCCGCGGTCACCCGGGTGAGCGCCTCGGAGAAGGCGAGCACGCCCTGCACGTACGCGTCCTCGTGGTTGTAGCCGTAGACCGCGTCGTGCCGGCTCTTCGCGAAGCCGTGCTCCTTGAGGTACCGGCCGATGGAGGCGATGGAATCGTCCATCGTGAAGAGGTCGATCTTCCCGTCGCCGTCGCCGTCGTCGGCCCAGCGCAGGCTGTCGGGCATGAACTGGGGGAAGCCCAGCGCGCCGGCCCAGCTCCCCTTCACTTCCAGGGTGTCGATGTTGCGACCCTTGCACTGCCGGGCGAGCACCACGAGGTTGCGGTGCGCGCGCTCGCGGATGCGCTCGACCCGCTTCTGCTGCTCCTCGGGCGAGAGCACCTTCTTCTCGCCGGCCCGCTTGAGCGCCACCGCGTTGGCCTCGTCGATGAAGTAGGCCTGCGAGGTGAAGACGTTGAAGGCCTTGAAGTCGCCGGTGATGGTGCCGAGCTTCGATTCCCAGGTGAGGATGGCGATGATGACCGTGGGGTCGACGCCGGTCTTGGCGCGGGTGCGCTCCAGCACCTCGCGCCGCTCGGCGAAGAAGCGCGCGCCGGCTTCCACCCGCTCGCGCTTGAGGAAGAGCGCCATCAGGTCGAGGTGGTCCTTGCGCTGCTTCACCACCATCGACGGGGCGACGATGGACACCGTCTTCTCGCCGTAGACCGGCTGGGCGCGCGGGTCGTCGAGGAGCGCGTCGGCCTCGGCCTCGGTGAGCGCCTGCTCGCCCGTGCCGGCGTCGCGGCGCAGCGGGGCGGTGAGCTCCTTCACCAGCTCGGTGCGCAGCGCGCTGCCCTTGCCCAGCTTCTGCGACAGCTGCCAGTCGGGGACACCGGCGTCGGCCGGGCCGGCGTCTACGGAGCGTGGAGCACCGGCGTCGGCCGCCGGAGGGGCGCCGGCGTCGAGGGCGAGGAGCAGCAGGCCGAGGAGCATGCGCGGAAGCTAACGCACGGGCGACGGTGCGCCTTCCCTCTTCCTTTCGGCACGCGACACGACCGGGCGCCGGTGGTTAAACGCGGCCCATGAGCGGACCTGCGCAGCTGCGCCACGGAGGCGACCTCATCGCCGCCGTCCTCGCCAAGTGGAACATTCCCTGCGTCTTCACCCTCTGCGGCGGGCACATCTCGCCCATCCTGGTGGGGGCGAAGGACGCGGGGCTGCAGATCATCGACTGCCGCGACGAGAAGAACGCGGTGTTCGCCGCCGACGCGCTCGCCCGCGTCACCGGCCTGCCCGGCGTGGCCGCGGTCACCGCCGGCCCGGGCGTCACCAACGCCATCACCGCGCTCAAGAACGCGCAGCTCGCCCAGTCGCCGCTGGTGCTCTTCGGCGGCGCCACCGCGACGGTGCTCAAGGGCCGCGGCGCGCTGCAGGACATCGACCAGATCGAGCTCGTGCAGGGCGCCGTGAAGTGGCACGCCAAGGTGTCCACCGTGAAGCAGCTCGGGCCCATGGTGCAGCGGGCGCTGGAGGAAGCGACGGGCGGCGTGCCGGGGCCGGTGTTCCTCGAGGTGCCGGTCGACGTGCTGTACCCCGAGAAGATCGTCAAGGACTGGTACCTCAAGGAGAGCGGCGTGGAGAACGCCAAGTCGCTCGGCCAGAAGGCCATCGGCCTGTACCTGAAGGGCCACCTCTACCGGCAGTTCCACGCGCCGCACCTCGACCTCGCGGGGGCGATGCCCGAGCTGCCCAAGCTGCGGCCGGTGCTGTCCGACGGGCTCGAGCAGGCGGTGAAGCTCTTGCGCAAGGCGGAACGGCCGGCGCTCGTCATCGGCAGCCAGACGATGGTGAACTGCAAGGAGGCCGCGCCGCTCGCGCGCGCCATCGAGTCGATGGGCATTCCGGTGTGGCTGGGCGGCATGTCGCGCGGCCTGCTCGGCAAGGACAGCGCCCTGCAGTTCCGCCACGCCCGCGGCAAGGCGCTCAAGGACGCCGACGTGGTGGTGGTGTGCGGCTTCCCGTTCGACTTCCGCCTCAAGTACGGCCTGGGCATCGGCCGCAAGGCGAAGGTCATCGCCGCCAACCTCTCGTCGCGCGAGCTGAAGAAGAACCGCACCCCGCAGGTCGCGCTGCAGATGCACGCCGGCGACTTCCTGGTGCGACTCGCGGAGAAGGTCTCGCCGCAGCCGAAGTGGAAGAGCTTCATCGACGCCTGCCGGGAGCGCGAGCAGGCGCGCGACGCGGAGATCCGCTCCAAGGCGAACGCGGCGGGCCCGCTGGTGGACCCGCTCCACTTCTTCCTGCGGCTGGAAGAGAAGCTCGCCGACGACTCGATGCTGGTGGTCGACGGCGGCGACTTCGTGGCCACCGCGGCGTACATCCTCAAACCCCGCGGGCCGCTCTCGTGGCTCGACCCCGGCGTCTTCGGCACGCTCGGGGTGGGCGGCGGCTTCGCGGTGGGCGCGGCGGCGGCGCGGCCCAAGAGCGAGGTGTGGATCATCTACGGCGACGGCTCGAGCGCCTACAGCCTCGCGGAGTTCGACACCTTCGCCCGGCACGGCATGGCGCCCATCGCGGTCATCGGCACGGACGCGTCGTGGGGGCAGATCGCCCGCGACCAGGTCACCATTCTCGGGTCCGACGTGGGGACCGCGCTGCGGCGCACCGCGTACCACGAGGTCGCCCAGGGCTACGGCGGCGTGGGCCTGTTGCTCGACGACCCGGCGAAGACCGACGAGGTCATCGACCAGGCCAAGGCGCTCTCGCGGCAGGGCAAGCCGGTGTGCATCAACGTGCACCTGCGCAAGACCGACTTCCGCGAAGGCTCCATCAGTATTTGACCTTCGCGAGGGCGCTGCCCGCGAAGGTGGCGAGGCTTCGCCTCGTCCCACGGATGGGGGGCACGGGGCTCTCGCCCGGCGCCGCCCGAGGGCCTTCGTTTCACGAGGACCGAGCGCCTCGTGAAGCGTTCCGAGAAGCGTTCCGGGAAGCGTTCGCGGACACGGCTGCTTTCCAGCGCGTGTGCCAAAGCTGGCACGGGTGAGAAGCGCAGGGCGCTTCCCGTTCGGCCCGCGGCCGGGGTGATTCCGGAAGCGAATCAAGCGGTTGGGCCTGGGCACGGCTCTTGGACTGGGCAGGCGCATGACCGCCTCTCGCCTGTGGGTCCTGGCCCTCGTCACCCTCTGCTCCGGGTGCGAGGGGATGCTCGAGGTCAGCACGCCCACCACGCCGCCCGACGACTCCGACTGGCCGCCGAAGAACGTGCCGTCGACGCAAGGCACGCCCGCCACGCCGCCCACCGGCACCACGCCGCCCGACCCCACCGTTCCCGGCCCCACGCCCAACCCGCCGACGATGACCGACCCCGGCGGCACCACCGTCACCTGCGGGGCTCCGCCGGCCGCGCGCGTGTGGCGGCTCTCGCACCGCCAGTACGACGCCGCCGCGCGCGCCGTGCTGCCGGTGACCTCGACGCCCGCGAGCACCTTCGAGGCCGAGACTTCGGGCAGCGGCTTCACCAACGGCGCCGACACCGCGTACGTGTCCGCCGCGCTCGCCGCCGACTACTTCGACGCCGCCGAGGCGCTCGCCGCGCAGGCGGTGCAGCACCTCGACGTGCTCTTGCCGTGCACCCCGGCCGACCCGGCGAACGCCGCCTGCGTGAAGACCTTCATCGAGCGCACCGGCCTGCGCGTCTTCCGTACGCCGCTCGACACCGCCCAGCAGGCGCGCTTCTTCGCGCTCTTCCAGAAGGGCACCACGCCGACCCAGGGCGTGCAGATGGTGCTGGAGGCGATGCTGCAGTCGCCCGGCTTCCTCTACCGCTTCGAGCTCGGCGGCCCGGGCGCGAGCGGCGCGCAGGTGCCGCTCACCTCGTACGAGCTCGCGTCCGCGTTGAGCTTCCTGGTGTGGAACGCCCCGCCCGACGACGCGCTCCTCGCCGCCGCGAAGTCCGGCGGCCTCGACACCCCCGCGGGCGTCGACGCCCAGGTCGACCGGCTGGTGGCCGACCCCAGGGCGCGCGACTTCCTGTGGCGCTTCCTCGCCGAGGACTTCCAGGTGGGCGCGCTGGAGACCACCACCAAGGACGGCGCCGCCTTCCCCGCCTTCACCCCGGCGCTGGTCGCCGACCTCCAGGCCGAGGCCCACGCCTTCGCCGACGACGTGGTGTGGAACGGCGCGGGCACCCTGTCGGCGCTGCTCACCGCCGACTACTCGATGCTCAACCAGTCGCTCGCCGGCTTCTACGGCGTCAGCGGCGTCACCGGCACCGCGCTGCGCAAGGTGAGCCTCCCCACCGGCCAGCGGGCCGGCCTCCTGACCCAGGGCAGCTTCCTCGCGGTGCGCGGCGACGCGCGCTCGGGGAGCCCGGTGCAGCGGGGCCTCTTCGTGCGCGAGCGGCTGCTCTGCCAGGAGATGCCCGCGCCTCCGCCCAACGTGATCGACACCCTGCCCGCGCCCAGCGCCACCAACACCACCCGCGGCCGCTACCAGGCCCACCTCTCGGCGAGCTCCTGCGCCGCGTGCCACCGGCTGATGGACCCCATCGGCTTCGCCTTCGAGAACTACGACGGCATCGGCAAGTGGCGCACCACCGAGAACGGCGTGCCGGTCGACGCCTCCGGCGAGCTCGTCTCCACCAAGGCCATCAACGGCACCTTCACCGGCGCGCTCGCGCTGGCGAACACGCTCGCCCAGGCGCGCGAGGTGAGCGACTGCGTCGCGGTGAGCTACTTCCGCTACGGGCTCGGCCGCCGCGACACCCCGGCCGACGCCTGCTCGGTGCTGGCGATGAAGGACGCCTTCGCCGCCTCGGGTGGGAAGCTCGCCACCCTGGCGCGCGCCCTGGTGCACACCCCGGGCTTCGCCATTCGCACCCGCCCCTGAGTCCCGCCCCCTCACCCCCAAGGACGACCCCATGCAC
Organism: Myxococcaceae bacterium; assembly: GCA_019694595.1. GTDB lineage: Bacteria > Myxococcota > Myxococcia > Myxococcales > Myxococcaceae > JAIBBQ01. The sequence continues at coordinate 59,165 of JAIBBQ010000013.1, forward strand.
TTCTCGCGACGCAGCTTCCTCAAGCTCAGCACCGCGGCGAGCCTCTACGTGCTGCCGGTGCTGCGCGCTTCCCGCGCCTACGGCGCCACCACCGCCGCCCCCAAGCGCATCGTCTTCTTCCACACGCCGCTGGGCACGGTGCGCGACGCGTGGGCCTGCACCGGCTCCGAGACCAGCTTCACCCTGAGCCAGATTCTCCAGCCGCTCGCCCCGCACAAGGACTCGCTGCTGGTCATCGACGGACTCAACTTCGCGCCGGTGGCCAGCCTGGCCGACGACAGCACCGGCAACCACAAGGAGCCGGGCTCGATGCTCACCGGCCGCTCCTGCGACGGCCGCGACGAGGCGAGCAAGCACACCAACATCTCGCTCGACCAGTACCTCAAGTCGAAGCTGCCCTCGACGGTGCGCACCAGAAGCCTCGAGCTCATCACCAGCTACCGCAACGACTTCGCGCTGCGCGCCGACCGCAGCCTCTTCAGCGCCCTGGGCCCCAACCTGCCCGTCATTCCCGAGGCCGACCCGCAGAAGGCCTTCGACCGCGTGTTCGCCGGCGTCACCAGCAGCGGCAGCACCAGCGGCCCCGACCCCGCGGTGGAAGCGCTGCGCCTCAAGCGCAAGAGCGTGCTCGACGCGGTGACCGCGGAGCTCCAGGCGGTGCAGCCGCAGCTCACCGGCGCCGAGCGCGCCAAGCTCGACCAGCACCTCACCAACGTGCGCGAGCTGGAGACGCGCCTCACCACCGCCGCGCCGCCGGTCACCACCAGCGCCGGCTGCACGGTGCCCGGGCGCCCGGCCGCCTCGCCCCCGTACGAGAACGCGAGCATCCCCGCCCGGCTGCAGTCGCACCTGAAGGTGGTCGCGAACGCCATGGCGTGCGACCTGGTGCGCGTCGCAGTCATCGGCGCGGAGAACGGCCAGGGCCGCGCGAGCCCGGGCTGGGTGGGCGCGGGCTACGACACCAACTGGCACGACGCCTTCACCCACGGCACCGGCGGCCACGCCCAGCACGCCGCGATCCACCGCTGGTACGTCGAGCAGTTCGCGTCGCTGGTGGCGATGTTCAAGAGCGTGAAGGAAGGGGCGGGCACCATGCTGGACAACACGGCCCTGGTGCTCTTCAGCGAGCAGGGGTGCCGCTACAACTCGGGCACCACCGAGCACAGCAAGCAGAACCTGCCGTACGTGGTGGCGGGCAGCTGCGGCGGGTACTTCAAGCAGGGCCGCTTCGTCACCCTGCCCACCACCAGCCACAAGGACTTCCTCTTCAACTGCCTGCACGCCATGGGCTACCCCGAGACGAGCTTCGGCAACGTGTCAGGCACGCCCATCGCCGCGCTCAAAGCGTGACCGCCGGAACAACCTGAGGTGGCTATGCTCACCGGCCGACCCGGTGATGAAGACACGACTCCTCATGGGCCTGAGCGCCGTCGCACTGGGCTGCCTGCCGGCGCTGCCCAGCCTGGAAGGCAAGGCGTGTGACGACGCGCACCCGTGCGGCGAAGGCTACCGCTGCGCTCCGTCGCAGTGCCGCGGGGGTCCTCCCGACGGCGGAGACCTGGTGGTGAACGGCGACTTCGAGGCCGGCGCGGCCCTCACCGGCTGGTACGAGGGCGGCGACGCCACCATCACCGCGCAGCAGTCGGTGGTGCACGGCGGTCAGTGGGCGGGGCGCGCTTCCGCCACCACCACCGGCAACTCCTTCGGCCTCAGCGGCAAGCCGCCGGCGTCGAAGACCATCAGCGCCGGGGCCACGTACTGTGCCCAGGCCTCCGTGCACCGGGGCACGGTGCCGCCCGCCACGCGCCTGCGCATGTTCCTGCGCTTCTGGACCAGCGGCGGAGGCTTCGAGGACCACGAGCTGCCGGCGAGCGCCGACGCCGGGTGGCAGGACCTTCGCACCAGCGCCACCGCCCAGGCGCCCGCCGACTTCACCGCCACCGTCCGCTTCTCGGGCGACACCACCGGCGGCTCCGAGTTCTACGTCGACGACGTGAAGGCGTGGCGCGACGAGGGCTTCGTCTGCACCGCCTCGATGTGAGTACGATTGCCCCATGGTGCTGGTCGCCTGCCTGACTGCCCTGCTCGGCGCCTCCGCGGACTTCGACGAAGGCGCCAAGCTGTACGACGCGATGCAGTTTCGCGCCGCGGAAGCGCGCCTGCGGCTGGCCCGCGAGCAGGCGGTGAGCGACGGCGAGAAGGTGCCGGTGCTCGACCTGCTCGCGCGCACGCTGGTGGCCCAAGGGCGGGTGAAGGAAGCGGAAGACGTCTACGCCGAGCTCCTCGCGCTCGCGCCCCACGCCTCGCCACCGGCCGACGTCTCGCCCAAGATCGCCGATGCCTTCCAGCGCGCCAAGGTCCGCCTGTACCCGAAGGACTTCGTGCGGCTGCTCGCGAAGCACGACGCGGTGACGCTGGTCGACCCGTGGCGGAGCTGCGAGTCGGTGGCGGTGACGGCCGCCGACGGCGCGCTCAGCACGCTCCCGGCGAGCCCCGGCGTGGCGGTGACGCTGCCCGCGGGGGCGCGGTCGGTGCGGGCGCTCGCGGGCCCCAGAGTGCTCGCCTCGGTGGAGCTGACCTCGAGCGACGCGCCCGCACGCGCCGAGGCGCCGCTGCCTTCCGCCACGCCGCCAGCGGGGCCTGCGGCCGAGCTCGTCGCGCCGGCCGTCGCCCCTGACCCCTCGCGATGGCCCGCATGCACGCTGACCGCGGGCGTGGTCG